>JANWWU010000048.1 GCA_025055595.1 Planctomycetota bacterium | reverse complement strand
TCGGGGTCCTGCACGATCGGCCGCCACAGCAGCTGCGGCCTGGTCATCGCCGATCGCGCCGCCAGCCGCCAGCATGCCCGCGTCTTCCACGCCGATGGTTGTTGGCAGGTCGAGGATCTCGGCAGCGCCAACGGCACCGTGGTCAATGGCGAGCGCCTCGTCGGACGCCGCCAGTTGCGCAATGGCGACGCGATCGGTATCGGCGACAGCGAGATCCTGTTCGCCTGCTCCGATGCCGAGAACCCGCCCTCGTCCGCCCCGCTCGACCCCCAATCGCTCGCCGGCCGCACGATCGCTGGCTTCCGCCTCGAGCGCCTGCTCGCCCGCACCGGCACAGGCTACGTGTACCGCGCAGAGCAACGCAGCATGCAGCGCCCCGCGGCGATCAAGGTCTTCGCCCGCGACTGCCGCGCCGATCCTTCCTTCGCCGAACGCTTCCGCGCCGCGCTGGCGCGCGCCGCCTCCTTCACGCATGAGCGCTTCGTGCGGGTGCTCGACAGCGGCATCGAGGGCGGCTTGGCGTGGTACGCCACCGAGTGGATCGATGGCGACACCTTGGAGCAGCTGCTGCAGCGCGAGCGGCGCTTCGCTCCCGCCCTCGGCCTGTTGATCATCGAGCGCGTAGCCGCAGCGCTCGCCGATGCCCATCGCGCCGGGCTGGTGCACGGCGCCCTCGAGCTGCGCTCGGTGATGCTCGATCAGGCCGGCAAGATCCGCATCTTCGATCTCGGGCTCGCGGAGCTCCTGCCGCCGGGGCGCGTGCGCCCCGAGCATCTGTGGTACCGCGCGCCCGACAGCACGACGCCGCCCGAGGCGCCCGAGGATGCCTACGCCGTCGGCTGCATGTTATACCATGTGTTGACGGGGGCTCCGCCCTTCACCGGCGCCACCGCCGAGGCCGTGCAGCAGGCCCATGCTGGGCCAGCTCTGCCCTCGCTGCGCAGCGTGCTGCCGCGGCCGCTCGCCGAGGACGCGGATGCCCTGCTGGCGCAACTGCTTGCTAAGCGTCGCGCGCAGCGCTCCAGCGACCTCGCAGAGGCCGCGGCGCGCTTGCGCGCGCTGCGCCAGAAGCTGGCGGACGCCGCGGCCGCCGAGCAGCAGGCGCAGCGGCTGGCAGCGCGCGCCGCCGCGGCGCGCCGCGCGCGCGAGCAGCACCTGCTCAAGCAGGTGCTCGTCGGCGCGGCCGCAGTGCTCGTCGTCGGCATCCTCGGCTTCGTCGTCCTGCCTCAGCTGCTGCGCAGCGCGCCAGTCGGCACCGCGGATGCTGCTGCGACGAGCGCCCCGGCGAGCGCCGGGACGCACGCCACGCCCGCGACCCCGACGTCGGTCCCCGCCGTCTCGGCAGCAGCGCCGCCCCCAGCGCCGCCGGCTGCCGCTGCGCCCGCGTCCGCATCGAGCAGCATCGCCAGCGATCCAGCCCTCAGCGAGCTGCAGGCCCTGCGTCGCCGCATCCCCGAGGGCGCCAGCATCGGTTGGCCGACGCTCGAAGACGAGCTGGCCAGTCTGCAGAAGCGCCTGGCGCAGCGCCCGCAGCTAGCCAACGAGCTGCAGTTGGCACGCGAGCAGCTGCAGCGCGCCGCCGCGGCCTGGTACCGCGAGCAGCTGGCGGCGTTGCCGCCGCCGAAGCCCGAGCATGTCGGCGCCCGGCTCTCCACCTTCCTACGCCTGCGCGACGTCGCTGGCAGCGACGAGCGGCTCGATGCCGACAACCGCTACCAGCAGGAGCTGATCCTGCTGATGCAGCACCTCAACGACACGCGCCGACAGGCGCGGCGCGCGCTCGAAGCCGGACGCTTCGAAGAGCTGCTGCCGCTGGCCGAAAGCTTGGCAGCGGCGACGGTCGGCACGCCCTTCGCTGCCCTGCAGCGCCAGTTCGCCGCCCAGTGCCGGGAGGCAGCGGGCATCAAGGCCTTCTGGCAGCGCGACTGGAAGACGACGGCGCTGACCTTCGAGCAGCAGCGCGGCGAACGAGCGCTGGCCGCCGGCGCCGCCCTGCTGCTCGCCGGCGAGCACGCGCGCGCGCGCCGACTGCTGCTCGGCGATCCAGCGCTCAATCGCGGCGAGCTGCAGCTGCGCCGCGCCGATATCCTCTCCGGCCTCTCGGCAGTGCTCGATTTCAACGACCCCGCCGACCTCTTCTTCCTCGAGGTCGAGCGCGGCGAGCCGCGGATGGCGGAGAGCGCCCTGGTCGGCAGCGGCAGCGACAGCACGGCCCTGCTGTGCACGGTGCCGATCGGCGGTCCCGACTGGCTGTGCGAGGCGACCCTGCATCTAGCGGGCGAGGACGCCGAAGCGCTGATCAGCTGCGTGTCCGAAAGCCGCAGCCACCTCCTGCTGCGGATCTCCGACGATCAGCTGACGTTGCGGCAGGAGCAGCAGGAGCAGCGCTTGCCGTTGCCGACGGCGGGGACCCACCGCCTGCGCCTCGGCGCGCGCGGCGGTGCATTGGTGATCTCGCTGGCCGGTCGCGAGGTGCTGCGTCTGCCGCGCAGTCCGGTGCCGCCCGACGCGCGCCTGCGGCTCGAGTTCTCCGGCGCCGACTGGCGGCTGGAGGCCCTGCAGGTCGCGGGGGGTCGGTGAAGCGCTGGGCGCTGGCGCTGCCGCTGCTCGTCCTCAGCGCGCTCTTCGTCCTGCGGCTGGCCGGACCCGCCGACATCCTCGATAAAGACCAGCCGCGGCCGATCGAATACATCGTCGACGCGCTGGCCGACGGCCAGTGGATCATGCAGCGCGATGCCGGCGGCAGCATCGCGAGCAAGCCGCCGCTCTACACCTGGCTGGCGGCGCTCTCGACCGCGATCTTCGGCGGTTCGCGTTTCGCCCTGTACCTGCCATGCGCCGCGGCCTTCGCGTGCTTGACGGCGCTCGCCACCTGCTGGACAGCGCGCCGCCTCGGCTGGGCGGCCGGTCTCGCGGCCGGCATGTGCCTCGCGCTGGCCTTCGATACCCAGAAGGCGATCGTCTTGGCGCGCACCGATGCCGTGTTCGCAGCCTGCGTCGCGCTCACCGCCTACGCGGCCTTGCGCGCCTGGGAAGGCGCTGGGTCGTGGGTCCGCTTCTGGCTCGCGGCGGCGCTGACGACGCTCGCCAAAACCCCGGTCGGGGTGCTCTTCGCCAGCGGCGGTCTGCTTGCAGCCTGGTGGCGCGGCGAGCGTCCGCGGGCGAGGGCCCCAGCCCTCGGCAGCCAGGTGCTCGGCTTCCTCGCGTTCCTGGCGCTGACGGTCGGCTGGCTGCTGCTTGCCGTGCATGCGCTCGGCCAGCCGGTGCTCGACAAGCTGATCGGCCAGGAGCTGATTCGCCACGCCACCGAGAACGACAAGGGCACCCCGCTGTGGCTGACCTGGTGGCGTCCTCCGTTGTGGTACGTCGGCCTGTTCCTGCCGTGGTCGCTCGCAGCAGGCTACGCGCTGTGGCGCCTGTGGCGGCGGCCGCCCCTCGTGCCGCGCCAGCGCCGCTTCCTGCGCTTCATGGCCTGCTGGCTGGGCGTCGGCCTGCTGATCCTGATGCTCGCGCCGCATAAGCGGCTGATCCTCGGGCTGCCGATGCTCTTTCCTGGAGCGGTGCTCGCCGGCGTCGGCCTCAGCTGGCTCCTGCGCGGCTGGCACCCCCTGCGATGGGCGGGTGCCTGGCTGCTCGCCAGCGTCCTGGTTCTCAGCGGCCTGTGGGTCTATCACCAGCATCGCGACCGCGTCAAAGATCAGATCGCGGCCTCGGAGGCCGTCATCGCCACCGGCGGCGCGCTCTCCGCGCTGGCGGCGCGTGGCATCGCGGTGTCATGGAACGGACTGCCGCCCTGTGTGCGCTACTTCATCGCCGGTATGCCGCCGGCGACAAGCGATCCCGCCGCCTGGCTCGCCCAGCCCGGGCCGCAGGCCGTCGCCGTGCTCGAAGATCGCGAAGTCGTCGGCGCCGCGCTGTATCTTCGCCCCGCTCCCGGCTTCCGCATCGCGCTCGACGCCGAGGCTGCCGCGCGCCGATGAACGACTGGCTGATCACGCTGCCGAGCTGCCCGAGCACCAACAGTTGGGCCCTCGCGCGCTTATCCGAGCTGCCTCCGGGCACCGTCGTCTTCACCCGCGCCCAGACCGCCGGTCGCGGTCGGCAGGGCCGCGCCTGGTACGCGCCGCCGGGGACCCTGACGGCCTCCATCGTCGTCGCGGTGCCGCCCGCGCGCGCCCCGGCGATGGCGCTGGCCGCCGGTCTCGCGATCATCCACGCCCTGAGCGATGCCTGCCCGCAGCTGGCAGCGCGCTTCGCCATCAAGTGGCCCAACGATGTGCTGCTCGCAGGCCGCAAGCTCGCGGGCGTCCTCTGCGAAGGCAGCGGCCAGCAGCTGGTTGTCGGCATCGGGCTCAACCGCGCGGCGACGCTGCCGCCTGAATTGGCGGCGATCAGCCTGCACACGCTCGCTGCTCCCCCATCCGAGGAAGAGCTGCTGCACAGCCTGCGTCGCTACGTCCTCGAAGCCGCGGGGGTCATCGCGCTGCACGGGCTCTGCCCGCTGCTGCCCGCCCTGCGCGCGCGCGACGCCTTGCTCGGCGTCAGCTGCACGGTGCAGACGAACCAGGGCTCGGTCTGCGGCATCGGGCAGGGCATCGATGATCAGGGCCGCCTGCTGCTGTTGACCGCCGGCGGAGCGCGGGCGATCGACAGCGGACATGTGCTCATGTGAGGATCCGCCGTCGGTTGCCGCGTCTGTGCAAGCGATACAAGCCCCCTCATGCCGGATCCCCTGGCGCTGCCGGTCTCGGAGAGCGACACCGCGCTCGACCGCGGGTGGCGGATCGTCCTGTTCAATGACGATGTGACGCCGATCGATGTCGTGATCCACGGCCTGCAGCGCGCCTGCGGCCTCTCCGAGGAAGTCGCCGAGATGGTCGCGCTCGAGGCGCACCATGAGGGCAGCGCGGTCGTCCGCCGCGCCCTCACCCAGGCCGAGGCCGAACGGCAGTGCGGGCAGCTGACGGCGTTCACCCGCATCCCCCGCCTCTGCCCGGGAGTGCGGTGCCGCGCGGAACGCGACGAGTGACCGCGGTCGGCCGCGGCGCCCTGCTCGCCGCCGCGTTGGTGCTCGCGGCCTGCCTCGGTCGTCCGTCTCAGGCCTGGCAGCCCGAGCAAGCCGAGGCCGTGGCCTGGTGGGTCGAGGATCTCGCACACGGCCGCCACCGTCTGCCAGCGGAAATCGACTTCGTTGACGGCGGTCCGGGAGCAGCGCGCATCGCGCGCTGGGCGGCCGGACAGCGTCTGGGCGAACGCTGGCAGCCGCCGAGCGCCGTGCAGCGCCGACGCGAGCGCTGGCCGGCGCTCGCCGCCGCGCTCGCCGAGGGCAGCATCCAGGCGACCGACGACGGCTGGCTGGCGCCGGCTGTCGGCCTGGCCCCGGAGCGACGCGCCGCAATCGAGCCCCTTGTGGAGCAGGAGAACGCGGCTCGCGCCCTGCTCGATCAGCTCCTGCTGACTCTTGGGGCCCCCGATCCCGAGGTCGAACGCGTTTACCGCGCCGCGGTGCGCGCGGCCCGTGTCGCGCTCGATCGTGCGCGCGATTGATCCGCGCCGCGCGCATCGACGCTGCGCGACATGGACGCCGACCGCCTCGCCCGCTCCTTGCTCGAGCTGATCCGCCGCACCTCCGTCGAGCTGCCCGACGATGTCCGGCGAACGATCGCGGCTGCCCGTCGACAGGAAGACGCGGAGAGCGCTGCCGGCTACGCGATGCGGATCATCGAAGACAACATCGCGCTCGCCGCCTGCAACGACGGGCCGCTGTGCCAGGACACCGGATCCATCCTCTTCTACATCCACACTCCCGTCGGCGTCGACCAGCTGCTGTTCGAAGACGCCGCGATCCGTGCGGTGCGCGAGGCGACCGCCCGCGGCTGGTTGCGCCAGAACTCGGTCGACAGCGTCACCGGCGCCAACAGCGGCGACAATGTCGGTCCGGGCTCCCCCGACCTGCACTTCGCCCAGTGGCGCGAGCCGCACTGCGAGGTGCGGCTGATGCTGAAGGGCGGCGGCTGCGAGAATGTCGGAGCGACCTACAGCCTGCCGCATCCGCGGCTCGGCGGTCGAGACCTGCGGGGCGTCGAGAACGCGATCCTCGACTGCGTCATCGAAGCCCAGGGGCAGGGCTGCGGCCCCGGCGTCCTCGGGGTGTGCATCGGCGGCGATCGCGTCAGCGGCATGGACTGGGCCAAGCGCCAGCTGCTGCGTCGCCTCGATGATCAGAACGCCGACCCGGCGCTCGCCGAACTCGAGCAGCGCGTCGTGCACAAGGCCAACCAGCTCGGCATCGGTCCGATGGGCTTCGGTGGCCGCACGACGCTGCTCGGCTGCAAGATCGGCAAGCGCAACCGCGTGCCGGCGAGCTTCTTCGTATCGGTGAGCTACATGTGCTGGGCATTCCGCCGCCAGGGCATCGCGCTCGATGCCGCGGGCAATATCGCACACTGGCTGTACTGAGGAGCGCACGATGAGCGTGCTCGCGCTGACCACCCCGCTGGACGAGGAGACGGTGCGCCGCCTGCGCGTCGGCGACTTCGTCGAGATCAGCGGCCGGATCTACACCGGCCGCGATGCCGTGCACCACCGCATCTTCCACGGCCAGGCCCCTCCCGTCTCCCTGCGCGGGCAGATCATCTATCACTGCGGCCCGGTGATGGTCCGCGACGGCGATCGCTGGCAGTGCCGCGCCGCCGGCCCGACGACCAGCAGCCGTGAGGAGCCCTACCAGTGGAAGCTGATCGCTGAGCACGGCCTGCGCGGGATTATCGGCAAGGGAGGGATGGGCGAGCGCACGCGCGCCGCCTGCCAGCAGCACGGCTGCGTGTACCTCCACGCGATCGGCGGTGCCGCCCAGGTCTACGCGCGCTGCGTCGCCCGCGTCGACGGCGTCGACTGGATCGATCTCGGCAGCCCGGAGGCGATCTGGCACCTCTGGGTCGAGCGGCTGCCCGCGCTGGTGACCATCGACGCGCAGGGCGGATCGCTGCATGCCGAAGTCCTGGAGGCCAGCCGGGCCGCTGGCGCGCGCCTGCAGGGCTGAGCTTGTCCCATCTTTCATCGCTCTATCGTGATCAAGCGATGCGCCTCGATGCTCTCTTCGAGCGCCGCCCGCGCACGCTGAGCTTCGAGTTCTTCCCGCCGAAGAACGAGCGCGCGTGGCACACGCTCGAGGACACGATCGAGCAGCTGGCGCCGCTCGGTCCGGACTTCGTCTCGGTGACCTACGGCGCGGGCGGCAGCACGCGCGCGCGCACCCGCGAAGTCGTGCAGCACATCCAGGCGCGCAGCGGGCTGACGGCGATGGCGCATCTGACCTGTGTCGGCGCCAGTCGCAACGAGCTGCGAGCGATCCTCGCGGAGTATGCCGCCGCCGGCATCGTCAACATCCTCGCCCTGCGCGGCGATCCCCCGCAGGGCGAGACGCGTTTCAGCCCGCCGCCCGACGGCTGCCGCTATGCCAGCGAGCTGATCGATCTGGTCCGAGACGACGGGCGCTTCGCGATCCTCTGCGCGGCCTACCCGGAAGGGCATCCGGAGGCGCCGAGCCGCGCCGCGGACTGGGCCTTCCTCGCCGACAAGCTGCGCCGCGGCGCCTGTGCGGCGATCACCCAGTGCTTCTTCGAGCTCGCGCCGTACCTCGAACTCGTGCGCCATCTGACGGCCCTGCTCGGGCGGCGCCCGCGGATCATTCCCGGGATCCTGCCGATCGTCGACTACCAGGCGCTGCAGCGCTTCTGCCAGCGTTGCGGCGCGAACATCCCGCCGGCGCTGGCGGCGCGCCTTGCGGCCTGCGCCGCCGATCGCGTGGCGATGCGCAAGGAAGGCATCGCCTACACGATCGCGTTGTGCCGCGAGCTGCTGCATGCCGGGGCCCCCGGCCTGCACATCTACGCCTTGAATCGCTCGACGGCCGCCGCCGAGATCGTCACCGCCCTGCGCCTGGAGGGCTGCCTGCCGTAGCCGCTTGTGCGATTGCGCATGCCGCTCGCCGCTGAACCTAGCGCAATGCCCGACGACATTCTGATCTCCGTCGTCATCCCAGTGAAGGACGAGGAAGCGAGCATCCCGGAGCTGGCCGCCGAGATCGGCGCCGCCTTCAGCGGACAGAGCTATGCCTGGGAAGCGGTATGGGTCGACGATGGGTCGCGCGATGCCTCGCGCGCGCGCATGCAGGAGCTGCCGCCCCCGCACCGCTGGATCGCGCTCGACCGCAATCACGGGCAGAGCGCGGCCTTCATGGCCGGCTTCCGCGCCGCGCGCGGCCTCTGGGTAGGTACCCTGGACGGCGACGGCCAGAACGACCCCGCCGATCTGCCGCGGCAGCTCGCCTACGCCTTGGAGCACGGCGTCGACATGGTCAACGGGATCCGCGCGCAGCGCCGCGACGCCTGGCATCGCCGTCTGCTGTCGCGGCTCGGCAACGGCATCCGCAACTGGCTCACCGGCTACACGGTGCGAGATGTCGGCTGCAGCACGCGGGTGGTCCGCCGCGAGGCCCTGCTCGAGCTGCCGTTCTTCCACGGCATGCACCGCTTCCTGCCGACCCTGGTGGCGATGAAGGGCTACCGCATCGCCGAGATCCCGGTCAACCATCGCCCGCGCCGCCGCGGCCGCAGCAAGTACGGCTTCTGGAACCGCGCCCCCGCCGCCGCCAGCGACCTCTTCGGCGTGCGTTGGCTGCAGAGCCGCAACCGCAACGTGCGCGTGGTCGCCAGCGGCGGGGGTTGAGATGCGGTGGTGGCTCGTCCCGTTGCTCATCGTTCTCGCCGCCGGCATCGGTCTCGCCGGCGGCGAGGTTTACGAGCACCGCGGAGCCCTCTATGAGGGCCGCGGCCACATGCACCGCGTGCTGACGATCATCGACCTGCCGTTCATCGACGCCCAGTGGACGATCACCGGCTGGAAGATCCTCGGCTTCGCTGGCGCCCTGTGCTTCGCCTCGCGCTGGCTGGTGCAGGCCTGGCACAGACGGAAGACCGGCAGCGCAGCGATGCCGACCGCGTTCTGGGTGATCAGCCTTCTCGGCGCCGGCTTGGTCACGATGTACTTCATCTGGGGCAAGAACGACTCCGTCGGCATCCTGACCAACGCCCTGCCGGCGGCCGTCGCCTTCTGGAACCTCGTGCAGGACCTGCGCGGACGGCTGCGCGGCGGCCCGGCCCCGGGCTGAGGCCGCTAGCGGCGGCCGTAGCTCTGCGCCTCCAGACGCTCCTGCAGCAGACGCTTCTCGAGCTTGCGAATCTCGCGGCGGCGCACCTCCGACGGCTTGTCATAGTAGAGGTGCTTCTTGATGTCCTTGGTCAGGCCTTCCTTCTCGCAACGCTTCTTGAAACGGCGGATGGTCTTCTCCAGGGTCTCTCCGGCGCGTGCTTCGACTCGGATCATGCAGGGTCCTTGTGGGAGTGGGCGCGCAGTGTATGGTCTTGCCCGGTCGTGCAAGAACCGCTTGCTGGCGGCACGGGATCCCAGCCGTAGCCGCCCCAAGGGTGGCAGCGGCAGAGGCGGCGCAAGCCGAGCCACAGTCCCTTGGCTGCGCCATGGGTCGCCAGCGCCTCCATCATATAGACGGAGCATGTCGGCTGATAGCGACAGGCCGGCGGCAGCAGCGGACTGATCCAGCGCTTGTAGCAGCGGATCGGAGCGATCAGCAGCCGTGCCAGCCAGCTCGCCTGCGGCCTGGGGTCCGGCATCGCCGTCACGGCTGGGCGGGAGCCAGCTGCTGCGCGAGGATCAGTTTGACCGGACGCGGCAGACCGCTCTGTTCGGGCGGCACGGTGTAGACCTCGCCGGCGGCGCCGACGAAACGGTTGACGAACTCCGAGACGCGCAGGTCGGCGCCCTCCTTCGGCTTGATGAAGGCGACCGGATCGCCGTTCTCATCCATCAAGACGACGCGGGTCCCGACCCGCTCCGCGTAGCGATCGTCGAGCACCAGCAGCCCCGTGGCCTGCCAGGCGCTGCTCGCTGGACGCGCCGCGAGCACCGCGCGCGCCTCTTGGTCGCTCAGTGGACGCGGCGCCGGAGCGGCGGCGGGCGGAGGCGAAGCCGGCGCTTCGCTGCGCGGCGCCGGCGGCGGCAGCGGTGCCGGCGGCTGGATGCCCTCTTTCTTGGCGACTTCCTGGGCCGGCGGCACGAGCTGCGCGATCGACTCGCGCACCCGCGTCGCCGCCAGCCGCACGCTGGCGCTGGCATGGTCGTTGACCACGCTGTCGAGCAGACGCACCAGGCCGGCCCAGTCCAAACCGACCGCAGCCTTGGGGTTGGCCTTCACCTGATCGACATACTGCGCGTAGATCACCATCGCCTGCTGCCAGGCGCGCTCGGCCGCTTCCGCGGCCGCGGCGCGCGCGCGCAGCCGGGCGTCGAGGTCCGGCGGCAGCTTGAGCACGCTCTTGTGCACGAAGGCGACGGCATCCGGGATGGCGACCGCGCGCCAGTCGCCGACCACCTGGCCGCGATCCTCGACGATGTCGCCCTCGTTGAGCTCGGCGACGACGTCGGCCGTGAGCCGCGCGTCGTCGCGGGCCTTGGTCTGCGCCTGCGTCACCTGATAGCGCAGGCCGCCATCCAGCGGCTTGAGGTTCCTGCTGTGCACCCACACCCGTCCTTCGCGCGGGAAACGGATGACGAACCAATCGGCGGCTTCCTTGGCCGGGCCGAAGACCTCGACCTCGCTGCCCGCTGCCAGCGTGACGACGATCTTGGCGCTGGTCGAAGGGGCGAAGCGGACATTGGCGCGGGTATCGAGCCGCACCGGCACCGGCGCGATCGCCAGGCTCTCCCCGGCCGACAGCAGGGCGCAAGCAACGACGAGGGCGACGACGAATGAGGGGCGCATGCGTGCAGTCCGTCCTCAGCGTACAGCGCGGAAAGCGCTGGCAACGCCAGCGCCTGCGGCGAGCGCACCGCTGACATTGCCTGGACGCACGCAGGCTGTTCAATATCTGCATGCAGCTGCTGGTCGATCTCGGCGCGCGCTCGTATCCCATCCACATCGCCAGCGGGGCGCTGGCGCGCGCCGGCAGCCTCATCGCTCCCTGCCTGGCGGCGCCCCAGGCCCTGATCATCGCCGATGCAACAGTCGCCGCCCTGCATGGTGCGACACTGCGGCAGTCGCTGGCGGCTGCAGGCATCCACGCCGAGCTCGTCGCGTTTCCGCCCGGCGAACGGTCGAAGACCCTCGACACCGCTGCCCAGCTCTGGGACGCCTGCGCGCGCCATCGCCTCGGCCGTGATGGCGCGATCCTCGCCCTCGGCGGCGGGGTCGCCGGGGATCTCGCCGGCTTCGTCGCCGCCTGCTGGATGCGCGGGGTGCGCTTCGTGCAGGCGCCGACCACCCTCCTCGCGATGGTCGACAGCGCGGTCGGCGGCAAGACCGGCATCGACATCCCGGCTGGCAAGAACCTGATCGGAGCCTTCTGCCAACCGGTCGCGGTGATCTGCGACCCGGCGGTGCTGACAACCCTCGACGAGCGCAACTACCGCGCCGGTCTCGCCGAGGTCATCAAATATGGCGTAATCCGCGATGCCGCCCTGCTCGCCTGGCTCGAGGGCCAGGCCGAAGCCGTCAGCGCGCGCGATCCCGAGGCCATCGCCCACATCGTGCATGAAAGCTGCCGGATCAAGGCCTGGTATGTCGCGTGCGACGAGCGCGAAGAGGGGCTGCGCGCCGAGCTCAACCTCGGCCACACCTTCGGCCACGCGCTGGAAGCGGAGAGCGGCTATCAGGGGCTGCTGCACGGCGAAGCGGTGGCGATCGGCATGCGCCTGGCCTGCGTTCTGGCCCGCTCGCTCGGGGTGCTGGCCGATCCGGACCTGCCAGCGCGCCTCGATGCCCTGCTCACGCGTTTCGGCCTGCCCCTGCGCTACCCGGCCACCGATCCCGCGCTGATCGAGCGCCTGGTGGCGCGCACGGCGCTCGACAAAAAGGCGCGCGGCGGGCGGGTGCGCTTCGTGCTGCCGGTGCGCGCGGGACAGGTGACGCTGCTGCCGGTCGCCGACCAGGCAGCGATCGCCGCCGCCTTCCGCGAGGGCTGCCAGTGAGCGCCGAACGCGAAGCCCTGCTCAAGCTGGCATTGATTCCCGGGCTCGGCCCGCTGCTCGCCGCCCGCCTGCAGGCAGCATTCGGCAGTTATCATGCGATCTTTACACAGCGGATGGATGCCCTGCAGGCAGTCGAGGGCATCGGACCGGAGCGAGCGCGCCGGCTCTGCGATCCCCGTCTCGATGAGCGGCTGCGCGCCGAGCTGGCAGAAGCGGCGGCGGCCGGCGTGCGGATCATCGTGCGCGGCGATCCGGAGTGGCCGAAGGACCTCGCCTGCCTTCCCGACCCCCCCCTTGCGCTGTGGGTGCAAGGCGAGCTCCTGCCGCAGGACCGGCTGGCGGTCGCCGTCGTTGGACCGCGGCGCGCGACAGCCTACGGCCATCGTACCGCTCAGCGCCTCGCAGGCGGCTTAGCCAGGCTTGGAGCGACGATCGTCTCGGGCCTGGCACGCGGCATCGATACCGCGGCCCATGAGGCCGCGCTGGCCGCTGGCGGCCGCACCATCGCCGTACTCGGCAGCGGCATCGCCTACTGCTACCCGACGGAGAATCGCCCGCTGGCCGCCCGCATCGCCGCCGGCCACGGCGCCGTCATCTCGGAGCTGCCGCTCTCCATGCCGCCGAATCCCGGCACCTTCCCGCGCCGCAACCGCTTGGTCGCCGCGCTCTCGCTGGCGACGCTGGTCGTCGAAGCCGGCGCCACCAGCGGGGCGCTGATCACCGCGCGCCTGGCCGCCGAGCTCGGCAAGCACGTGTTCGCCGTCCCCGGCCCCATCGATCGCCCCGAGCATGTCGGCGCCAATCGGCTGATCCGCGACGGCGCGGTCCTGGTCACCGGCGTCGAGGACATCGTCCAGGAGCTCGCGCCGCTCGCCACCCTCGCCCGTCTCTCTCCTCCTCCTGCCGTCGAAGAAGGCGTGCAGCACAGCTTGAGCAGCCGAGAACGCAGCCTGTGGCAGCTGCTCGGCGATGAGCCGCTGGCGATCGATGACCTCGTCCAGCGCACGGGGTGGCCGGCGAGCGCGGTGTCGGCCACCCTGCTGTCGCTCGAGCTCAAGCGCCTGGCGCGCCGCGTTCCCGGCGGCTACCGACGGGCCGACTAGTGTGTGAGCGTCGCGATGATCCCCCCGACATCCTGCCTGCCGCGGCGCTGTGTGGGGCATACGATTAGCCTCAGTGTAGGGGGTTATCCCATGCAGCGGCGCGCCTTCACGCTCATCGAACTGTTGGTCGTCATCTCGATCATCGCCATCCTCGCCGCGATGCTGTTGCCTGCGTTGCGCTTGGTGCGCGCCAGCGCCCAGCAGTCGAACTGCGGATCCAATCAACGGCAGATCCTGCTCGCCTGCCAGGTCTATCGCAACGACAATGATGACTTGTGGCCGTTCCGCCCAACCAAGGACGACGGCGGCTACCAGCCGGCGATCCTCACATCCTCCAACTACATTTTTTATACGCCCGGCACTTTCGAGTTCATGACCGTCAAGCTCGGCGACGAGTGCCCGCCCAGACTGTTCATCTGCCCTTCCAAGCCGAACCGGGTGATCCCTGAGCCGAGCAACCCGAACTTCGACTACGCCACGGGAAATGCCAAGTGGGCCGTCGGCTGGGTGACGCCCGACAATGAGACGCCGTCGCAGCCAGCGATGACCTCGTACGCCTACGACTGGGCGGTGCCGGCGAACGCCAAGGCCTCGCGCCCCGTCCTCGGCGACCGGCCCTGGGACACGACGACCTTCACCCATGGGAAGACGACGGTCGTCGCCTTCGCCGACGGCCACATCGAGACGCTGCGCATCCGCCAGCTGCTTGGCAGCGTCGACAACGCCTCGACCGTGCGGCAGAGATGGGGCAGCGACCAGGGCAACCAGATCGTCGTCGCCACGAGCTCGGATGCGACGGAGAACCTCTACTCCAAGAACGACGATGGCGCCAGCCACGACAACGACTATTACCTGCCGGGCCGCGGCCCGGCGACGCGCGCGTTCTTGAAGTAAGCTAGGCGACGCTGCCGAAGACGACCGCGCGCTTGAGCTGCGAGAGCGCCGCTGGAATGTCGATATCCTTCGGGCAGGCCTCCTTGCAGTTGAAGATCGTGTGGCAGCGCCACACGCCGTTGCGGCCGTTGACCGCGGCGATCCGCTCGTCCTTGGCATCGTCGCGGCTGTCGCCGAGGAAGCGCCAGGCCTTGAGCAGGGCCGCCGGACCGAGGTACTGCTCGTTCTTCCAGAAGCTCGGGCACGAGGAGGTGCAAGCCCCGCAGAGAATGCACTTCGAGGCGTCATCGATCAGCTCGAACTGCGCTGGGCTCTGGCGCCGCTCCTTGACCGGCGGCGGCGCCCGGTTGACGAGATAGGGCATCACCGCGCGCAGATTACGGTAGAACGGCTCCATGTCGACGACGAGGTCTTTGATGACCGGGAAAGCCTTCAGCGGCTCGACGGTGATGACCTCCTCCGGGATGTCCTTGACCAGGGTCTTGCAGGCGAGGCGGGAGGAGCCCTGGATGGTCATCGCGCAGGAACCGCAGACCGCGTGCCCGCAGCTGCGCCGGTAACTGAGGGAGCCGTCCTGCGTCCACTTGATCCGATTGAGCGCGGTCAGCACGCGCTCCATCGGATCGCAGTCGAGGCGATAGTCCTGCCAGCGCGGCGCGCGGTCGCGCGCCGGGTCATAGCGGCGGATGCGGAACACCTTGCTGATCGTCGGCTGCGGCATGTCACCCCCTAATACTTGCGCTCCTTCGGCCGCATACGCTGCATGATCTCGGGGCTCCACCCGTCTTCCGGATGCTCGTGCACCAGATACGGGCGGCGATACTTCAGCGTCACGGAGCCGTCGGCGTTCAGCCACGCGAAGCTGTGCTTCAGCCAGTTGGCGTCGTCGCGCGGCAGCTTGACCAGCTTGCCCTCGGCATCCTTGACCTGGCGCTCGTGCGCGCCGCGGCTCTCGGTGCGCGCCAGCGCCGCCTCGATGATCACCAGCGAGTAGTCGATCATGAAGCCGCATTCGATCGCCTCCAGGAGGTCGGTGTTGAACACCGCCCCCTTGTCGTCGATCGCCACGGATGCGTAGCGTTCGCGCAGCTGACGCACGTCGGCGAGCGCCTGGCGCATGCCCTCTTCGGTGCGGATGACGGCGACATGGGTCATCATCGTCTCCGAGAGCAGGCGGCGCAGCTCGCCGTGACGCTCGCGGCCCTGCGAGGACTTGAGCTGCGCGATCAAGGACTGAGCACGCCGCTCCGCGGCCTCCGGCAGGCGGCCTTGGCGGATCTCGCCGATGTGACGGGCGATGTGCAGGCCGACGCGGCGCCCGAACACGACGAGGTCGAGCAGCGAGTTGGTGCCCAGCCGATTGGCGCCGTGGACGCTGACGCAGGCGCACTCGCCGGCGGCGTACAAGCCCTCGACGATGCCCTCGGCCTCGTCCGCGCGCACCCGGCCGTCGTTGTCCGTCGGAATGCCGCCCATGTAGTAGTGGCAGGTCGGCATCACCG
This sequence comes from Planctomycetota bacterium, assembly GCA_025055595.1. GTDB lineage: Bacteria > Planctomycetota > UBA11346 > UBA11346 > UBA11346 > UBA11346. The sequence continues at coordinate 6,889 of JANWWU010000048.1, read as the reverse complement.
GGATCGGCGCCTCCCAGGGCTTGATGCCGAGGTAGGTCGTCGCGAAGTCGACGATCTCCTCGAGCTTGCGGCACAGCTCCTCCTTCGGAATGTGCTGCAAGTTGAGGTACACATAGTCCTCGGCGCAGATGCGGCCAGTGCGGTTGATGCCGCGCCCCTCGAGCACCTCCTTGTACATGCACTGGCTGACGAGGTCTCGCGGCGCGAGGTCCTTCACCGTCGGCGCGTAGCGCTCCATGAAGCGCTCGCCGAAGCAGTTCGTCAGATAGCCGCCTTCGCCGCGCGCGCCCTCGGTGACCAGGATGCCGAGCCCGGCGAGGCCGGTCGGATGGAACTGGACGAACTCCATGTCCTCCAAGGGCAGGCCGTTGCGCAGGAAGATCGCCAGCGCATCACCGGTGTTGGCCTGGCAGTTCGAAGTGATCGCGTAGTTGCGCCCAGCGCCACCGGTGGCGAAGACGACGGCGCGCGCCTGCAGGGTATGCAGCTCGCCGGTCAGCATGTCGATGGCGACGACGCCGAGCACCTTGCGGCGGTCCTCGGTCAGCAGCAGGTCGAGCACCTGGAACTCGCTGTAGAATGTGACCTGGCGCTTCACGCACTGCTCGTAGAGCGTGTGCAGGATCGCGTGCCCGGTGCGCGCCGCGGCGTAGCAGGCGCGGCGCACGGGACGCTCGCCGAAGTTGCGGGTGTGTCCGCCGAAGGGCCGCTGCGCGATGCGGCCGTCCGCGGTACGCGAGAACGGCACGCCGAGGTGCTCGAGTTCGTAGATCGTCTGCGGCGCGTCGTAGCACAAGATCCGCTGGGCGTCCTGGTCTCCGAGGTAGTCTCCGCCCTTGACCGTATCATACCAGTGCCAGAGCGGGTCGTCCTCTTCCTCGTTACCGAGCGCGGCCCCGATCCCGCCCTGCGCCGCGCCGGTGTGGCTGCGCGTGGGGAACAGCTTGCTGACGACAGCGACATCGGCAGCGCTCGCCGCCCAGTAGGCGGCATAGAGTCCGGCGGCCCCGGCGCCGACGACGACGACATCATGGGTGATGATCATGGGTCCTCAGTGCAGCTCCGTCGCGCGATAGGGAGGCAGCGATGCCCAGCGCTGCAGCACCGCCAGGTCGCCGCGTGCGCGGGCGTTGGCGACGCGGACATGGGCGGCCCACAGCGCAAACTCGTACGACGAGCTGAAGGCTCGGCCGCGCCGTCGCGCCTCCGGCGGCACCGGGCCCGTCGCGATCACCGCCTGCGCCCAGCGGTCGAAGGCCTCGCCGCTGGCCGCGACCGCTGCGCGCGCCGCATCGCTCGGCAGGTCGCGCAACCGGACTTCGGGGCGATGCGCGAAGACCTCGGCAAGCGGCGCACCCTCAGTGCGGTGCGTGTGGTGCTCGAGGTAATACTCGAGCAGCGCCAACTCGCGCAGCTCTTCACGAAAATCGTAGGCGCGCGGCAGCGAGGGCGGATTGCCGCGACTGTCGCCGGCGGGGAAGCCGCGCGCGGCGTAGCTTTCTTTGACAGCGGCAAGCGGTACCGGCGAGACGACATTGCGAATCCCGAGGACGGTGAAGAAGGCAGCCAATGACCAGAGGGCGACCTCGATCACCACGCGCCAGCGCCGCGGTGGATTGTAGTCGTGAATGATGCCGACCGCCCCGTTTATCCCGTGATACATCGCCAGCACCATGAACGCTGCGTAGTAGGCCTGCCAGAAAGGGTCGTTGAGCCGAGCGGCGACGGTCAGCCCCGTCGACACCGCGTCGCTCGTGAAATGCTGCAACGCGAAGTGCCCACCAGCGAAGCCGATCAGCAGGATCGCGCTGACGCGCTGCAAGAACCACGGCACGCGTCCGGACCGCGTGCTGACATAGGGCGCGCTCATGGACGTCCCCCGGGCAACACGCTGTCCTGCAGCAAGGGCGCGACATTCCAGTGCAGCAGCAAGGGGATGCTGCCCGCGATCAGCAGGGCCGCGCACAGCACCATGACCGCCCACCACAGCGCCTTGTGCCACGCCGTGCGCTGCCACACGAAATCGACGAGGACGATGCGCAGGCCGTTGAGGCCATGGTAGAGCAGACCGGCAAAGAGCAGGATCTCACCGACCTTGAAGTCGGGTTCCTGCATGCGCCGGATCATCAAATCGTAGTCTTCCGGCGTCGCCTGGCTCTTGGTGATCGAGAGGATGTGAAAGAACAGGAAGAAGAGCAGCGCCAGGCCGGTGATGCGGTGCAGGACATAGGCGAAGCTGCCGACGAACCAGCGATAGCCGCCGAAGAGCTGTCCTGGCAACGCATCACGGAACGCGCCGCCGATGCCACGGTCGGGTTGCAGCACGATGAGCCTTCCGTCCGCGCACCTTAGCGGCAGCACGATGCCGACAACTCCAGTACGGCGGATGCTGCACGCTTTCAAGGAGCGCTCGGCACCGCCAATGCGGTCGCGACATCGATGGCGCGCGCGAGCTGCTCATCGCGCCCCAGGCCGCTCCACGCGCGCCAGGTCGCGTTCGGCTCCTGCGGCACCGGCAGATCGGGCTGCAAGGGGCCGCTGAGCGCGGGGCCTCCTGGCGGCTGGAGCCGAGCGACCGTCAGCACGATGCCGCTGTTGTCCGGCAGGAGGAACAGCTGCTGCATCGTCCACTTCCCGGCGCTCGGCGCGCCGATCAGCGGTGCGCGGCGCTGACGGCGCAGCGCGAGCGCGAGGACTTCGGCCGCCGAGGCGGTATCGCCATCGATCAGCACGACCAGCGGCACATCGGGCAGGGGCTCGACAGTCGCGGTCCACACCCGCTGCAGGGCGGGATTGCGGCCGACCTGCTCGATGACGCCGCTGCCCGGCGGCAGCCAGCCGGCAGCGATCTCCACCGCCGCCTGCAGGCTGCCGCCCGTGCAGCCGCGCAGATCGAGGATCACGGCCCGCAGGCCGGGGCGCTGCAGCGCGCGTCGGACCGCGCTCGCCGTCGCAGTCAGCGGCGCGAGCGGATCGGCGGCCGGCAGGAAGCGGCCGATGCGCAGGTGCACGATCCCGCTGAGCGGCTCATCGCTCGCGCTGAGTCCGTCATCGGCGAGCTCCGCACGCGACAGCTCGATGGTGCGTTCGCGACCCTCGAGATCGCGGCAGCGCAGCCGGACCTGATCCGGCCCGCGCGCCAGGGCGTCGGCGAAACGCAGCGCTTCGCTGCCCGATATCTCGCCGACGGCCTCGATCTGCCAGCCGACCGCGAGCCCGGCGCGCGCCGCCGGCGAATCGGGAACGACCCGCGTCACCAGTGCTCGCCCCTCCACGCGCCGCCACGCGAAGCCCAGCCCGTAGCGCAGCGGCTCCTGTCCGAGATCGCGCACCGCGACTTCGGCCGGCGTCAGGTACTGCCCGAACTCGGGATCGGCAGCCATGACGATGCCGCGCAGGGCGCCGATCCACAGCTCGGAGCGCGGCGGAGCCTGCAGCGCATGGCGTTCGATGAATGAAACTTGCGCCTCGATGTCGCGGACGCGGTCGACGATCTCGCGCAGCGGATCCTCGGCGCCAGCCAGCAGCAGCGGAATTGTCCATGGGAGCCAACGCATGCAGAGATCATACTCTCCGGTGCGCCGTTGCACTCACGAATGCCATCATGATGCCGATGATCAACCAGCACAAACCTATTCTTCGATGGACTCGAGGTCAGAGGCAGCAGCGCCGACAGAAGGGAGGCATGATTTGACGAAAGAGAATCCACGGAATTTTCCAACGAGGCGCATATCGATGCAGCAAGCGCATGAGCGTCGGCAGATGCAGCGGTGAGCGGAGCGACCACAGGACATCTGACGCTCGCTTCGGCAGCCCCGTTTCGGGACCATTCCAGAGGCACGCATCCAAGCAGATCAGCACCTCAAAGCCGGCTTTGCGAGCCCGCAGAGCAAAATCGCTATCTGCATGGTAGTGAGGAAAATGCTGCCGATCATACAACCCGATGCAACGATAGATGTCTGCAGGGATCAATGTGCCATTCCCGCAGACCGTGTCCACTGTTTCCAATCCTCCCCCTCCATGCCAGACACTTCTGTGTCCCCGCAATCGCCAAATGCGGTTTCCATGCATGGTCGCTTCGGTGCCACAAGCCCAAATTAGATCTCCCGTCTCGCTCATGATGCGACTGCCGATGATGGCGCGCGGGTGCTGGAGCGCCGCAGCGACCAATCGTTCAATCAGATCAGGTGCTGGACGGCTATCATCGTTGATCGTCAGCACATGCGTGGCGCCCTCTCGCAGAGCCCACCGCACTCCGAGATTGGTCGCACCCGCCCACCACGCATGGCCATCGGCACGCAGGACCGTAACGGCCGGAGCATGTCGCGCGACTTTCGCGGCTGTGCCGTCGTTTGAACCATCATCGACCACGACCAGATGACGGCGCGGATATGTTTGCTGCTGCCAGAACTGGAGAAAGCGCAGCGTTACCTGAACTCGATTATGGACCGGCACGACACCGATCACGAACGGCCTGTGTTCCATTTGCTACTCTTGCTACTCGCCGCAATCTTCTGATAAATCTTTTCGTTCAAGGAAATCCATCGTTTGCCAGAAAATTTCTCCAGCAAGCGCTCGGTTCCGGCCCTCGTCAGGCGCTCTCGGGTGATTGGATCGCAAGCGCGCTGCAACGCGTCGGCCCACGCCACCGGATCTTCTGTGCGTACCAGGATGCCGGCATCACCGACTACCTCGCGCAAGGCCCCACACCAGCTGGCCACCACCGCCAATCCAAAAGCCCAGGCCTCCAGCGCCACCAGGCCGAAGCTTTCCCACCGCGATGGAATGACTTGCACCTGGCAGACGCGTCGCACGCGCTCGAGCTCCGAGGCATCGATCACCCCATGCCAAACTACCCCAGGCAGTCTCGGGCGATCTCGGCTTGCGCCAACGATATGAAGGGTCGCGTGGGGAAACTGCTTCTGGAACAGAGTCCAGGCCTGCAGGAGGATGTCGATGCCTTTGCGGTATTCGCAGCGTCCGACGAAGAGGAACGACAGTGCTTCCACCTTCGATGGTCGTTTATCAAGGCAGGGGATCGGACCTGTCCAACCATGATAGACAACATAGTCGACATCGCGTTGATAGAGTTGTCGACATGCCATCGCCATCGCCTGGCTGTTAGCGATCACGACTTGCGCGCGTTCCACAGCCCGGCGTTCCAGCCACCATCGCGACCATCGCAGAGGTATTTTCGGATCAGATTCGACGATGGAAGAACTCAATCGGATGATCAGCGGACACGAGAGACGCGTAAATGCCGTCAGTGCACCCCAGTTGCTGGCTTCAGCAATCGTCGCACGCCAACGCTCGACGAGTCGTTCTATCGTCCACCCAAATAGGAGGCCACGATACAGCAACCCACAACGGCGGTGCACCACTAGTCGTAATCTCTCGGGCGCGTCCTCGACGAATAATCCTGTATCGCTTGCCACGACGACGCGAACGGGATGGCCTCGACAACGCAGGCCATCTACCAAATCGGCGACATATTTACCGATGCCGAATGCAGGTCCGCATCCCGGGTATTCGGGCGTGATAAACGCAATCCGCAACATTGACTGGCACATTGCTCGCCTATTCTCCCATGTGTTTGTAGGATCGATCACAAGGCTCGGCGAAAGGGATGGATGCAGCGTGGACGGGGGATGTTGTTGGCGCTGTCACCAACATCGCAGAGCGCATATTTGCCCATGAGATGGATGCACCCTCGGATGGAGGAATCGATGGCGACAGTTACTGTCGTGATCTCTGCGGTTAGCGAGCGCTCAACAGTAAAGTCGCGCACGCGATCGACGATCTCGCGCATTGGATCCATGGCGGCGACGAAGGAGAACGCGGCGGTCAACAAGCAACAGTGGAGGGTTCACATCAAATCATAAAGGGCGGCTGCGGCTTAGAAACAAAAAAGAGCGGATCACGACGGACCAGCGGTGCCAGCGATAGCGCCACTTGCCCCAGCGCGATGTCCGTGCTCCAGGACCCCAGTCGTTGTTCCAGTGATGAATGGCGACGGTTTCCGGCGTGATACACGCGGGCGTGAAGCGCTCGGTCACATGATACGGATAGAATACCTGTCGAGGATAGATACGCACCCCCCGCACGGTCTGCAGGCCGTAGCGCTGCAGACCGGCCTCGCACAGCAGCGTCGTCGCCAGCGTCGGGCCGATCGATGGCTTCACTCTGCAATAGTGCTCGCGATGACAGCGCCGCACCCACTCGACTGCCAGCCAGTGGCCCGCCTGGGCCCATCACCGCGGCATTGACCCAATGGCCTCCCGCTCGTTCTTCCTGGAAGCCTATGAACGCTTCGTCGTCCAACAGCGGATCAAAAGAGCGTATCACTTCGACATCGACATCGAGGTAGATGCCGCCGAAACGCATCAACGCCCACCCCCGCAGGTAGTCGGACGCCAAACCGTACTTTTTCCACGCCAAGGCTTCGGCGAGCGGCGGATCCTGCACCGGCGCGTTGCTCTCGTCCCAGCGCCGGATCTCGTAGTCGGGCAGCATCTGGCGCCAGCTCGCGACACAGCGCTGTATCAGCTCACTCCAAGGACCGCCACCGAACCAGCAATAGTGGATGATCTTCGGAATGCTCATCCGATCCTCCGAAAACTCACTGGCCGCTCGGATTCATGGTCTCATGGCACACGCTGTTTTTTTGTTCTTCCAGCAGCGCCAAACGATGACACCTTGCGAGTGCTTGCCACAAGCGCTGCCATCCTTGCAGCAACCGTCGGTGATCGAGATCGCGCAGGCAGCGGTTGTCGCGGCAGGTGCGAAACAATGGCGTGCCATGACAGGGACGGCACGCCGCCTCTCCTTCGAGGATGACGATCGGCCCCTCGCCGCGGGGAGCGAAACGCCGCGGGTCGGTGGGGCCGAA
>JANWWU010000042.1 GCA_025055595.1 Planctomycetota bacterium | reverse complement strand
GCGCTGCTCAGAACTGGGTGCGGTTGAGTTCTTTGTAGGCTTCGACCAGCTTGTTGCGGACTTCGACGGCGAGGCGCAGGGAGAGCTGGGCCTGGCTCTGGGCGAGCATGACGCGGTGGAGGTTGTCGACATCGCCGCGCTCGACGGCGCGGATCGCCTGGTCGTACTCGCGCTGGCTCTGGTCGACCTGCTTGACGAAGTCGCTGAGCACATCCTGGAAGGTGCGGCCATCGGCGTCGCGCGCGGCTTCGCTGGCGGCCGGGGCCGGGGGCGGCGTCGGCTGGGAGCCGTAGAGGGCGCGCAGGGGATCGAGCGGCTGCGGCATAGCGGCGATTATCCTTGGATGTCTCCGAGACGCAAGGCGGATTCGTGCATGCGCAACAGATTGCGGCTGGCGTTGGCGTTGGCGTCGTAGCTGCGGCTGGCAGTCAGCAGGTCGACGAGCTCGAGGATCGGATCGATGTCGCTCATCGTCACCATGCCGTCGGGTCCGGCGTCGGGATGCTCGGGGTCGTAGCGCTGGACATAGCGCGGGCTCGGCACGACCTCGGCGCGCACCTGGCCGGTCAGCTGGCCGGCGCGGTCGAGCTCGGCGCGGAAGACGACGCGCTGCCGGGCGTAGGGCAGGCCGTCGGCGAGCGGTCGCGTCGACTGGGCGTTGGCGAGGTTCTCGGCCGCCACGGTCATCCGCAGGCGCTCGGCGCTCATCGCCGAGGCGCTGATGTCGAAGCCGCGAAACAGCAGGTTGGGCATGCTCAGCCTCCCGGCGCCGGCGACAACGCGGTGTTGAGCAGGCGCAGCTTGCCGCGCGCCAGCTGCGCATACGAATCGTAGAGCAGCTTGTTCTTGGCGAGCTCGGCGACTTCGCGCTCGCTGCTGACATCGTTGCCGTCGTTGTCGGCTGCGGTCGCCAGCGGCGTGTAGATGCGCGGGCGCATGGTCAGGGCGCGCTCGAGGCCCTGCTCGTCGAGGACGCGGTTGAACTCGGCTTCGAAGGCGACGGCGCGCGCCTTGAACCCGGGGGTGTTCTGGTTGGCGAGGTTGCCGGCATGCACCTGCTGGCGCAGGACAGCGACATCCATCAGCCGAGTCAGCACCGCGAGGCGCGGATCCTGGAACATGGCGCAGAAAGCACGCAAGCCGCTTGCCAATCCGAGCGTCTCAGGGGGTTGTGCGACCTATGTTCAAGCGCTCCTTGTCCGTGCCGATGCTCAGCATGGCATGCGCTTTGCGCTCGACGCGCTCATCAGGAGGCCGGCATGAGCGAGACCGGGTACCAAGATGCCGAAGAACGCATCGCCGCTGTCGAGAAGCGCATCGAGGCGCTGCGCAGTGCCGGGCACGATGTCTCGGCCTTGCAGACGCAGATCGTGTTCGCTCGCCATGCGCTGCGCGATGGCCGGCTCGGCGATGTCGAGGCGATCTGCGACGAGGTGCTGAGCACCGCGCGCCGTCTGCAGCACGGCCGCACGGCCAGCGTCCGCACGCCGGCGCAAGGCACGCCGACGCTCTCGAGTCCGGAAAGCCAGACCGTCGTCCGCGTCAGCCGCGCGCAGCTGGCGGCCGAGGTGCGCGCCGCGATCGAGCACGAAGTGGCGCAGCAGCTGCATCACAAAAGCGAGGTGCAGCGGCTGGTCGCCAGCACGCTGCAGGAGTTCGAGGAACGGCTGCGCGCGCTGAGCTCCCGCCTCGACGCCAGCGCGGCGGCGGCGGAGCGGGTGGCCCAGCTGGAATCGCGTCTGCAGGAAGCTGACCAATGGCGGCAGGCGATGGCGGAGCTGGCAGCGCGCGTGGCGACGCTCGCCGAGCAGGTCACGGCGGCGCAAAAGGCGCAGCAGCGCGAGCTGGCCTCGCTCGCCGAGCGCCAGGACGCGCTCCCCCCGCTGGCAGCGCAGATCGCCGCCATCGAGGAGCGCTTCGCCGCGCTCGAGCGGCACCTCGGCGCGCAAGCCGACGCTCTCGCCAGGCGCCAGCAAGACGATGAACAGCAGCGCCAAGCCGCTGCCGAGCAGCTGCAGCAGCGCTTCGCGGCGCTTGAGCGGCAGATCGCAGCCCGCCCAACCGAGAAGCAGACGATCCGCCGCAAGGAGATCGCCGACCTCGAGCGCCGCCTCGCCGCTCTCGAGCAGCGCCTCGCCGAGCAGGCGCAGGCCATCGAGCAGCGCGTCGCCGAGCAGACCGCAGCGCTCGCCGCCCAGCAGGCAGAGGCCGCGACCCAGCGCGCCGCCGAGGCGGCGGCGCTCGAGCAGCGCGTCGATGCGCTCGCTCAACAGCTCGCGGCGCAGGGCGCGGCCCTCGCCGCCCGGCAAGCCGACGAGCAGCAGCAACAGCGCATGGTCGCCGAGACGCTCGGACAGCGCCTCGCCGCTCTCGAGCAGCGCCTCGCCGAGCAGGCGCAGGCCATCGAGCAGCGCGTCGCCGAGCAGACCGCAGCGCTCGCCGCCCAGCAGGCGGAGGCCGCGACCCAGCGCGCCGCCGAGGCCGAGGCCCTCGCGCAGCGCTTCCAGGCGCTCGACCAGCGGCTCTCCGAACAGCAGGCGCTCAGCGAGCGCCTGCACGCGGTCGATGCCGCCGTCCAGGGCATCGAGCAGCGAGTCGCGGCGCTCGAGCAGCGCCCGCAGCCGATGCTCGATGAAGCGGCGATCTCCGCGATCGTGCAGCGCGCAATCGCCGAGAGCGTGCCGCAGCACACCGCGGCGGCCCTGCAGGCGGCGCTCAGCCAGCTGCCGACGCGCGAGGACCTGCAACAAGCGGTCGAGACGCTGCGCGCCGATCTCGACTGGCGGCTTGAGAAGGCCGCCGCCGAGCACGGCTGGTGCTCGCTCGCCGATGTCCAGGCGACGGTGCGCCGCGCCCTCGCCGGCAAGGAGCCGATCGAGGGGTCGAGCAGCGCCCAGCTGGCGCGGCTGGAGATCGCGCTGGCCGAGTTCGTCGAGCAGAGCCGCGAGCAGCAGGAGCGACTGATCGCGCTGCTCGCCGACCGTGCGCTCAAGCAGACCCAGGCGCTGACCAAGCGTCTGCCCTCGCGCTCCAGCGCTGTCTCGTTCACAGAAGCGGCGAAGACAGCGGCGCAAGAGGCGGAGGCCCGCGAGGAGGCCAGCGCGGCGCCGGCGCCGCCGGCGGCGGCGTCGCCCGCTGCGCCGGCGACCGAACCCGCGCCAGCGAAGAAGCCCGAACGCCTGGAGCCGTTGAGCCACGAGGAGCTGGCAGCGACCCGACAGGCCATCGGCAGTCTCACCGAGCTGCTGGCCTGCCCGACTGCGCCCGCCAGCGCAACGACCCCCGAGCATGCGCCGCCAGCGCCCCCCGCCTCGCGCCCGGACACCGAGGCGATCCCCGATGATCTGGTGGCCGGCGCGATGGAAGAAGCCGGCCACGCCCTGCAGGCGCGTGCAGCGCCTCAGGCTGGAGGTTCCGAGCAAGCGCCGCCGCGCACCGCTGCCGACTCAAGCGAGACGGAAACCGCGCCAGCCGCATCCGCGGCCGAGAGCGCAGCGCGCGCCGCGGCCGCCAGCGCGCCGGAGCCGTCGCCAGCAGCGAGCAGCGCTGCGGCGCCGTCGCTCTCCATCGATGAGCTCGCCGCCGAAATCGAACGGGCGCTGCAGAGCAGCCAGGCGGGCATCGCCAGCACGATCGCCGACGCGACGGAGGCGCCAGCGCCGGCCGCCGCGCCGCCGCAGCCAGCGGCGGCGAGCGCCAGCACTGTCGTCGGCCCCCCGACGGTCGACACGGCGGCGCTCGCCGCGCTCGTCGCCAGCGAGGTCGCGCGGCAGCTGGCGCTCTCCGCCAGCGCCAGCCCGCCCTCGGAGAGCGATCTGCAGCGCGCCGTGATCCGCGCCCTGCCGTTAGCCCTGCAGGACGAGGCCGTGCGCACGGCGCTGTTCGCGACGATCGCCAGCGAGGCGGCGACCAAGCCGGGGGTGCTCGGCGAGCTCACCGGCCTGCGTCGCTTCATCAAGCGCGAGATCCGGGCGGCGCTGGCGGAATCGGCGGTGCCGGCCTGACCGCGGCGGCAAGCCACGCCAGGTAGGCGGCGTCGCCGCCGGCGATCGGCAGCTCGAGGATGCAGGGCACCTCATAGGGATGCAGGGCGCGCAAGCGCGCGCTGGCGGCGGCAGCGGCGGCGCGCGTGGTCTTGACGATCAGCACCGCCTCGGCGCTGCGCTCGACCGCGCCCTGCCAGCGGTAGACGCTGCGCATGTCGGGGATGACATTGATGCAGGCGGCGAGGCCCTCGTCGACCAGGGCGGCGCCGAGGCGCTCGGCGGTCTCGGCATCGGGAGCGGTGCTGTAGAGCAGGATGACATCCATGCCGGCATGCTGCGTGCTTTTCATACACGGGCGCGCAGCCCTCGGCTCCGGTCCGGAAGCTGGATGCGACGCCTCGCACCGGCCAGCCGTTCCTTCATCCGCCCTTCACATCCGTCCGTGGGGCGGATCGTCGCGCTTGGCAGCGCGGGCGCGCGCGTGTACGATGCCAGTGGACGCCGGAACACCGGCGGGAGCAGGACCCATGCGCATCTCGACCCTCGCCTTCGTCATGGCCGGCGGCAAGGGCACCCGCCTCGAGCCGCTGACCGCCGACCGCTCGAAGCCAGCCGTCCCCTTCGGCGGCAAATACCGCATCATCGACTTCGTGCTGTCGAACCTGATCAACTCGGGGATCAACAGCATCTATGTCCTGACCCAGTTCAAGAGCCAGAGCCTGACCGAGCACCTGCAGACGACCTGGAACTTCGGCTCGCTGCTCAAGAACCAGTTCATCATCGCCGTGCCGGCGCAGCAGCGCACTGGCGAGCACTGGTACCGCGGCACCGCCGACGCGATCTATCAGAACTTCAACCTGATCGACGACCACAAGCCGGACCGCGTCGTCATCTTCGGCGGCGACCACATCTTCAAGATGAATGTCGAGCAGATGCTGCAGTTCCACATCACCGTCGGCGCCGAGGTGACGATCGCCGCGATCCCGGTGCCGATCGAGAAGGCGCGCGAGTTCGGCGTCATGCAGGTCGACGAGCACTGGCGCATCACCGGCTTCCAGGAGAAGCCGAAGAACCCGACGCCGATCCCCGGCCGCCCCGACCTCGCGCTGGCCTCGATGGGCAACTACATCTTCGAGCGCGCCTCGCTGATGGAGATGCTGCGCGCCGATGCCGCCAACCCGGCCAGCAGCCACGATTTCGGCAAGGATGTGCTGCCGGCGATGTTGGCCGGCGGGCGGGCGATGTACGCCTGGGACTTCAGCCGCAACCGCATTCCGGGCAGCAGCAACCCCGCCAACGACTGCTACTGGCGCGATGTCGGGACCCTCGATGCCTACTACGAAGCGAACATGGACTTGCGGGCGGTCTCGCCCGAGCTCGATCTCTACAACCAGGACTGGCCGATCCGCGCCGAGCCCAACAACTGGCCGCCGGCGAAGTTCGTCCACAACACCGAGGGCCGCGTCGGCCAGGCGATCCAGTCGATCGTCTGCGAGGGCGCGATCATCAGCGGCGCGACGGTCATCGACTCGGTGATCGGCACCCGCTGCAAGATCAACAGCTACAGCGAGGTGCACCAGAGCGTCCTGCTCGAGGATGTCGATGTCGGGCGCGGCGCGCGCATCCGCCGCTGCATCATCGATAAGCATGTGCGGATTCCGCCCAACGACGTCATCGGCTACAACCGCGACGACGACGCCAAGCGTTTCCATGTCACCGAGAGCGGCATCGTCGTCATCCGCAAGAACCAGGTCGTGGAGCCCCTGCGCCGCTGAGCGCAGGCCCTATGATCACCCTCTGTCCGGGCCATCTCGAGCTGCCGGAAGGCGTCCTGCCCACCGATCGCGTGCGGCCGGACGGGGTGGTGGTGCACTCGTTGACCGCGCACGCGCTGTGCGCGATCGATCGCCACAAGTGGATCGAGAGCGAGCGCGCGCGCCGCGACCTCGGCAAGAACGCGGTCGATGACTGGATCGAGCGCTACTGGCGCGGCTGGGCGCGCGCCAAGCTGATCGAGCACCTCTACGGCTGGCGCTGCTGGGGAGCCTTCGGCGAGGACAGCTTCGGCCTGCTGGCGCGGGAGACCGTCGAATACCGCGTGCCGCGCGAGGTGCTGCGCCAGGTCGCCAACATGCTCGCCGAGGGCGCGGAGAACCTCGACATCATCAACTGGGCGATCGCCGCCGGCCAGGACCTCGAGCCGATCCTGTGGCTGCTCGATCGCATCGACATCAACGCCAAGCGCCAACGCTTGCTGACCGACCACATCCGTCTCTTCGCGGAGATCGCCACATGAGCACCCACGACCTCGACCGCCTCTCCACCGAGGACCTGCGCGCGCTCGCCACCGGGCGCGGCATCCCCGCCGCGGCCCAGCTGTCGCGCGCGGAGCTGATCGCAGCCTTGGCATCGCAGCTCGCGCAGGAGCGCCGCGAGCCCCCGGCGCCGGCGGCAGCTGGCGGCAGCTCGCTGCCGCCGCAGGCTCCGGCGGCCTGGCAGCCGCCGCCCCCCGAGCACGGACTGCCGATCCCCGACCAGTATGGCCGCGACCGGCTGGTGCTGATGGTGCAGGATCCCGCCCACATCTTCGCCTACTGGGAGCTGACCCAGGAGACCCTTGCGCGCGCGCGCGCGAACGCTGCCGGCGGCAGCCCGGTGCTCGTCATCCACGGCCCGGGCGGCAGCGAGCAGCGCGAGGTCGACCTCGCCGGCGGCAACTACTACCTGACGGTGGCGCCGAAGAGCGAGTACCGCGCCGAGCTGTGCCTGCGCGCCGCCGATGGCCGCCTGGTCAGCATGGTGGCGAGCGGCTCCGTGGTCACGCCGCCGGCTGGGCCGAGCTGGCGCACCGACGAGTCGTGGATGGAGGTCGACGAGCACTTCGACGATCTCTTGGCGACCGCCGGCAGCCCCGGCGAGGTCGGCAGCAGCTGGGGCGCGGGCAGCGGGCAGCGCTTCCGCGCCGCGCGCCGCCTGCGCGCGCGCCTGCTCGAGGAAGCGGCCGCCGAGGGCGCGGCGGTACCGGTGCCCGAGGAGCTCGTCCAGGCCCCAAGCAGCCTGGCGGTGACCCAGGTCGCGCCGCTCAGCTCGGCGGCGCTGTCCAGCGGCGAGCTGGCCCGACGCGCCGCCGAGGTCTATGCCTCGGCCAGCGGTGTCGGCCTGAGCAGCTGGGCAGTCGGCGTCGGCGTCTCGAGCGCCGTCCTCTCCAGCGCCGTGCTCTCCTCGCGCGTGGTGTCGAGCCGCAGCGTCGGCAGCGGCGGCGGCGCCTTCCAGGTCGAGGCCGCGGAAGCGCAGTACCCCGTGCAGGGCGTGTTCGAGGCGCCGCCGACCGGCCTGCCCAAGGCGGCCGAGGGCCTGCCGGTCGCTGAGCCGCCGCCAGCGCCAGCGCCGCCGGCAGCCAGCGGCGAGCCCGCGCCGCCGCCCCCGCCGCCAGCGCCGAACGCCGCGGTGCCGGCGCCGCCGCACGATCCCCTCGCCTTCATCGGCGCACCCAAGCCGCCCGAGCTGCGCAAGCCCAAGCCGCCGCGCGCCTGAGGCCGCGTGCGCCCCGCAGGTCTGGCGTCGGCCGCGGCCCGTGCACGCTACTCCATCTCACTTCCGCTAGGCCCCCATGCCCGACGGCTACCTCCTGCTCCTCCTCCACGCCCACCTGCCATGGGTGCGCCATCCCGAGGACCCGTTCTTCATCGAAGAACAGTGGCTGACGGAGGCGATCACCGAGAGCTACATTCCGATCCTCTGGCGCCTCGAGCGGCTGGTCCGCGATGGCATCCCGGCGCGGATCACGATGACCGTGTCGCCGCCGCTGTGCGAGATGCTCGCCGATCCCCTGCTGCAGGAGCGCTACCGGCGGCGCATCGCGCGCATCCTCGAGCTCGCCGAGCTGGAAGTCGGCGCCAAGGCGCATTCGCCCTACGCCGCGGCAGCGGTGATGTACCGCGACCACTTCCGCTTCTGCCTCTCGGTGATGGAGCGCTTCGGCGGCAATCTGCTCAACTACATCAAGATGCTGCGCGATGCCGGCGTCATCGAGCCGATCACCTGCACCGCGACGCACGGCTACCTGCCGCTGATGCTGACCGAAGAGGCGCGCCGCGCCCAGGTGCGCGTCGCCTGCGCCAACTACCAGAAGCACTTCGGCGAGCAGCCGAAGGGCATCTGGCTCGCCGAGTGCGGCTACGTCCCCGGGATCGAGGACCTCCTCGCCGAGGCCGGGCTGCGCTACTTCTTCGTCGACACCCACGGCCTGTACTTCGGCGAGCCGCGCCCGCGCTACGGCGTCTACGCCCCGGCCTACACCCCGCGCGGCGTCGCGGTGTTCGCCCGCGATCCCGAGAGCTCGCGCTCGGTGTGGTCGAGCGAGTGCGGCTATCCCGGCGATCCCGTGTATCGCGAGTTCTACCGCGACCTCGGCTACGACGGCGACTACAACTGGGTCAAGGCCTTCCTCCATCCCGACGGCGTGCGGCGCAACCTCGGCCTCAAGTACCACCGCATCACCGGGCGCGTGCCGCTGCACGAGAAGCAGCCCTACGACCCCGTGCCGGCCCATGCGCGGGCGATGGACCACGCGGGCCACTTCCACTTCTGCCGCGTCGAGCAGGCGAAGTGGCTCGGCTCGATCATCGAGAAGCCGCCCCTCATCGTCAGCCCCTATGACTGCGAGCTGTTCGGCCACTGGTGGTTCGAGGGCCCGCAGTTCCTCGAGAGCGTCTTCCGCTGCTGCCACCTCCATCAGCGCCTGCAGCCGGTCACCGGCTCCGAGTACCTCGACCGCTTCCCCGTCCACCAGATCGTGCAGCCGGCGGCCAGCAGCTGGGGCGACGCCGGCTACAACGGCGTGTGGCTCAACCCGACCAACGACTGGATCTATCGCCACCTGCATGCCGCCGAGGAGCGGATGATCGAGGTCGCGCGCCGCTTCCCGCACGCCGACGGCGAGCTGCGCGCGGCGCTGAATCAGATGGGCCGCGAGCTCTTGCTGATGCAGGCCTCCGACTGGGCCTTCATCATGACCACCGGCACCACCGTGCCCTACGCGGTGCGCCGCACCAAGGACCACATCAACCGCTTCACCGGCCTCTACGAGCAGATCGTCAACGATCGCCTCGATCCGCAGACCCTGCACGAGATCGGCTGGCGCGACCCGATCTTCCCCGAGCTCGACTACCGCGAGTGGGCTTGAGGACCGCGACAGCGGCGCATCATCGCCGGCCATGGCCGACTACGCCCTGGTCGACCTCGACCAGCGTCCCGACCTCGCGCCGCGCGTGCTCAGCATGTTCGCCGCCGCCGGCCCAGGACCGGGGCATGTCGTGTGCGGCATCCCGCCGCGGATGGGCCTCGAACCCGGCGCCGGCGACCTCGCGGCCACCCTCGGCGTGCTGATCGCGCTCTCCGGGCGGCGCATCGCCGGCGTCCTCGCCGTCTGCCCCTACAGCGCGGAGCAGGTGACGCTGTGGGGACCGCTGATCCCCGATCCCCGCGAACAGCCGCGCGTCCTGCCCCTGCTCGTGCAGGAGGTGCGCCAGGCCCTGCGCGAGGGCAACTACGCCTCGATGCGCGCCCCCGTCGACCAGCGCAACCGCACGCTGCGCGCCTGGCTGCTCGCTGCCGGCTTCCAGCCCTGGAAGGACTTCCACTGCTACGAGCACGAGCTCGTCGGCCATCGCCACGCCGACCTCGGGCCGGTGCAGGTCGCGGCGCGCGACGACTTCGAGGCGGTGGCGCGCGTGCTGCAGGCCTGCTTCCCGGACAGCGACCACTGCCGCGTCAGCCTGGTGCAGCGCGAGAACGAGGGCTATCGCCACTATCTGCTGCGCGACGGCGGTCAGGTCGTCGGCGCCGCCGCGGTGCAGGCCGGCGGCCGGCGCAGCTGGCTGAAGCTGATCGGCATCGATCCCGCCGCCCGCGGCCGGCATCTGTCGCGGGCGCTGCTCGCCGGCATCCTCGCCGCCGAGGCCAAGCTCAACCACCAGCGCATCGGCCTCGAGGTCTTCGCCGACAACCGGCCGGCGATCGCGCTCTACGAGCGCGCCGGCTTCCTGCGCGCCTGGACCGCCTCCCTCCTCGTCGCGCCCGCGTAAGGCGCTTGTGCGCGCCTCATGCCTGACACAACAGCGGCAATGCTCGCGCTCGGCCTCGATGCTTCCACGCAGTCGCTGACCGCCGTCGTCATCGACATCGACAGCGGCGCCGTCGTCCATCAGCGGCAGCTCAACTACGATCGCGATCTGCCGCAGTACGGGACGCGGCACGGCGTGCTGCCGCACCCCGACCCCGCGATCGTGCACGCGCCGCCGCTGATGTGGGTCGAGGCGCTCGACCGCCTGCTCGGCGCGCTCGGCGACAGCGTCGACGTCGCGCGCATCGCCGCGATCGCCGGCAGCGCGCAGCAGCACGGCTCGGTGTACCTGCGCGCCTGCTTCGCGGAGCGCCTCGCCGCCCTGCGCCCGGAGCGGCCGCTCGTCGAGCAGCTCGCCGATGTCTGCGCGCGGCCGACGGCGCCGGTGTGGCTCGACAGCAGCACCGCCGAGGACTGCCGCGCGCTCGATGCCGCGCTCGGCGGCCCGGCGGAGACGCAGCGGATCACCGGCAGCGCAGCCTACGAGCGCTTCACCGGCCCGCAGATCCGCCGCTGCGCGCGCTGCGAGCCGGAGGTCTGGGCGCAGACGGCGCATGTCCGCCTCGTCTCGTCGTTCCTCGCCTCGCTGCTTGCGGGGCGCCTCGCCGACACCGACTGGGGCGACGCCTCGGGGATGAACCTGATGGACCTCGAGCGCAAGCAGTGGCATCCGCCGGCGCTCGCAGCCTGCGCCGCCGATCTCGCGCCGCGCCTCGGCGAGCCGATCGCGCCCTGGACCGTGCTCGGTCCGATCGCGCCGGCGCTCGCCGCGCGCTACGGCTTCGCCCGCGACTGCCGCATCGTCGCCTGGACCGGCGACAATCCGGCCAGCAGCATCGGCCTCGGCCTGGTGCGCGACGGCCACTGCGCGATCTCGCTGGGCACCAGCGATGTGCTGTTCGCGATCAGCAGCCGGCGACCGAGCATGCCGCCGGCCGGCCACGTGTTCATCAGCCCGACCGGGGCCTACATGGCGCTGTTCTGCTTCGCCAACGGCTCGCTGGCGCGCGAGGCGGTGCGCGACGCCCATCACCTCGACTGGGCGGGCTTCAGCGCCGCGCTCGCCCGCACGCCGCCGGGCAACGCCGGGCGCCTGATGCTGCCGTGGTTCCGTCCGGAGATCGTGCCCAAGGTGCTGCGCGCCGGCGTCGTGCGCGCCAACCTCTCGCCCGGCGACACCGATGCCGACTGCCGGGCCGTCGTCGAGGCCCAGTTCACCAGCATGCGGCTGCGCGCCGAAGCCGCGGGCCTGCAGCCGACCCTCCTGCATGCGACCGGCGGCGCCGCGCAGAACGCGGCGATCCTGCAGGTCGCCGCCGATGTCTTCCAGTGCCCGGTGCGGCGCTCGCAGGTGACCAACACCGCGGCGCTCGGCGCGGCGCTGCGCGCCGCCCAGGCCCTGCCGAACGGCCCGGGCTGGGACGAGCTGGTCGCCCGCGTCGTCGAGCCGCAGCTCGCCGCGCCGATCGCGCCGCGGCGCGACACCGCCGAGATCTACCGGCGCCTCGCCCAGCAGTACGCCGAGCTCGAGGCCCGCGAGCTCGCCGCCCGCCGCTAGTCGGCGCCGGCGGCGACCGAGGCGGCGAACAGCTTCTCGACATCGCCGGCCTCGAGGGCGCGCGCCAGCCCCTCGAGCGCGAGATCGCCGATCAGCTTGCGCTTCTCTTCCTGCAGGCGCAGCACGCGCTCCTCGATCGAGTCGACGGTGACGATGCGGTACACCATCACCGGCTTGTCCTGGCCGATGCGGTAGGCGCGGTCGGCGGCCTGCTCCTCGGCCGCGGGATTCCACCACGGATCGAGGATGATCACGTAGTCGGCGGCGGTCAGGTTGAGGCCGACGCCGCCGGCTTTCAGCGAGATCAGGAACAGCGGATCATCGCCCTGCTGGAAGGCTTTGATCTTCGCCGCGCGATCGCGGGTGCGACCGTCGAGATACTGGTACCTGAGGCCCTTCTCGTTGAGGCGCTGCTCGATCAGGTAGAGGAACTTGGTGAAGCTGCTGAAGACCAGGGCGCGATGGCCCTCGCTGACCAGCTCGTCGACCAGATCGAGGAACAGCTCGATCTTGCAGGAGGGGATGCCGTCGCCGCCGACCAGGGCCGGCGCGCAGGCGGCCTGGCGCAGGCGGGTGATCGCGGCGAGGATCGAGACCCGCGAGCGCTCGAGGCCCTTCGAGCCGAGCAGGTCCATGACCCCGGCGCGCTCCTTCTCGAGCATCTCGTTGTAGAAGATTCGCTGCTCCTCGTCCATCTCGGCGTGGAGCAGGATCTCGGTCTTCGGCGGCAGCTCGGTCGCCACCTCCTTCTTGACGCGGCGCAGGACGAAGGGCGCGACGCGGTCGCGCAGCCTGGCCAGCGCCTCGGGATCGTCCTGCAGGGTCTCCTTGAGCGTCTTGCGCCGGCCGAGGAAGCCCGGCATCAGGAAGTGGAAGATCGGCCAGAGGTCCTCGGCGCAGTTCTGCACGGGAGTGCCGGAGAGGCACATCCGCCGCTTGGCGTTGAGGCGCAGCGCGGCGCGCGTCGTCTTGGCGTCGGGATTGCGGATGATGTGCGCCTCGTCGAGGATCACCGTCGAGTACTCGAGGACGCCGAGCAGCTTGATGTCGCGCTGCAGGATGTTGTAGCTGGTCAGCAGGATGCCGACCTTCGGCAGGCGGCGCTCGTCGCGCGCGCGGTCGAGGCCGAGGTGGATGTGCACCGGCATCTCGGGGACGAACTTGCGGCATTCGTCGTACCAGTTGTCGACGACCGAGCGCGGCGCGACCACCAGGTGGAGGCCGGCCTGCTGCTGATGGCACCACATGATGAAGGTCAGCGCCTGCAGCGTCTTGCCGAGGCCCATGTCGTCGGCGAGCACGCCGCCGAGGCCGCGGTTGGCGAGGAACACCATCCAGCTGAAGCCGGCATGCTGGTACTCGCGGAGGGTGGCGCGGATGCCGCTCGGGATCGGCACCGATGGGATCTGCGCCCCGCCCTTGGCGACCTGCGCGAGGTCCTTGGTGATCTCGTCGAGCTGGGCGCGGGTCCCGCTCTCCGCCAACGCCACCGCCATCGCCGCGGCGTGGCGCGGCACGCGCAGGATGCCGCCGGCATCGCGGATGCCGCCGAACTCGGCGAGCGCGCGGTAGCGCTGCAGCCACTCGTCGCTGATCTTGGCGCGCAGGCCGTCCTTGAACACCATCAGGTTCTGCCCGCGCGAGGCGTTCTTCAGCAGGTCGCGGATCGGCACTGTCCGCCCCGCGACCTCGGCGACGATCTCGAGCTCGAGGTGGTCCTCGCGCGCGGTCACCCGCGTCGTCGTCTCGATCTGCTCCGGCGGCTTGCCGCGGTGCAGCTTGTCGCGGCCGCGGATCTCCCAGCCCTGCAGGTTGGGCAGGACCTGGGCGAGGAAGCGGTCGGCGGCGTCGCCGTCGGCGACGAAGCCGAACGCGCCGCGGCGCTGCACCAGGGCGCCGCGCTTGACGAACTCGTTGCAGCGCGCGAGCTCTTGGTCGCGGTCGCGCTCGCACTTGACGATCTGGCCGTTGCGGTCCTCGGCGACGATCAGGCCGATGCGCTCGCGGGGATCGATCTCCGGCAGGTCTTCGTGGTAGCGGAAGCGCACCTGGCCGCAGAGCCGGCTATCGACCTCGAACAGCTCGAGGATCGGCTGCGGGCGACCGCGGATCAGCTTCGCTTTCTCATGCTGCGGCGGTAGCTGCCCGGCGTGAGCCAGCACTGCGCGCCAGGGCTCCCGCACCAAGCACTCCTTGGGCACCAGGATCGGTCCGAGCATCAGCGGATCGAGCAGCTCGACCGGCCCCGTCCACTCGAGCGGGATGATGCGGCCGCGGAACACGATGTGCGGGCCGGGAACGGCCCACACATTGACGACCATCGCCCCGCCGACCTCGAGGTACATCCGCATCTTGTCGCCCTTGTCCTCCATCATCAGGCGGGGATTGCGCGGGCTGCCCTCGATGATGCTCGGATAGGTCTGGTCGTCGAT
The DNA here is from genome assembly GCA_025055595.1 of Planctomycetota bacterium. Classification (GTDB taxonomy): domain Bacteria; phylum Planctomycetota; class UBA11346; order UBA11346; family UBA11346; genus UBA11346. The sequence goes on along the minus strand of JANWWU010000042.1, from coordinate 58,663 downwards.
GACGACGAGGGGCGGGGGATGCGCGCTGCGGATCTGGGCCAGCGAGCGCAGCACCAGCTCGGCATCGGTCATCGGTTCGGGCCGGATGCCGAAGGCGCCTTCGATGATCAGCATGCGCGTGCGCTTGCAGCCCGGCAGGAACTTCGACAGCGTGACGACGATCTGCGGCGAGGCGGTACGCGGGGCCGGCACCTCTTCTACCGTCGGGATGATGGTGCTGCCTCGGCTGGTTGCGGACATGGAAACGACGTCCTCCATCGCGATCGGCGCGGTCGAGCGTCGCGGCGACAACGGCGTGCGCTGCCGTCAAGGCGCCCGTCCCGCCTCAGGTACGGTCGACCGATTCTAGCAGCCACCGCGAGCAAGGCAACGCTCGGCTGCGGGCGACACCGCAAACGCTGTACGATCGTTGCAATTGTTTCAAATGTTTCAGATGTTGCACGCGTTGCCCGCGGGCTCAGCCCCGCCAGCCGCGGCGGTGCCGCTCTCGACGGGGCATTGTGCGCCCGTCGCCGCCGGCACGCTGCCGTCATGGCCAAGGACCGTGGTCGTTACGACTCACCCCTCTGCTCCCGTTACGCCTCGGCTGCGATGCAGGCGTTGTGGAGCGAGGAGCGGCGCATCGTCACCTGGCGCCGGCTGTGGACCGAGCTGGCGCGGGCCGAGATGGCGCTCGGCGCCCCGGTGACCGCCGAGCAGGTCGCGGAGCTCGAGGCGCACATCGCAGACATCGACTGGCAGCTGGCGGAGCAGGCGGAGCGCCGGCTCCGCCACGATGTCATGGCGCACATCCACGCCTACGCCGCCTGCTGCCCGCGCGCCGCCCCGATCATCCATCTCGGGGCGACCAGCTGCTTCGTCACCGACAACGCCGACCTGATCCTGATGCGCGAGGGGCTGGAGCTGCTCGCCCAGGCCTGCGCGCGCGTCATCGACCGCCTCAGCGCCTTCGCCGCGCGCCACCGCGACCTGGCCTGCCTCGGCTACACCCACTTCCAGCCGGCGCAGCCGACGACCGTCGGCAAGCGCGCCTGTCTGTGGATCCAAGACCTGCTCTTCGACCTCGCCAATCTCGAGCGCGCGCGCGCCGACCTGCGCTTTCGCGGCGCCAAGGGCACGACCGGCACCCAGGCGAGCTTCCTCGCGCTGTTTGCCGGCGACCACACCAAGGTCGAGGAGCTCGACCGGCGGATCACCGCCGCCTTCGGCTTCCCCTCGGCCTTCCTCGTCACCGGCCAGACCTACACGCGCAAGCTCGACAGCCAGGTCGTGCTCGCGCTGGCCAGCCTCGGCGCCAGCGCCCACCGGATCGGCACCGACCTGCGCCTGCTGGCGCACGAAGGGGAGGTCGTCGAGCCGAGCGAGCCCGAGCAGGTCGGCAGCTCGGCGATGGCTTACAAACGCAATCCGATGCGCGCCGAGCGCGCCTGCGCCCTCGGCCGCCACCTGATGGCCCTGGCCGGCGACGCCCTGCACACCCACGCGACGCAGTGGCTGGAGCGCTCGCTCGACGACAGCGCCAATCGCCGCATCGCGATCCCCGAAGCTTTCCTCGCCGCCGACGCCGTCCTGCGCCTCCTGCAGAACATCGCCGAGGGCCTGGAGGTGCGCCCGGCGCTGTGCCGGCGCCACCTGCTCGCCGAGCTGCCCTTCCTCGCCACCGAAGAGATCCTGATGGCGATGGTCGAGGCCGGGGCCAACCGGCAGGAGGCCCATGAACGCATCCGCCAGCTGGCGCGCCAGGCCCAGGCGCGGATCGCCGCCGAGGGCGCCGACAACGATCTGCTCGAACGCATCCGCCGCGATCCGTACTTCGCGCCGGTGCATGGGCGACTCGACGCGCTGCTCGTCCCCGAGCGCTTCATCGGCCGCGCGCCGGCGCAGGTCGACCGCTTCCTCGCCGAGGAGGTCGCGCCGGCGCTGGCGCGCTACCGCGAGTGCCTGGCGGAGTCGGCCGAGCTGCGCGTCTGATCAGCGCGCGGCGACGCGGCCCTCGCTCTCCGCCACCGGCTGCAGGCCGTACTCGGTCGTCGAGCCCGGGCGCTCGCCGCGCTTGCGCTTGTAGGCCGCGCCGAGGAAGCCGCGAAACAGCGGATGCGGCTTGACCGGGGTGCTCTTGAACTCGGGATGGGCCTGGGTGGCGATGAAGAACGGATGGTCCTTGAGCTCGATGATCTCGACCAGCGACTGCTCGGGGCGCGCCGGGTCGGGGATGTAGAGCCCGGTGAACAGCAGGCCCGCCTGTTCGCAGCGTGCGCGGTAGGCGTTGTTGAACTCGTAGCGGTGGCGGTGCCGCTCGTGGACCACCTCGGCGCCGCCGTAGAGCCGCGCGGTGCGGCTCGAGCGCTTGACGATCGTGCAGGGGTAGGAGCCGAGGCGCATCGTGCCGCCGAGCTGGCCGGCGGCGATGATCTCGCGCTGCGCAGCCATCGGCACGATCACCGGGTCGGGGGTCTTCTCGTCCATCTCCAGCGAGTTGGCCGCCGCCAGGCCGAGGACATGGCGCGCGAACTCGACGATCGCCGCCTGCATGCCGAGACAGAGCCCGAGGTAGGGCACGCCGCGCTCGCGCGCGTAGCGGATCGCGCGCAGCTTGCCCTCGAAGCCGCGGCGCCCGAAGCCGCCGGGCACGAGGATCCCGTCGACGCCCTCGAGCCGCGCCTCCCAGCCCTCGCTCTCCAGGCTCTCGCTCTCGATGCGCACGACTTCGGCCTTGAGCAGATGGGCGTAGGCCGCGTGGTCGATCGCCTCGGTCACCGACTTGTAGGCGTCCTGGTGGTCGATGTACTTGCCGACCAGGGCGATGCGCACCGTGTCCTTCGGCTTCTTGATGTGCTGGACCATCAGGTCCCAGTCGCGCATGTCGCAGGGCCGCTCGGGCAGGCGCAGGCGGCGCGCCAGCTGCTCGGGCATCGCCTGGCGGACCAGCAGCTGCGGCACCTCGTAGATCGAGTTCGGGACATCCGGCAGGTCGATGACCTTGTCGAGATCGACATTGCAGAACAGCGCCAGCTTGTCCTTGACCGCGCGGTTGAGCGGCTTCTCGGCACGGCACAGCAGGAAGTCGGGGATGATGCCGATCTCGCGCAGCTTCTGCACGCTGTGCTGCGCCGGCTTGGTCTTGATCTCGCCGGCAGCGCGGATGAAGGGGATGTAGGCGAGGTGGATGCAGCAGCAGTGCTCGCTGCCGAGCTCGTGGCGCAGCTGGCGCACCGCCTCGAGGAAGGGCAGGCCCTCGATGTCGCCGACCGTGCCGCCGATCTCGCTGATCACGACATCGACATCGGGGCCGGCGAGGGCGCGGATGCGCCGCTTGATCTCGTCGGTGACATGCGGGATCACCTGCACGGTGCCGCCGTTGTAGCGCCCGGCGCGCTCGTTGTTGATCACCGCCTGGTAGATCTGGCCGCTGGTGATCGTCGACAGCCGCGAGCAGGGCACGCCGAGGAAGCGCTCGTAGTGGCCGAGGTCGAGATCGGTCTCGGCGCCGTCGTCGGTGACGAAGACCTCGCCGTGCTGGAAGGGATTCATCGTCCCCGGGTCGACATTGAGGTAGGGATCGAGCTTCTGGATGCGGACCGCGAAGCCCATGTTGACGAGGATGCGGCCGATCGAGGCGGTCGCGATGCCCTTGCCGAGCGAGCTGACGACGCCGCCGGTGATGAAGATGTGCCGCGTGGGGCCGGCGCGCCCGTTCATGGCGCGCGATCCTGCGCCGCGGCATGCGCGCGCCAGCGTGCGAGGAAGGCCTCGTAGTCGGCGCGGGTATCGATCCCGGGCGCGGCCCGCTCGACGACGGCGACGACGATGCCGATGCCGTTGGCCAGCGCGCGCAGCTGCTCGAGCCGCTCGAGGTCCTCGAGCGGCGTCCGCGGCAGGGCGGCGTAGCCGAGCAGCACCTCGCGGCGATAGGCGTAGATGCCGAGGTGGCGGTGCGTGCGCGCCGCCGGACCGCCGGCCTCGCGATCCCAGGGCGCGGGGGCGCGGGTGAACCACAGGGCCCGCCCCTCGTTGCCGATGACGACCTTCACCTGGTGCGGCGAGGCCTGCGCCTCGGGCCCGGCCGGCACCGCCAGCGTCGCCATGCCGGCCCAGGGATGGCGCTCGAGGAGCTCGGCGACCAGGCGGATATGCGCGGGGTCGATCTCCGGCTCGTCGCCCTGGACATTGACGACGACCGCCTGCGGCAGCGTCGCCGCCGCTTCGGCGATGCGCTCGGTGCCGCTGGCATGGTGCGGGCTGGTCAGGCGCGCGGCGATGCCGGTCGGCCGCACCGCCTCGATCAGGGCGGGATCGTCGGCGCAGACGAGCACCGCCTGCGGACCGTAGGCGAGGGCGGCGCGTCGCGCGACCGTCGCGATCAGCGGCTCGCCGTGTTCGGCGAGCAGCAGCTTGTCGGGCAGGCGCGTCGCGGCGCGGCGCGCCGGGATGAGGACCGCGGGAGTGGACGGCAAGGCGGCGATGCTTGCCGCACCCGGCGACGGTCAACCGCGATCAGGCATCGGCAGCGCGCTGGAAGGCCTGCAACGCCTCGTCGAGGGCCTGGGAGCCGGAGCGCAGGCTGCGTGCCGCCTCGGCGACCTGCTGGGCCTCGCCCTCGAGCGCGCGCGCGCCCTGCGAGGCGCCCTTGGCGTTGCGCGCGACCTCGTCGACCACCGCGCTCTGCTCCTCGACGGCCGCCGCGATCGCCTGCACGGCGGTGTTCGCCTTGCCGATCGCCGCGCTGATCGCGGAGAAAGCCTGGACCGCGGCCTCGCTATCGCGGCGCACCGCCGCCAGCTTGTCGGCGATCTCGCCCGTCGCGCGCTGGGTCTGCACCGCCAGCGCCTTGACCTCGTTGGCGACGACGGCGAAGCCGCGCCCCGCCTCGCCGGCGCGCGCCGCCTCGATCGTCGCGTTGAGCGCCAGCAGATTGGTCTGCTCCGCGATGTCGGCGATGAAGCTGGCGACGCCGGAGATGTCAGCGGTCGCCGCGCTCAAGCCCTGCATCGTCTGCCGGCTGTTGTCGGCGAGGCCGGCGGCCTCGCGGGTCAGCCCGGAGACTTGCGATGCCTGATTGGCGATCTCCTTGATCGAGGCGTTGAGCTCGTTGGCCGCCGCGGCGACCGACTGCACATTGGCGACCAGGCTCTTGGCCGTCGTCGCCTGGGTCTGCGCCGCGGCGTCGATGCGCGCGATGCCGGCCCGCTGCTCGGTCAGCACGCGGCCGACGCTAGCGTCGAAGTTCGCCAGCACGGCGCGGCGCGCCTCGCGCGCCTCCTGCTCGCCGTAGGCGAGGTTGGTCTGCACCGCGGCCACGGCACGAAACAGCGGCGTCAGCTCATCGTGCACGGTCAGGTCAACGGTGACGCGCCGCTCCCCGCCGGCCACCCGCTCGAGGGCCGCCTCGAGGGCGTCGATGCGCCGGCGCAGGCGCTGAGCGACGCTGGCGGCGACGCCGATCGCCAGCAGCGTGCACAGCGCGGCGACCAGCAGCCAGGCGAACTGCACGCGACGCTGCCGCTCCTGGTTTTCCACTATCGTCGCCTGGGCCGCCTCCTCCTCGTGCCGGCGCAGCGCGCTGAGCACCGCATCGACTTCCTCGATCAGCGCGCCGAGCACGCCGCGCGTCCAGATATCGGTGGCGGCGACGCTGTAGGCGAAGGCGCTGCCCTTCGCCTCGCCGGCCTTGAGGATCGGCTGCACGACCTCGCTGCCGAGCCGCGCCACCGCGCCCTGCAGGCGGGCTAGCAGCGCGCGCTCTTCTTCGGTGAACGACTGCTCGGCCAGCGCGCGCAGCGCGCGCTCGAGGCTCTGCCAGTGCTCGCGCAGGCCGGCCGCGTGTTGGAGCGGGTCGCCCTGCTCGCTGGCCAGGCAGCCGACATGGGTGTAGATTTCATAGTAGTCGGCAGTGATCGCGCCCACGCGGCCCAGCGGCACCAGCCGCTCCTCGTAGATCGACAGCAGATCCCGCTCCACCCGCTCCAGGGCCCACCAGCCGGCCGCGATGCTGCCGAGGAAGAAGAGCAGGCCCGCCGCCGCCAGCGTCAGCACGCGGCCGCGCAGGCTGAGCAAGGCCGCAAGCAAAGGTTGCGGCGCGCGGCTGCCGCCGCGCAGACGGATGCGCGCCCCGGCCCGCATCCGTGCATAGAGGGCCTCGGCCGCCGCGACTTCCTCGCGGCTGGGCTTGCTGCGGATCGAGATGTAGCCGAGCAGGCGGCCCTCGGCGTACTGCGGGCTGACCGTCGCCCGCACCCAGTAGTGATCGCCGTTCTTGCAGCGGTTCTTCACCATTCCGACCCAGGTCCGGCCGGCCTGGATGGTCGCCCACAGGTCGGCGAAGGCCGCTGCCGGCATGTCGGGATGGCGCACGATGTTGTGCGGGCTGCCCAGCAGCTCCTCGCGGCTGAAGCCGCTGACGCGGACGAAGGCGTCGTTGGCGAAGATGATGACGCCGCGCGGATCGGTGCGCGAGACGAGCATGTCGTCGTCGCGCAGCTCGACCTCGCGACCGGTGACTGGACCGAGCACGCGCATGGGATGCTCCATTATCGATTCTCTGAGTGCTGCTTTGATGCAAGCCGCGCTTGCCTGCGGCCCCGATCCCATAGCGTGCTCGCCCTGCGAGGGCACTATGGCTGTCCCCAAGCGTCGCGTCTGTCATGCCCGCAAGAAGCTGCGCACGCAGCACATCAACCGCTTGCGGCCGCCGACGCTGGTCGTCGATCGGCAGACGAAGAGCGTGCATCGCCCCCACCACATCGACCTGCGCACCGGCCGCTACCGCGGGCAGCAGGTGCTCTACCGCGAGGAAGAGGGAGCCGAGCCCGGTTCCGCCGCGGCGCCGACGTCGGGCTCTGGCACGCCACCGCCGTCGCCTCCGCCCGCGCGCTGAGCTCGCATGCTGCGCATCGCCCTCGACGCGATGGGCGGCGACGACGCGCCGCGTGCGATGGTCGAAGGCGCCGTCGATTACGCCCGCGCCTTCCCCGAGCATCAGGTGATCCTTGTCGGCCGCGAGCACGACATCGTCTCCTGCCTGGCGCGCGAGGGCGCGCGGCCGGGCAACATCCGCATCGAGCACGCGCCGGAAGTGATCGGCATGGCGGAGAAGATCTCCGCCCTCAAGGAGCGGCCGAACGACTCGATGAACCGCTGCGCGCAACTCGTCAAGCGCGGGCAGGCCGAGGCGATGGTGCTGTGCGGCAACACCGGCTGCTCGGTCGCTGCGGCCCAGCTCCACCTGCGGCGCATCCCCGGCGTCAAGCGCGCCGGGCTCCTCACCCCCCTGCCCAATCCCAAGGGCCACACCTGGGTCATCGACTGCGGCGCCAACAGCGTCTGCAAGCCCGAGCACCTCGTCGACTTCGCTCTCCTCGGCTCGGCCTTCCTCGAGAGCACCTACGGCCTGGCGCGGCCGCGCGTCGGCGTCCTGTCGATCGGCGAGGAAGAGGGCAAGGGCGACGACCTGACCGGCGAGACGATGACCCTGCTCAAGCAGACCAACCTCAATGTCGTCGGCCTGGTCGAGGGCCACCATGTCTATCAGGGCCTGGTCGATGTCGTCGTCTGCGACGGCTTCACCGGCAATGTCCTGCTCAAGGCCAGCGAAGGCGTCTACGACGCGCTGATCACGATCCTCAAGGAGGAGATCTACAGCAGCCTGCAGACCAAGCTCGGCGCGCGCCTGCTGCGGCCGGCCTTCGAGGGCCTGCGCCGCCGCACCCACTGGTCGCTGGTCGGCGGCGTGCTGCTCGCTGGCGTCGACGGCGTGACGATCATCGGCCACGGCCGCAGCAACCGCGTCGCCGTGTTCCACGCCCTGAAGCAGGCGGCGCGCGCGATCGAGGGCCGAGCGATCGAGCGGATGCGCGAGCGCGTGCAGGCGATCGTCAATCGGGCCGCTGCGGTCGCCGCCGATGCGAGCGCCTCCTGAGCGCTTCCGCGCCCGCCCGCGCGGCCGCCAGTGGGCGCTGATCGCCGGCTTCGCTCTGCTCAGCGGCGCCGCCGGGGCCTGGATGACCCAGGCGCTGGCGATCGCACCGCTCGGCTGGCCGCTGCCGACCGCTGTCGGCCTCGGCCTCGCGCTCGCCTGCCTCGCGGTCGCCGCGCAGGGCACGGCGCTCGAGATCCATCCCGACGGCACGCTGGTCTACCACTTCTACGGCCGCCCGCAGCTGCGCCTGCAGCTCGCCGATGTCCGTGACGTGCGCCCGGTGCGCGACGGCTGGCTCGTCGGCGTCGGCCTCGAGCTCGTCGACCCGCAGCGCGTCGTCTTCCTGCACCGCGCCGGCCTCAGCCCGGCCCGCCTGCAGCGCTGGCGGCAGCGCCTCGGCGTCGATCTCGTCCTCGAAGGCTTCGACGAGCGGGTCGCCGCGCGCATCGCCGCCCTGCGGAACGCGCCGGCACCGCCGAGCGGCCCATGACTTCGCCGCCGTGCGCGTAGGCTGCCGCCGTGCTGACGGTGATCGATAATTACGACTCGTTCACCTATAACCTCGTCCAGTACTGCTGGGAGCTCGGCGCCGAGGTCCGGGTGTACCGCAACGACGAGGTCAGCGCCGAGCGCGTGCTCGAGGAGCGGCCCTCGCACATCATCATCTCGCCCGGCCCGGCGACGCCCAACGAGGCCGGCATCTCGCTCGCCGTCATCCGCCTCGCCGCCGAGCGCGGCGTGCCGCTGCTCGGCGTCTGCCTCGGCCACCAGGCGATCGGGCAGGCCTTCGGCGGCGTCGTCCGTCGCGCCGGGCGGCTGATGCACGGCAAGACCAGCCGCATCGTCCACGACGGGCGCGGGGTGTTCGCCGGCCTGCCCAGCCCCTTCACCGCCACCCGCTACCACTCGCTGATCGTCGACGACCGGCTGCCGGACTGCCTCGAGGCCTGCGCGTGGAGCGAGGACCAGCGCGAGCTGATGGGCCTGCGCCACCGCGCGCGGCCGATCGCCGGCGTGCAGTTCCACCCCGAGAGCTTCCTCACCGAGCACGGCCACGAGCTGCTGCGCAACTTCCTGGCCTTCGCCGATGGCTGAAGACGGCGCCGCGCTCGCCGACCTCAGCCCGCGCGAGCGCCGGCAGGCGGTCGAGGCGATCCTCTTCGCGGCCAGCAAGCCGGTGCCGCTGGCGCGCCTCGCCGCCTGCCTCGGCTGCGACGAGGACTACCTGCGCGGCCTGCTCGCCGGCCTGGCCGAGCGCTGGCAGCGCGAGCGCCGCGGCTGGGTGCTGCAGGAGATCGCTGGCGGCTGGCAGCTGCTGTCGGCGCCCGAAGCCCATCTTTGGATCCGCCGCTACGACAACCGCCAGCTGCCGGAGAAGCTGTCGCGCGCCGCCCTCGAGACGCTGGCGGTGATCGCCTACAAGCAGCCGGTGACGCGCGGCGCGATCGAAGACATCCGCGGCGTGCAGTGCGGCGCCGTCCTGCGCCAGCTGCTCGAGCTCAAGCTGATCGAGGTCGTCGGCCGCGACGAGCAGGCGCTCGGCCGGCCCCTGCTCTACGGCACGACCGCCGCCTTCCTGCAGCGCTTCGGCCTCGCCCGCCTCGAGGACCTGCCGCGGCCGCACGAGTTCGGCCTGGCGCCACCGCGCGCCGAGCGCGCGGTCGAGCAGCCCCGACCTCCCGCTTGAGCCATCCCGGCCCGCTCGACGATCCGAACCTGCGATCCAGAACCACGACCCCATGCCCGACTACGATGTCCTCGTCATCGGCGCCGGCCCCGGCGGCTATGTCGCCGCGATCAAGGCCGCCCAGCACGGCAAGAAGACCGCGCTCGTCGAGCGCGAGCAGCTCGGCGGCATCTGCCTCAACTGGGGCTGCATCCCGACCAAGGCCCTGCTGAAGAGCGCCGAGCTGCTCGACAGCATGCGCCACGCCCGCGACTTCGGCATCGTCGCCGAGGCCGTGCGCCCGGACTTCGCGGCCGTGATGCGGCGCAGCCGCGAGGTCGCGCAGAGCATGTCCAAGGGCATCGAGTTCCTGATGCGCAAGAACAAGGTCGAGGTGCTCGCCGGCAGCGCCTCGCTCGCCGGCCGCGACAGCGTCCTCGTCACCGCGCGCGACGGCGCGGCGCGCCGCGTCACCGCCAGCCACATCATCATCGCCACCGGCCACAAGCCGCGCAGCTTCCCGCACCTGCCGGTCGACGGCGTCAAGGTGCTCAACTACCGCCACGCGCTCGCCCTCGAGCGCCAGCCGGCGTCGCTGCTGTGCATCGGCGCCGGCGCGATCGGCATGGAGTTCGGCTACTTCTTTCATGCGATGGGCACCCGCGTCACGATCGTCGAGGTGATGGACCAGGTGCTGCCCAACGAGGACGCCGAGATCGCGCGCTTCGTCGAGCGCCAGTTCGCCAAAAGCGGGATCCAGGTGCGCACCGGGACCACCGTCACCCGCCTCGAGGACATCGCCGACGGCGTCCGCGTGCACCTCGAGAAGGGCGGGCAGCGCGAGCAGATCGAGGTCGAGCGCGTGCTGGTCGCCGTCGGCTTCCTCGCCAACACCGAGGGCCTCAACCTCGACGCCGTCGGCGTCAAGCTCGACGAGCGCGGCTTCATCGCCGTCGACGAGCATCAGCGGACCAGCGTCCCCGGCATCTACGCGATCGGCGATGTCGCGGGCAAGCAGCTGCTCGCGCACAAGGCGAGCTTCGAGGGCGAGGCCGCGGTCGGCCACATCTGCGGCCGGCCGGCGCCGGTCGACTACCGCCAGATCCCCGGCTGCACCTACTGCCAGCCGCAGGTCGCCTCGATCGGCCTGACCGAGAAGAAGGCGCGCGCCGAGGGCCGCGAGCTGAAGGTCGGCCGCTTCCAGTTCGTCGCCTCCGGCAAGGCCAAGGCGATCGGCCACCCCGAGGGCATGGTCAAGCTGATCTTCGACGCCGAGCACGAGCAGCTGCTCGGCGCCCACATCGTCGGCGTCGACGCGACGGAGATGCTCGGCGAGCTGTGCCTGGCGCTGCGCCTCGAGTGCACGGCGCGCGAGCTCGCCGAGACCGTGCACGCCCATCCGACGCTCGCCGAGGCGGTGATGGAGGCCGCGGCCGACGCCCTCGGCCACTGCGTCCACCAGTAGCGCGGCGCGCTGGCGCGCCGCCGCGCGCCCGCAGGCTGCCGCCATGGCTGGCGGGCACTGGGTCCACGACCTCGATCCCTTCGTCTGGCGCATCAGCGGCGACTTCGGGATCCGCTGGTACGGCGTCAGCTACCTCGTCGGCATCGTCCTCGGCTGGTGGCTGCTGCGCCGTTGGGCGCGCCAGGGCCGCCTGCCGATGGCCAGCGCCGAGGTCGGCGACTTCGCGATGACCGTCGCGCTCGGCATGATCGCCGGCGGCCGCCTCGGCTACGCCGCCTTCTACGAGCCTGCGCTGTTCGTCACGTGGAGCGACGGCTTCCCGTGGTGGAAGCTGCTGGCGCTGCACGAGGGCGGGATGGCCAGCCACGGCGGCATGATCGGCATCGCGCTCGCCGCCTGGTGGTGGTCGTGGCGGCGCCGGCAGCACCCGCTCGTCCTCGGCGACGCCCTGGCCGCGGTCGGCCCCCTCGGCATCGCCTGCGGGCGGATCGCCAACTTCATCAACGGCGAGCTGTGGGGCCGGCCCTGGGACGGACCCTGGGCGGTGATCTTCCCGCACGCCGATCCCCCCGTCCCGCGCCATCCGAGCCAGCTCTACGCCGCCGTCCTCGAGGGCCTGCTGATCGCCGCCATCCTGCTGCCGCTGCATGCCCGGCACCGTCGCCCCGGCCTGACGCTCGGCGGCTTCGCCGTCCTCTACGGGCTCGGGCGCTTCATCGGCGAGTTCTTCCGCGAGCCCGACCGCGGCCAGCCCGGATTCGGCGACATCCCGCCGTTGCTCGGCTTCATGAGCAAGGGCCAGGCGCTGACGCTGCCGCTGTTCGCCATCGGCCTCTGGCTGATCTGGCGCGCCTGGCGCCGGCCGCCGCAGCCAGCGGCCTACGCGCCGCTCAGGGCAGCGGAGCAGCCCGCGGCGCCGGCAGGCCCAGCGCCGCGATGAGCGCCGCGCGCAGCTGCTCGGCGCGTTCGGCGTCGAGCTTGGCCTGCTGGGCGGTGACATAGAAGACATCGACCGCGACATCGCCGAGCGTGTTGATGCTCGCATAGCCGATATCGCAGCCGGCCTCGGAGATCGCGCGGCAGAGGCGGCTGAGCAGGCCGACCTCGTCGCGGGTGATGACATCGACGATCGTGTGCCGCGGCGAGGTGCGGTTGTCGATCTTCACCGCGTGGTCGTCGAAGCCGCTGTCGGGCGGGCGATCGAGGCGGATCGCCTGGCGGCGGCGCTCGAGCAGCGGCCGCGGATCGAGCCGGCCGGCGGCGGTCGCCGCCAGGTCCTCGCGCAGGCGGCGCCAGGTCTCCGGCTCCTGCAGGCGCGCGGGGTAGATGCTGGTCAGCCGCATCGTGTACAGCACGATGCCGAGCCGGGTGATCCAGGTGCGCACGCCGAGGATGTCGAAGCCGTGGCCGGAGAGCACGGCGGCGACATCGGCGAACAGCGCGTGGCGATCGGGCAGCGCGAGGTAGAGCTCGATCTGCGGGCCCTCGGCGAGCAGCTCGTGCTCCATCCCGATGCCGGAGCGCTGGCATTCGGCATGCACGCGCCAGTGCCGCCGGACCTCATCGGGCGCCGCCTGGTGGATGTACGAGGACCCGAGATCGGCGAGGAAGGCCGCGGCATCGACATCCTCGACGCCCATTCCGACCAGCGCGCTGCGCAGCGGCTCGTCGTCGGGCACGGTCGAGGCTCCGGCCAGGCGCTCGGCCAGCGCGCGGTAGAGCTCGCCGAGCAGCTCCTCCTGCCAGCCGGTCAGCACGCCCTCGCCGACGGCCTTGGCGTCGGCCCAGGTCAGGCAGTAGAGGTAGTCGAGGCGCTCGCGCGTGCCGATGCGCGCGGCGAAGGCCTCGAGGAAGCTCGGCTCGCGGATGTCGCGCATGCGGCTGGCGTCGGACAGCGCGACATGCTGGGCGACGAGGAAGTGCACGAGGTCCTCGTCGGCGCGCGGCAGGCCGAGGCGGCGCGCGACCGGCCCGACCATCATCGCCCCGCGCGCGACATGGCCGTGCCCGGCATACTTGCCGAGGTCATGCATGAGCAGGGCGAGCGCCAGCAGGTCTTTGCGCGGCAGCTGCGCGTAGACGCGGCGCATTCCGGGCAGGCCCTCGGCCTTGCCGGCCGCCAGGTCGTCGAGGTTGCCGAGCGCGATCAGCGTGTGCTCGTCGACCGTGTACTGGTGCCAGGCGTTGAACTGCATCAGGCAGTCGACGAGCCCGAACTCCGGGAACCAAGCCCCGAGCAGGCCGGCGGCATGCATGTCGCTGAGGATCGGCTTCATCCGCCCGTGGTCGCCGAGGATCGAGAGGAAGGCGGCGGCGGCGCGGCGGTCGGCGCGTGCCGCGTCGTCGATCAGCGCCACGCGCTGGCGGATGGCGCGGATCAGCTCGACCGAGAGCCGGGCGCCGGCGCGCTGCGCCTCGCGGCACATCTCGAGCAGGCGCGCGCCGAGCTGCGGCAGCTGCCAGAGATCATCGTCGGTGGCGTAGACCTTGCCGGCGATCAGCATGAAATGCGGCAGCAGCGTGCGGCGCGTGGCGAGCAGCGAGGGCCCTCGCCGCTGCCGCGCCTGATAGCGCGCCGCAGCGAGCTCCAGCGTCTGATGCACATGCCGTACCTGGCCGTAGTGCCAGCGCATGAAGTGTTCGACGGCGCGCAGACGCGAGACATCGCTGTAGCCGAGCAGGCGCGCCGCCTCGACCTGGTCGGCCAGCTGCAAGACATCCTGCTTCCGCTGGTGCCGGAAGTGCAGCAGCGCGCGCTGCTCGAGCAGGTGGTCGTGGGCGGCGAGCACCTGCGTCAGATCGGCGCGGGCGATGCCGCCGAGATCCTCGAGCGCGAACAGGCTGCGCCGCCCGCACCAGAGGAAGGCGATGGTCGACAAGAGCTGGACATCGCGCTGGCAGCCCGGGCTGTTCTTCAGGTTCGGCTCCATGACGAACAGCGAGGCGCCGGCCGCCTGCCGCCGCTCGGCGAGCTCGTGCAGCTTGTGGGCGAGGAAGGCCTCGGCGCGCCGCTCGCGCAGCCGGCGCAGCACCGCCGCCAGCGCCTCGACCGGGGCGTCGCCGGCAATGAGCGGCCGGGCCTCGATCAGCGCCGTCGCGGTGACGAAGTCGTCGAGGACGATGCGCTGCAGGTCGCCCTCGGTGCGGAGGGCGCCGCCGACCTGGTAGCGCAGGTCCCACAGCAGGGTGTGGATCTCCTCCCACAGCGGCCGCGCCCACTCCGGCGCCGGCTCGAGGACGAGCATCAGCACATCGAGATCGCTGTGCGGGTGCATCTCGCCGCGCCCGTAGCCGCCGAGGGCGAAGAGGCCGGCCCGCTCCGTCCAGTCCGCGGGCGCCCCGCTGCGGCGCAGCGCGCGCTCGACGACTGCGCAGACGATCGCATCGGTCAGCGAGGTCAGGGCGAGGACGATGTCGTGGCCGGTGGTCTCGTTGATATGGGCGACGAGCTGGCGATGCAGGGCCTCGTACTCGCGCGCGCGGATCGCGCGCAGGGCCTGGATCGCCTCGGGCCGGGGCATGGCCACCGTCGCCGCGATCTCCTGCGCCACCGCGCCCAGCGCTGGCAGGTGCAAGCGCGACTCGGTGGCGGCATCGTCATCGTGCGGCATGGCGCGCGAGCATGCGGCCGCCGCGCGTCGCCGCCAGCCCCTCAGCCCGCAGTCTGCGCATCGCCGCGCAGGCGCGCGGCGAGCGCGAGCAGCCAGGGCGGCGGGCCCTGCGGGCAGGGATCGGGCTGCCCGGCGAAGCGGCCCCACAGCGACAAGGCGAGCGCCGCGCTGCGCGCGAGCGCGGCGGCATCGGCCCCGCGCTCCTCGGGATGCAGGGGCGCCAGCAGCGGCAGCGCCAGCAGGACGACGCGCTGGGCCGCCGCCTCGAGCTCGGCGGGCAGGGCCTGGACGGCCTCCTGCAGGGCGCGCCAGGCGGCGGCGCTCGCCCCCGGCGGCGGCGGCGCCAGCTCCGGCAGCGGCAGCACCGCCGACAGGCCGCGCGTCAGGCGCGCGCCGAGCCAGCTCGCCAGCCGCGTCCGCTCATCGAGGCGCAGCGCGGCGGTCATCACCTGGCCGACGAAGCGCTGCGCGAACGCGCGCTCGTCGCCATCGGCCTCGCGCCAGCGGCGCAAGGCCTGCTCCGCGTGATCGTAGTCGGCCAGCCGCAGCTGGCACAGCAGCAGGCGGCGCCAGCCATCGGGATCGCTGCCCTGGCGCTCGGTGTAGCGCTGGAAGGCGCGCGCCGCGGCGATGACATCGCCGAGGGCTTCGCAGGCCTGGCCGAGGTCGAACCAGGCGACGAGCGGGACCCCGCTGTGCGGCGTGCGCTCGAGCAGGACGCGCGCGGCGCGCAGCTGGCCGCAGCGCAGGGCCAGCCGCCCGAGCTGCACCGCCGCCCAGGGATGGCAGCGCTCGCCGGCGGCGATCCAGGCGTGCTCGTCGCGCTCATCGAGCTGGGGCCAGGCGCGGCGCGCGATGTCGACGGCGGCGGCGAGATCCTTGCCGCGCCGATCGAGGTGCTCGGCCAGCAGCGCCGCGATCAGCAGGGGGCTCTCGCCGTAGCGCTGGCACAGCCGCTCGAGGCCGGCGGCCCCGCCCCACGACGCCGGCCCGGAGAGCACCAGCCCCTCGAGGAACCAGGCATCGATCCCCGCCGGCGGGTGACGGACATCGATCGGCTGCGCTTCCTGGCGGCGCAGCAGCCAGACCTCGACGCGATCGGTCGCGCGATCGTATTCGAGGTAGCAGTCGGCCTGGACTCCGGGGAGCCAGGCCCACAGCGCGAGGATCCGCGTGCCGAGGACGCTGTCGAGGTTGCGCGTGCGCTCGCTCGGCAGGAAGAGGCGGGCGCGCGCGAAATGCAGAAAATCGGCGAACGACGCCGGGAAGGCCCCGAAGATGATCGCCATGCCGCCGAGGCGCAGGACGCGCTGGCGCACCCCGCCGACCGTCGCCAGCTCGACATCGAGGCCGGCCGCGACCAGCGGCGGCGTGTGGTCGCCGCCGCGCTGCAGGGCGCGCGCGCGCTGCCAGTCGTGGCCGAGCTCGAGCAGCGGCATGCGCTGAGTATCGGCACGACGGCGCGCACCCAAGCGGCGAGCGCCGCCGCTAGCTGCGGCGGTAGAACGGCAGCGCCACGAGCTCGGCGGGCTCCGGCTCGCCGCGGATGTCGATGCTGACCTCGCTGCCGGGCGTCGCGCAGTCGGCATCGATCAAGGCCATCGCGATCGCCTGGCCGAGGGTCGGCGAGAAGCTGCCGGAGCTGATCGCGCCGATCCGCCGCTCACCGCGCAGCACGGCGTAGCCCGGACGCGGCACGCGACGCGAGCGGGCGATCAGCCCGACCAGGCGGCGGTGCAGGCCGGCGCGCCCCGCCGCCCGCGCCGCCGCCACCCCGCAGGCCTCGTCGTCGCCGTCCACCGCCCAGTCGAGCCCGACTTCGCCGGGATAGACCGCGCGCGACAGCTCGTGGCCGTAGAGCGGCAGGCCGGCCTCGAGGCGCAGCGTATCGCGCGCTCCCAGCCCGCAGGGCTGGGCGCCGGCGGCGAGCAGCGCGTCCCACAGCGCGCCCGCTGCCTCCGCCGCGCAGATCAGCTCCGCGCCGTCCTCGCCGGTGTAGCCGGTGCGGCTGACCAGCAGCTCCCCGCCCTGCCAGCGCAGCAGGCGGCAGCCGAAGCGCGGCAGGGCGGAAAGCGCGATGCCGATGGCGGCGAGCACCGCCGCCGCCCGCGGGCCCTGCACCGCCAGCATCGCCGTCGCCAGCGTCTCGTCGCCGAGGACCGCGCTCGCCGGCGCGGTCTGCGGCTGCCAGCGCGCCAGCAGCGCCTCGCGGTTGACGGCATTGACGACGAGCAGGAACTCGTAGTCGCCGAGACGCGCGGCGAGCAGGTCGTCGAGGATCGTCCCGTCCTCGGCCAGCGCCAGCGCGTAGCGCACGCGGCCCGGGGCCTGATCGCGCACCCGCCGCGACAGCCAGCGCGCGAGCAGCTCGGCGGCTCGCGGGCCGACGAGGCGCAGGCGGCCCATGTGCGAGACATCGAAGACGCCGCAGCGCTCGCGCACCGCGCCGTGCTCGGCGACGATCCCGGCGAACTGCAGCGGCAGCTGCCAGCCCGCGAACTCCGTGAAGCGGGCGCCGGCGGCGCGGTGGCGATCGGCGAGGGGCGTGGCGCGCATACGGGCGGTCGGCGCGGAGGGTTGTCAACGGTGCCCCCGCTGCCAGCGTATCAAGCCTGTACCCCGCATGCTCTCCGCAACCCCGAGGTGCCGCGTGCCGTTCCACTGGCTGCTGCTGCTGCTCTGCGCGCTCGCCTGCGCCGCCGAGGCGACGCCCCCGACCGCCGACGACTACGGCGCGCGCATCCGCGCCCTGGAGGCCGAGATCCGCGCCCTGCTCGACGAGCAGGCGCGCCTCGCCGGGCCCGAGGCCGCGGCGGCCAACGCCGACTACGCCGCGGCCAAGGCGCGCGCCGAGCGCGATGTCCGGCTGCGCCTCGAGATCGTCGAGTATCACCTCGCCGCCGGCGACTACCCGCGGGCGGTCGCCGGCTGCAACGCGATCCTGCGCGACCACCCGCACGAGCCGGCGACGCTGCGCCTCAAGTACCGCATCCTGCAGCAGATGCTCGAGCGCGAGCGGGCGGCCCTGGAACGCGAGCGCGCCTACCGCGCCGAGGAGGCGCTGGCCGACGCCCAGCGCCGCGGCCTGGTGCCGCAGGCGCCGCCGAGCGTGCCGCGCACCGTGTGGGTCTTCGACGAGGATGTGCAGGAAGCGGAGCGGCAGGCGGTGCGCGCCCGGCTGCAGGCCAAGGTCTCGCTGAGCTACGACGGCGTCAAGGTCGGCGAGCTGCTCAAACCGCTGTTCGCGATCGCCGGGATCAACTACGTGATCCTCGACGAGGCCCTGCCAGAGCAGACGCTGACCCTGCACCTCGTCGACGACACGGTGGAGAACGCGCTGTCGACCATCGCCAAGCTCGTCAACATCCGCTACAACTACTCCGCCAACACGGTGTTCATCGGCGCCGCCGACGACGCGGTCCTGGTCTCGGAGATCATCCGCCTGTCCTCGGGCCTGACCGATGTCGTCAGCGAGCCGCAGCTGCCCTCCCCGGTCGGCAGCACGCCGGCCGGCGGCGGCACGGTGCCGAGCGCTCCCGCCGACAACAAAGCCGCGGCGGCGGCCGCTGCCGCCAGCGGCGGCGCCGGCGGACAGGGACAAAGCGACCTCGAGCGCTTTCTCGAGAAGGTCCCCGAGCTCGTCGTCGGCTGGCCGAGCGAGGGCCGGCTCTACCTCGAGCGCAAGTCGAACACGCTCTACGTGCGCGCGACGCCGTGGGCGATCTCCGAGCTCAAGCGCCTGCTGCGCGCCCTCGACTACCACAACGCGCAGATCCTGATCGAGGCCCGCTTCATCGAGATCAGCGAGGACGCGGCGCGGCGCATCGGCATCGACTGGGGCGGAGCGGCGCTCGGCGAGCGCTACAGCATCACCGGACCGCACGGCTCGGTGTTCGGACCCGTCGGCCTCACCCCCGGCCCGGGTTCGCCCTCGCCAGCGACGATCAGCGGCGTCACCGCGAGCTCCGGCGGCAATCTCGTCGGCGGCCTGCTCGCCCAGGTCCTGTACTCGCCCGAGGGCCGCGATCGCCCGGGGATCTTCGCCTCGCTGCAGATGCTGGAGAGCGAGGGCAAGGCGCAGAGCCTGGCCGAGCCGCGCATCCTCACCGTCAACAACGCGGTCGGCGTCATCCAGCTGCTGCAGTCGGTCAGCTTCATCGAGAACTACGAGTTCCAGACGATCACCACCGGCAACACGCGCGACCAGTCCGGATACCTCGTCACCTCGCAGACGGCGGTGCCGCGGCCGGTGTGGAAGACCGTGCAGGAGGGCTTCACCCTGCGGATCCGGCCCTCGGTGGCGCGCAACGACGACACGATCACGCTCGATATCCGGCCGACCGTCACCCAGCGCAGCGGCAACTACAACACGACGCGGATCGCCTACCAGCCGAGCCCGGGCGCGGACAGCGAGCAGCTCGTCGTCAGCCAGCCGGAGTTCATCACCCGCACGCTGGCGACGACCCTGCACATCAAGAACGGGCAGACCGTCGTGCTCGGCGGCCTGACCACCGAGGTCGTCAACGAGCGCGACGGCGGCGTGCCCGGGCTGCGCCGCGTCCCCGGCCTCGGCCGCCTGTTCAGCCATGCGAGCAAGGGCATGGATCGCCGCAACCTGCTGATCTTCGTCACCGCCCATCTGATCGACCCGACGGGCGCGCGCATCGGCGAGGACATCCGCCGCCTGCGCGACGCCGTCACCGTCGTGCTGCCCGAGGAGGTGCGCGAGGCCGAGGCCGAGCGCCGAGCCGAGGAGGCGGAGCGCGCGCGCGCCGCCAGCGAGCGGGCCGAGCAGCCGCGGCCGCGGCTGCCGCAGGGCGGACGGACGGGGGTGCGGCGCTGATGGCGCGCGCCCTCGGCCTGGACATCGGCAGCGAGGCGGTGCGCGCGGCGGTCGTCGACGGCGCGCGTCTCGTCGCCTGGGCGGAGGCGCCGCGCCGCGCCCCCGACGGCAGCGAGCGGCCGCTCGCCACCGTCCTCGCCGAGCTCGCCGCCAGCGTGCCGAGCGCCCGCGCGGTGGTCGCGTCCAGCGAGCTGGAAGCCCTCGCGCGCTTCCTGCACCTGCCGCCGCTGCCGCCAGAGCGCGTCGCGCGCGTCCTGCGCCTCGAGCTGCTGCCGGACGACGAGCAGGACCAGTGCGCCGACGCCGTCCGCCTGACGGCGAACGAGGAGGAAGCGACCTACCTCGGGGTGGTGGCGCCGGCCGAGCAGGTGCGCGAGCTGCAGCGCGCGCTGCGGCGCTCCGGGCTGCGCCCCGCCGCCATCAGCTGGGGGCCGTTGGCGCTGGCGACGCTCGCCGCCCGCCAGGCCGGCGAGGAGCTCGCGCTCGTCGTCGACCTCGGCGCGACCGGCAGCGACCTCGCGCTGGTCAGCGCCGGCCGCGTCCACGCCGCGCGCCGCCTGCCGCTCGGCGTCCGCCACTTTCTCCAGGCGATCATCGACGCCGGCGGCGAGGCGCGCCGCGCCCCGGAGGCCCTGCGCGAGCTCGCCAGCGCGGCCTTCGCCGAGCCGCAGGCCGCCGAGCTCGCCGCGGCGCCCGCGAGCGAGGACCTGCGCTTCGACGAGGACGGCGCCTCCGACGCCGACCCGCGGGCGGCGGCGCTGCGCCGCGCCGCCGACGCCTGGGCCAGCCAGATCGCCACCGCCCTCGCCTTCTTCCGCGCCCAGCTCAAGCGCCGCGAGCTGCCGGTGGCCGAGGTGCGGCTGAGCGGCGGCGGCGCCCTGCTGCCCGGCCTCGCCGCCTACCTCGGCCAGCGGCTGCAGCTGCCGGTGTCGTTGCTCGACCCGCTCTCGGGCCTCAGCGGCGCGCCGCCCGCGGAGCCAGCGCGCTTCGCTCGCGCCCTCGGCCTGGCGCTGTCGCTCGACGATGCCGATGTCCCGCCGCTCGACCTGCGCCCGGAGGCTGAAGCGCGGCGTGAGGCGTGGCTGCGCGAGCTGCTGTGGCTGTGGGTGACGGCCGCCGCCCTGCTGGTCGCCGGCCTCGGCGCCGCCCTCGGCCTGCTGGCGCACGCCGAGCGCGACCGCGCGCAGGCCGCGCGCCTCGCCGCCGCCGTCGCCGAGCAGCGGCGCCTCGGCGCGGAGCTGGCGGCGCTCGAAGCCGAGCGCGACGCCCTGCGCGAGGACCTGCGCGCGATCGTCGTCCGCGTGCATGCCGCGCGCGACCTGCTGTACACGGTGCGCGCGCTGAAGGAGCAGACGCGGGCCTCGCAGGAGCTGTGGGTGACCGAGCTGCGCACCATCGGCGTCAGCGGCACGGGCGCGGGCGACAGCGAGGCGGCGGGCGGCAGCCGGCTGGCCGCCGCGCGCGGCGGCCAGCCGCCGCGTCGCGACAGCCTGATCGAGCGCGGCGGCATCGAGCTCGCCGGCCGCGTGCGCTTCGACGCCAAGAAGAGCGATGTCGAGATGGTGTCGTTCATCGAGCGCTACCAGAGGGCGCTCGCCGAGTGGCGCACGCCCGAGGGCAGCCCGCTGTTTCGCCATGTCGTGCTGAAGAACCGCCGCACCGAGCGCAAGGACGAGGAGTTCTCCTTCCGCTTCCACTGCTTCTTCCCCTACGCGACGGTCAGCGCCGAGCAGCTGGCGGTCGGCGAGGAGGGAGGGCCGTGAGCCCCGACCTGCGGCGCCCGCGGCGCTGGGCCTCCGGCGTCCTGCTCGGCGCGCTGCTGGCGGCGGCGGCCGGCAGCGCCGCGGCGTGGCACGCGCGCCACGAGGCCGCGCAGGCGCTCGAGCGCGCCGCCGCGGAGGCCGCGCGCATCGCCGGCCCCGAGCCGCTGGCCGAGCGCGTGCAGCGCCAGCGCGCCGCCAACGAGGAGCTGCGCCAGGTCCTGGCCCGCCTCAAGGGCGGCTACGGCTTCCGCCGCCGCCCGGAGTTCGTCGTCCCCGAGGCCGAGCCGGAGAAAGGCAAGTTCTTCCTCAACCGCTTCGTCGAGGTGCGGCAGCGCCTGCGCGAGCAGGCGCAGGCGCGGCGCATCGAGAGCGACGAGCGCCTCGGCTTCCCGCCCGACGACCGCGTGCCGCCCGACAGCGAGGCCCAGGCCCTGCTCGACATGCTGCAGCTGACCGACAAGGCGCTGAGCGTCGTGCTCGCCGCCCCCGATCCCGTCGAGTGGTTCGAGATCAAGCACGGCAAGCCTTACGAGACCGGCCCGCTGAGCCGCCCGCCGCTGCTGCGCGAGCTGCCGCTGACCCTGCGCGTGCGCGGCTCGCACAAGACGATCCTGTGGATCCTCCATCGCTTCGGCCGCACCGCCGAGGACGATTTCCCGCTGATCATCCGCGGCCTGGCGATCTCCTCGCGCAACCAGCGCGCGCGCGACGACATCGCCCAGCTCGACGCGACCTTCGAGCTCGCCGCCCTCGACTTCATCCCCGAGACGCAGCGCCAGGGCGAGGCCGGGCCGCGGCGTCCCGCACTGCGGAGCCGGCCATGACGCGCCTGGCCCCGCTCGGCGCCGCGCTCGCGCTGGCCGCCGCCGGCGCCGCCCTCGCCTGGCTGGCGCTCGGGGTGCCGCCGCTGCCGCCGCCGCCCGTGCCCGGCCATCCCGGCGGCGAGCTCGAGGCGATCGTCGCCGAGGTCCAGCCGCTCGGCGCCTTCGAAAGCTTCTATGTGAACGACGACAACCCCTTCGTGCCGTGGCGCGAGCGCGCGGTCGAGCGCCAGCGCCTGCAGCCGGCGCCGATCGCGACGCCGCCGCCGCGCCCGCCGCCGCGCATCGTGCCGATCCAGCCGCCGAAGCTCGAGCTGCCGCGCCTGCCGCCGCCGGGCGCCGGCGACGCTCCGCGGGTGCTCGGCTACACCCGCCTGCCCGACGGCTCCCTGCGGCTGCTCGCCCAGCTGCCCGACGAGCCGCCGCGCCTGCTCGCCGTCGGCGAGCAGCTCGGGCGCTGGCGCTTCCTCGAGCTCGACGCCGGCAATGTCGCGGTGTTCAGCGACGAGCTCGGCCGCCAGCACCGCTTCCCGATCGGCCGCTGAGCTGGCGCGCCGCGCCGCCTTCCGACACTGCCGTCATGCGCGTCGTCCGCCCGCCGCACCCCCTGAGCGCCTACCGTCGCCGCCGCCAGGCCGCGCTCGCCGCGCTCGCCCAGGCCTTCGGCCAGCCGGTGCCGCTGCTCGTCGTCGGCTGCGACGAGCCGGAGCTGCGCCGCGATCGCCAGGATCCCTGGTTCGCCTGGCTGACCGGCTGCCAGGAGCCGGACGCGGCGCTGCTGCTCGATCCCGCGCGGCGCCCGAGCGACACGCTGTTCCTCGATCCCGGCGACCCGGCGCGCGCGATCTGGGACGGCGCGCGGCTGCCGCCGAACGAGCAGGCGCGGGAGCTGTTCGGCGCCGGCGCGATCGCCCACCGCCAGACCCTGGAGGACCGCGTGCACCTCGCGGCGCGCCGCGCCGGCGGCGTGCTCGCGATGTGCCACCGCAGCCGCGAGCCGGGCTTCCAGGCCCGCGCCTACGAGGCCTGGCGCCAGCGCCTGGCGCCGGCGATCGCCGTGCTCAACGCCGAGCCGCACCTCGCGCCGCTGCGCGCTGTCAAGGACGCCCACGAGCTCGCGAGCATCCGCCGCGCCATCGCGCGCACCGCCGCCGGCCTGCGCGCGGTGCTGCGCGAGGTGCCGCGCCTGCAGCGCGAGTCGGAGATCGCCGCCCTCCTGCACTTCCACTACCGCAAGGACGACTATGCGCCGCTGGCCTTCCCGCCGATCGTCGGCAGCGGCAAGCAGGCGGCGATCCTGCACTATCCGCACAACGACCAGCCGCTCGCCGACGGCAAGCCGGTGCTGATCGATTCCGGCGCCACCGCCGACGGCTACTGCGCCGACGTCACGCGCACCGTGCCGCGCAGCGGGCAGTTCAGCGAGCGCCGGCTGCGCGAAATCTACGAGCTGGTGCTCGCCGCGAACCAGCGCGTCCGCCAGCAGGCGCGCCCCGGCATCACCTTCGACGAGCTCAACGACCTCGCCTGGAAGCCGCTGATCGGCGCCGGCTACGAGCGCCACCACGGGATCGGCCACTTCCTCGGCCTCGATGTCCACGATGTCGGCGATCGCCGCCAGCCCTTGGCGCCCGGCATGGTGATCACCAACGAGCCAGGGATCTACCTGGCCGATGAGGGCATCGGGGTGCGCATCGAGGACGACCTGCTGATCACGCGCGACGGCTGCGCCGAGCTGACGCGCGAGATCCCCAAGGACCTCGCCGGCCTCGAGGCCTGGATGCGCGGCTAGGGCGCGGCGCGCGCGACCTCGAGGCGCATCAGGTCCTCGGCGACGAGGACCTCGACGCCGGGCGCCGCCGCCGCGGCCTCGCGCTGCAGCTGCGCCGCGCGCTCGGGGTCGCTGTGGCGGCCGCCGAAGTGCGTCAGCACCAGGCGGCGGGCGGCGAGCCGCGCGGCGAAGGCCCCGGTCATCGCCGCCGTGCTGTGCCCCCACTGCGCGGCCTTGGCCTCCATGCCGGCGGGGTAGGTCGCCTCGCGGACGACGAGATCGACGCCGCGCGCGTGCGGGATGACGGCGTCGGCGTCGTCGGTGTCGCCGCAGATCAGCACGCGCCGTGGCGGCGGCGGCGGATCGAGGACGGCGCTCGGCGCGATGCGGCGGCCATCGGCCAGCGTCACGGTCTCGCCGCGCTGCAAGCGGCCGAGCAGCCGCGGATCGGCGATGCCGAGGGCGCGCGCCCGCGCCGGATCGACGCGGCCCGGCCGCGGCGGCTCCTCGATCAGCCAGGCGACGCAGGGCACGCGGTGGCGGATCGCGAAGGGCCGCGCGCGCCAACCCGGGCCGGCGAGCGGCTCGCCGCGCGGTTCGTCCGGCAGCTCGCGGATCTCGAGCTCGTAGGGCAGCTCGGTGCCGCTGACGCCGAGCGCGGCGTCGAGGAAGCGCGCCAGCCCGCGCGGGCCCGCGACCTGCAGCGGCTCGCGCCGGCCGGCGATGGCGATCGCCAGCAGCATCCCGGGCAGGCCCCAGCAGTGGTCGCCGTGCAGGTGGGTCAGCAGGATGCGCTCGCAGCGCAGCGGCCGGAGGCGGGCCTCGCGCACCCGGTGCTGGGTCGCCTCGCCGCAGTCGACCAGCCACCAGCCGCCCTCGGGGAACAGCAGGGCGAGCGCCGAGACATTGCGGGTGCGCGTCGGCTGGCCGGCGGCGGTCCCGAGGAAGACGAGGCGCACGCCGGCTGCATAGCGCCCCGACAGCGCCCCGCCAGCGCCCTTGTCGCGACCGCGCGCGGCACAGGATAGCGCCATGGCGTTCACTCCCGGCACCGCGGTCGTCGGCCAGAGCGGAGGGCCGACCGCCGTCATCAACCAGACCCTGGTCGGCGTCGTCAAGGCCTGCCTGCTGCGGCCCGAGCTGTTCACCCGCGTGCTCGGCGCCGTGCACGGCATCAACGGCATCCTGAAGAACGAGTTCGTCGACTTCGCGCTCGAGGACCCGGCGAACCTCGAGGCCGTCGCCGCGACGCCGTCGAGCGCGCTGAAAAGCGTGCGCCGCAAGGCCTCCAAGGAGGACTGCGAGCAGATCTTCGCGCGCTTCCGCGAGCTCAACGTCCGCGCCTTCTTCTACATCGGCGGCAACGACACGGCGGAGACCGCGCACATCATCGACGAGATGGCGCGCGCCGCCGGCTACGACCTCGCCTGCGTGCACTGCCCGAAGACGATCGACAACGACCTGCGCGTCACCGACCACTGCCCGGGCTACGGCTCGGCGGCGAAGTTCGTCGCCCAGGCCTTCATCGGCGATAACCTCGACAACCGCTCGCTGGCCGGGATCAAGATCAACGTCGTGATGGGGCGCAACGCCGGCTGGCTGACCGCGGCCAGCGCCCTGGCCCGGATCTACCCCGACGATGGGCCGCACCTGATCTACTGCCCGGAGGTCGACTTCGCGCTCGACGCCTTCTGCCGCGATGTCGAGGCCGTCTATCGGCGCCTCGGCCGCTGCGTGGTCGCGGTCTCGGAGGGCATCCACGGGCCCGGCGGCGCGGAGATCATCGCCTTGAGCGAGGTCGACAGCCACGGCAACAAGCAGCTCTCGGGCAGCGGGGCCCTCGGCGACTACCTGGCGGAAGCCGTGCGCCGGCATCTCGCGCGGGTCATGCCCGATAAGAAGCACCGCGTGCGCGCCGACACCTTCGGCTACCTGCAGCGCTGCTTCCCCGGCGTCGTCAGCGAGACCGACGCCCGCGAGGCGCGGCTTGCCGGGGTCGCCGCGGTCGAGGCCGTCGTCCGCGGCGAGCGCAGCTGCTCGATCGCCTTCCAGCGCTTCGACGATCCGTACCGCGTCGCCTGCTTCACCACCCCCCTGGCCAGCGTGGCCAAGGAGACCAAGCCGCTGCCGCGCTCCTGGATCAACGAGGCCGGCAACGACATCGTCCCCGAGCGCGTGCTGCCCTACCTCAGGCCGCTGGTCGGCGAGCTGCCCCGGATCGCCCGCCTCGCCGGCATCCGCTGAAGCGGAACGCCGTTTGCTGCACCTGCGCGGCGCTGGGTCATTGTGACGCCATGGCGACGCATCAGTTCCAAACCGAGGTGCAGCAGCTGCTGCACCTCGTCATCCACAGCCTTTACAGCGACCGCGCGATCTTCCTGCGCGAGCTGATCAGCAACGCCAGCGACGCCTGCGACCGCCTGCGCTTCCTCTCGCTGACCGAGCCGCAGCTGTCGGCTGGCGACAGCGATTACCGGATCGAGGTGGTCGCCGACCGCGAGGCGCGGACGCTGACGATCCGCGACAACGGCATCGGGATGAGCGAGGCCGAGGCGATCGAGCACCTCGGCACGATCGCCAAGAGCGGCACCAAGGCCTTCCTCGCCTCGCTCGCCGAGGACGCCCGCAAGCAGGCCCAGCTCATCGGACAGTTCGGCGTCGGCTTCTACTCGGCCTTCATGGTCGCGGAGCGCGTCGTCGTCGAGAGCCGCAGCGCGCGCCTCGGCAGCGACGAGGGCGTGCGCTGGGAGAGCCGCGGCGACGGTTCGTTCACCACCGAGCGCATCGCCCGCGCCGCGCGCGGCACCAGCGTCATCCTCCACCTCAAGGACGACGCCGAGGAGTTCCTCGACGAGGCACGGCTGCGCGAGCTGATCGTCCGCTGGTCGGACTACGTGCCCTACCCGATCCGCATGCCGAAGGGCGGCAAGGGCGGGGAGTGGGAGCAGGTCAACAGCGGGGTGCCGCTGTGGACCAAGCCGAAGGAGACGATCAGCGAGGACGACTACCGGAAGTTCTACCACAGCGCCTGCCGGCTCTACGACACGCCGGCGACGCGCATCCACGCGACGGTCGAGGGGCGGCTGAGCTACACGACGCTGCTCTTCATCCCGAGCGAGAAGCCGCTCGATCTCTTCGACCGCGAGCGGCGCGGCGTCGCGCTCTATGTCCGGCGCGTGTTCATCACCGACGACTGCCGCACCCTGCTGCCGGAGTGGCTGCGCTTCGTCCGCGGCATCGTCGACTCCGACGACCTGCCGCTCAATGTCAGCCGCGAGCTCGTGCAGCAGCAGGCGGTCGTCGAGCAGCTGCGCAAGCAGCTGACCAAGCGCATCCTCGACCACCTGCTCAAGCTCGCGCAGTCGAGCGAGGAAACCGAGCGCCAGGCCTGGCAGAAGATCGACGCTGCCTTCGGCATGGTGCTGCGCGAGGGCATCGTCACCGATCCCGAGCAGCGCGACCGCCTGGCGCGCCTGGCGCGCTGGCGCAGCACCTGGACCGAGGCCGAGGCCGGCCGCCCGCCGACCGGCCTCGAGGACTACATCCGCCGCGCCCCCGAGCGCCAGCGCGAGATCTACTATGTGCTGGCGCCGAGCCTGGAGGCGGCGCGCGCCAACCCGGCGATCGAGGGCTTCGTCAAGGCCGGCCGCGAGGTGCTGTTCCTCGTCGACCCGGTCGACGAGTTCGTCGTCCAGCACCTGTCCGAGTTCGACGGCCGCCGTCTGGTCAACGCCGCGCACGGCGCCGCCGACCTGCTCGAAGGCGAGGGCAAGCGCGCGCTCGAGCAGAAGGCCAAGGAGCTCGCCCCCTTCCTCAGCTTCGCCAAGGAGCGCCTCGGCGATGTCAGCGAGGTGCGTCTCTCGGCGCGCCTCGCCGACTCCCCGGCCTGCATCGTCAGCGAGGGCTACGCCATCAGTCCGCAGATGGAGGCGATGCTCAAGCGCCTCGGGCAGCCGGTGCCGGCGCAGCAGCGGGTGCTCGAGCTCAACCCCGAGCATCCGCTGGTCCAGCAGCTCGCCGCCCTGCACGCGCAGCGCCACGAGCAGCAGGCGGTCGAGATCCTGGCCGCGCTGCGCGACACCGCATTGCTCGCCGCCGGCCTGCCGGTGCCGGACCCGGCGGCCGCGGCGCGGCGCCTGCAGGCCCTGCTGACCCCCCGCGCGGCACAGGCCGCGGCGGGAGAGAGCCCGGGAGCCGCCGGCGAGCGCCCCTCCCTTGACGCCACGCTGTCGAAATGACCATGGACCATGACGACCGAGGCCGCTCGTCGTCCGCTCCCGCTCGCAAGTCACGTCGGAACTGACAAGAACCCCCCGACCACCGCCGCCCATGGTTTGGCATCGAGCGTGCTAAATACTTGGCCGAAACGAGCGCGTCATGGCCCCCGCCCGCCACATCGTGCTGATCGCCGACGACGACCGTCTGGTCCGCGAGTCGCTCAGCGATGCCTTCGATGGCCTGGGATGGGGGGTGCGCACGGCGGCCTGCGGGCGCGAAGCGATCGGGCTCCTCGAGCGCGATCGCTGCGACCTGCTGATGTCCGACATTGACATGCCGGACATGACGGGCTTCCAGCTGCTGGACTGGGCGCGCGTCCATCCGCCGACCCCGGCGGTCGTGCTGATGAGCGCGCGTGCCGAGCCGGCGCTGTGGGAGGCGGCGCGCCGCGACGGAGCGATCGCTCTGCTGCCCAAGCCGATCGCCTTCTCCGCGGTGCGCCGGGTCGTCGCTCAGTGGTTCGCGTGAGGGCAGCGCAGAACATCCGGAGGTTGCAATGGGCAAGATCATCGGCATCGACCTTGGCACGACGAACTCCTGCGTCGCGGTGATGGAGGGCGGCGAGCCCGTCGTCATCGCCAACAAGGAGGGCATGCGCACGACGCCCTCGGTCGTCGCCTTCCTCGAGAACGGCGAGCGCCTGATCGGGCAGATGGCGCGCAACCAGGCGATCACCAATCCGGAGAACACGATCTACTCGATCAAGCGCTTCATGGGGCGGCGCCACAGCGAAGTGGAGGCCGAGGAGAAGCTCGTCCCCTACAAGATCGTCGGCGGCCGCAACGAGCTGGTGAAGGTCGAGGTCCGCGGCAAGCAGTACACGCCGCCCGAGATCAGCGCGATGATCCTCCAGTACCTGAAGAAGGCGGCCGAAGACTACCTCGGCGAACCGGTGACCGAGGCGGTGATCACCGTGCCCGCCTACTTCAACGACAGCCAGCGCCAGGCGACCAAGGACGCCGGCAAGATCGCCGGCCTCGAAGTCAAGCGGATCATCAACGAGCCGACCGCCGCCGCCCTCGCCTACCACCTCGACAAGGGCAAGAGCGGCAAGATCGCGATCTTCGACCTCGGCGGCGGCACCTTCGACATCTCGATCCTCGAGGTCGGCGACGGCGTCGTCGAGGTGCTGGCGACCAACGGCGATACCCACCTCGGCGGCGACGACTTCGATCAGGAGATCATCAACTGGCTGGCCGAGCGCTTCGCGCGCGCCAACGGCGGCGTCGACCTGCGCAAGGATCCGATGGCCCATCAGCGGCTGAAGGAGGCCGCGGAGAAGGCGAAGAAGGAGCTGTCGCAGGTCACCAGCGCCCAGATCTCGCTGCCCTTCATCACGATGGTCAACGGGCAGCCGAAGCACCTCAACGAGACGCTGACCCGCGCGACCTTCGAGGAGATCACGCGCCACCTGATCGAGCGCTGCCGCGCGCCCTGCGAGCAGTGCCTGCGCGACGCCAAGCTGACGCCGCGCGAGATCGACGAGGTGATCCTGGTCGGCGGCTCGACGCGCATGCCCTGCGCGCAGCGGATGGCCAAGGAGATCTTCGGCAAGGAGCCGAAGATGAATGTCAACCCCGACGAGGTCGTCGCGGTCGGCGCGGCAGTGCAGGGCGGGGTGCTGACCGGCGAGGTCAAGGATGTGCTGCTGCTCGATGTCACCCCGCTGTCGCTCGGCATCGAGACCGAGGGCGGGATCATGACCGTGCTGATCGAGCGCAACACGACGATCCCGACCGAGAAGACGCAGATCTTCTCGACCGCGACCGACAACCAGCCGGCGGTGACAATCCAGGTCTACCAGGGCGAGCGCAAGATGGCGAAGGACAACCGCCTGCTCGGCCAGTTCGACCTGACGGGCATTCCGCCGGCCCCGCGCGGCGTCCCGCAGATCGAGGTGACCTTCAAGATCGACGCCAACGGCATCCTCGAGGTCAAGGCCCGCGACAAGGCGACCGGCAAGGAGCAGAAGATCGCGATCCAGGGCTCCTCCGGCCTGTCGAAGGAGGAGATCGAGCGGATGATCGCCGAGGCCAAGGCCAACGAGGAAGCCGACCGCCGCCGCGAGGAGCTGGCCAAGGCCCGCAACAAGGCCGAGCAGGTCTGCCATCAGATGCGGCACATGCTCGAGGACCACAAGGACAAGCTGCAGGGCAGCGAGAAGGCCGACATCGAGGCGGCGATCGCCGAGGTCGAGAAGGTGCGCGAGAAGGGCGACATCCGCGCGATCGAGGCGGCGATCCAGAAGCTCGAGCGCACGGCGATGGCCTTCGGCAAGCGCGTCTACGGCGCCTACCAGGGCGCCGAGGCCGCGGCCAACGCCGGCTCCGCCTTCGCCGGCGGCGGCAGCAAGGGCGGCGGCGACGACATCAAGGACGCCGACTACACGGTCCGCACATGAGCTTGCGCCGGCGATCGCCGATCGCCGGCGGCACTTCCCAGGAGCGATCCATGAGCAAACCCAATCTCCAACCGATCGGTTCCCATGTCATCGTCCAGCGCAGCCAGGCCTCCGAGAAGAGCCTCGGCGGCATCATCATCCCGGAGAAGGCCAAGGACAAGCCGAAGGAGGGCCGGGTGATCGCCGTCGGCCCCGGCAAGGTGATGGAGGACGGCAAGCGGCAGGTGATGCAGGTCAAGCCCGGCGACCGCGTGCTGTTCTCGAGCTACGCCGGCACCGAGGTCAAGATCCAGGGCGAAGAGTACCTGGTGATGGAGGAGACCGACATCTACGCGGTCATCGAGTGAGCCGCGGCGCGCGGCCGCCGGCGGCCGCGCGCCGTCAGGCCACGCAGTCGGGGCAGGCGTCGGCGGGCTCGGCAGCGCGCTCGCCGGCGCGGCCGGTCAGGATGCTTTCCGCGATGCGCAGGCCGTCGATGCCGGCGCTGACGATGCCGCCGGCGTAGCCTGCGCCCTCGCCGACGAGCCAGAGTCCGGGCAGGGAGCTGGCGAGCGTCTCGGGGTGGCGCTCGAAGCGGATCGGGCTTGAGACGCGCGCCTCGATGCCGATCAGCGTCCCTTCGTTCAGGAAGCCGGGGATCAGGCGCTCGAAGTAGCGCAGGGCGACGGCGATCGCGCGCGCGGTCGCCGCAGGCAGCAGCTGATCGAGGCGCGCTGGGCGCAGCCCGAGGCGGTAGCTGCTGCGCGGGGGCAGGGGGCCGAGCTCGCCGCGGACGAAGTCGCGGGCGCGCTGAGCCGGACAGGAGAGGTCGCCGCCCCCGGCCTGGAAGCAGGCGCGCTCGAGCTGCGCGAGGCGGGCGAGGGCCGCCAGCGGCGCGCGCGGCTCGGCCGGCTGGTGGACGATCAGCCCAGCGTTGGCGAAGCCGGAGTCGCGAGCGAAGCAGCTCATCCCGTTGGTCGAGAGCTGACCAGGATCGGAGGTGGCGGGAATGATCTCGCCGCCCGGGCACATGCAGAAGGTCGTCACGCTCGCTGCCTGCAGGGCCGGCGGCGGGCGCGAGACGAGGTGGTATTCGGCGGCCGACAGCAGGTGACGCGGGTAGTCGCGGCCGGCGACCGCGCCGTACTGCGCGCGGTCGATCAGCTCCTGCGGATGCTCGATGCGGCAGCCGAGCTGATAGCCCTTGGCGCGATGCGCGAGGCCGCGCTCGACGAGGCGGGCGATCAAGGCGCGCGCGCTGTGGCCGATCGCCAGCACCGTCGCGTCGGCGGCGATCCGCTCGCCGCTCTCGAGGATCACGCCCCGACAGCGCCCGCCCTCCTCCCAAATATCGACGACTGTCGACCGCCAGCGGAACTCGCCGCCGCGCGCGACGATCATCGCGCGCAGCCGCCGGCACATGGGCGGCAAGAGATCGCTGCCAATGTGCGGGTGATGATGCCAGAGGATGTGGCGCGGGGCGCGCGCGGCGACGAAGGTTTCGAGCAGGAAGCGGATGCGCCGGTCCTTGATCCGCGTGTAGAGCTTGCCGTCGCTGAAGGTGCCGGCGCCGCCCTCGCCGAAGAGGTAGTTGGAGTCGGGATCGAGCTGGCGCGTCGCGTGCAGGCGAGCGATGTCGGCGCTGCGCTCGTCGACCGTCTTCCCGCGATCGAGCAGCAGCACGCGGGTGCCGTGGATGGCGAGCAGGTAGGCCGCCATCAGTCCGCCGGGCCCGGTGCCGACGACGATCGCCTCGCGGGGCCGCGCGGGATGCAGCGGCAGATGCCAGAGCGCGTCATCGCTCGCCGGCGGCGCCGCCAGCTCCTCGACTGCGGGCGCGAGCGCGACGCCGTCGCGGATGCGGGCGACGACGCGGTAGAGGAAGCGCAGGCGCGGGCGCTGCCGGGCATCGAGCGAGCGGCGCTCGATCCGATACTCGAGGACATCGCCGGCCTGCACCCCGCAGGCGCGGGCGATCCAGGGCTGCAGGCAGCGATCGGGGTTGACGCGGCCGAGCGCCGCCAGCTCGGCGAGGGGCACCGCCAGCTCCGGCGCGCGCACCCAGCGGCCCTCGTCCATGTCAGGCCCAAGGCGCCAGCGGCGCGAGGCGTTCGAGCAGCGCCTCGCGTTCGGCCGCGCTGTCGGCGCGCACCGTGATGTGCGCGAGCTTGCGGCGAGCGCGCGCCGTCTTGCCATAGTCGTGGAGGTGCGCGCCCGGCACCGCGAGCACTGCCGCCGCCTCGGGATGGCGGCCGAGGCAGTTGAGCATCGCGCTGTGGCCGCGCGGCGCCGCACTGCCCAGCGGCAGACCGAGCACCGCGCGGACATGCTGCTCGAACTGGCTGGTCTCGGCGCCCTCGATCGTCCAGTGCCCGCTGTTGTGCACGCGCGGCGCGAACTCGTTGATCAGCAGGCGGCCGCCGACCTCGAAGAACTCGATCGCCAGCACGCCGACATAGTCGAGGGCCTCGAGCAGGCGCTGCATGATCGCCTCGGCCTCGGCCTGCAGGGCAGCGCTCGCTGCGGCCGGGGCCCGCGTCAGGCGCAAAATGCCCCCGTCATGCACATTCTCGACCAGCGGATACGAAACAATGCGGCCATCGCCGCCGCGCGCCGCGATCAGCGACAGCTCGCGCGTGAAGGGAATGAACGCCTCGGCGATCGCCGGCCCGCCGAGCTCGAGGAACGCCGCGGACGCGGCGGCCGCCTCGCGCACCACCGCCTGGCCCTTGCCGTCGTAGCCGCCGTGGCGGCGTTTGAGGACGAGCGGCAGCCCGAGGTCGGCGAGCGCGGCGTGCAGCCCGGCGGCATCCGCCACCGCCCGGCAGGGCGCGGTCGGCAGCCCGAGCTCCTCAAGCAGCTGCTTCTCGCGCCAGCGGTCGTGCTTGGCGGCGAAGGCGCGCGCCGGCGGCCGCAGCGGCACGCCCTGCGCGGCCAAGGCCTCGACGACGCTGGCGGGGATGTGCTCGAACTCATAGGTGCAGGCCGTGAGGTCGGCGGCGAAGGCCGGCACCAGCTCGGCGCGGAGCGGCTGGGCGAAGATCTCGGCGGCGCGGGCTGCGCTGCAGCGCGCATCGGCCTCCCAGACGCGGACGCTGACGCCGAGCGGGGCGGCGGCGAGCGCGAGCATCCGTCCGAGCTGGCCGCCGCCGAGGATGCCGAGCCTCATGGCGGCAGGCGCTCGGCGAGCACGGCATCGCGCACCGCGGCCTTGCGCTCGGCGAGGCGCGCCGCCAGCGCCGGATCGGAGAGCGCGAGGATCTGCGCCGCCAGGTAGCCGGCGTTGGCCGCCCCGGGCTTGCCGATCGCGACGGTCGCCACCGGCGTGCCCTTCGGCATCTGCACGATCGAGAGCAGGGCATCGAGGCCCTGCAGGACCGTGGTCGGGCAGGGCACGCCGATCACCGGCAAGGTGGTCTTGGCAGCGATCATCCCGGGCAGATGCGCGGCGCCGCCGGCGCCGGCGATGA
The DNA here is from genome assembly GCA_025055595.1 of Planctomycetota bacterium. Lineage (GTDB taxonomy): Bacteria > Planctomycetota > UBA11346 > UBA11346 > UBA11346 > UBA11346. Next base: position 24,680 of record JANWWU010000042.1, on the reverse strand, counting down.
GCACCTTGAGCCCGCGCGCCGCCGCCGTCGCCGCATACTCGAACATGCGGTCGGGCGTGCGGTGGGCCGAGACGACCTGCGCCTCGCTGGGCACGCCGAGCTCCTCGAGGACGCGCTGCGCCTCGCGCATCGTCTCCCAGTCGCTCGCCGAGCCCATGACGATGCCGACCAGCGGCGGCATGCCGGCAGCCTACGCTTCCCGCACTGCCGGCCAGCGCAGCTTGCCGCCCGGCTCCTGCGCAGAGGCTGCGCTGATGCACCGCGCCGAGCTGCGCCTGGTGTTCTGGGAGACCACGGTCGCCTGCCACCTCGCCTGCCGCCATTGCCGGCGCCAGGAGCTGGCGGTCAGCGATGAGCTCGATACCGCCGAGGGCCGCGCGCTGATCGATGCGATCGCCGAGCTTGGGCGGCCGATCCTGGTGTTCAGCGGCGGCGAGCCGCTGCAGCGGCCCGACCTGTTCGACCTCCTCGCGCACGCCCGCGCCCGCGCCCTGCCCTGCGCCCTCGCCACCACCGGCACGCTGATCGACGACGCGCTCGCCGAGCGCCTGGCGGCCTGCGGCCTGAGCCGGGTCGCGGTGTCGCTCGACGGGGCCGATGCCGCGACCCACGATGACTTCCGCGGCCGTCCCGGGGCCTTCGCCGCCGCCGTCGCCGGCCTGCAGCGGCTGCGCGCGCACGGGATCAGCACGCAGATCAACTGCACGCTGGCGCGCCACAACGTCGCTCAGCTGCCGCGTCTGCGCGAGCTCGCCCTCGCCCTCGGGGCCGCGGCGCTGCATGTGTTCGTCATCGTGCCAGTCGGCTGCGGGGCCGAACTCGACGAACGGCAGCGCCTGACGGCCGAGGAAGTCGAAGCCGCGCTCGGCTGGCTGGCCGACCAGGCCGAGGACCGGCGGCTCTTCGTCAAGGCCACCTGCGCCCCCCAGTTCGCGCGCGTCGCCCGTCAGCGCCGACGCCTGGCCGACCTGGAGGCGCACGCGCGGCAGCAGGGCGCCCTGCACGCGACGACGCGCGGCTGCCTGGCCGGCAGCGCCGTGTGCTTCGTCTCGGCGCGCGGCGAGGTCTACCCCTGCGGCTATCTGCCGCTGCGCTGCGGCAGCGTACGCGAAGCCTCCCTCGCCGCGATCTGGCGGGCGTCGCCGGTCTTCGCGGCCCTGCGCGACCCAGAGCAGCTGCGCGGAGCCTGCGGCGCCTGCGCCTACCGCGACGCCTGCGGCGGCTGCCGGGCGCGGGCTGCCGCCGTGCATGGCGACTGGCTGGGCAGCGAGCCGGACTGCGTCCTGGCCCGCATGTATGACGAAACCGCATGCGTACGCTCGCGCAAGCTGCATGATTCGGCGGCTCCTGATTTTAGGAGTTTTATATCCAGAAATGCCCGATGAGATGCGGGCGCCCACATTTAGGAGGTGATATGACTCGCCCCCCCCGTCCTTCGTGGTCGGCCTGGCATCGCTGGTGCCTCGCCATCCTCGCGCTGTGCGCCTTCGCCATCCTGCCGCTGGCCGGTGCCGAGCAGGCGGCAGCGACGACCGCGCACCATGCCAGCGGCGGCGAGGCCAGCCTCAAGCTGCCCTCGCTCGACAACACGACCAAGGTGGTCAATGGCAAGGTCGTCGAGTGGGGCGATACGCCGAAAGTCCTGTTCTTCGGCTCGCTGACCGGCCATGACCTCTTGCTGTGGGGCCTCCTGATCTGCGCCCTCGGCTTCGTCTTCGGGATGGGGATGTTCGCCAAGGTCAAGAGCCTGCCGGTGCACAAGAGCATGCTCGAGGTCTCCGAGCTGATCTATGCGACCTGCAAAGCCTACCTCAAGACTCAGGCGAAGTTCCTGGCCATCCTCTGGGTCCTGATCGCCGCCGTGATCATCGTCTACTTCGGCTTCCTCACGCCGAGCGGGGAGACGACGGCTGCCGGCGAGATGATCTACGGCATGAGCGCCGAGAAGGTGCTGATGATCCTGCTGTGCTCGCTGATCGGCATCGCTGGTTCGGCCGGCGTCGCGGCCTTCGGCATCCGCATGAACACCTACGCCAACAGCCGCACCGCCTTCGCCGCCCTCAAGGGCAAGGGCTATCCGGTCTACGCGATCCCGCTGATGGCCGGGATGTCGATCGGCACCCTGCTGATCGCCGTCGAGCTGATCATCATGCTCGCGATCCTCTTGTTCCTGCCGGTCGACATGGCCGGGCCCTGCTTCATCGGCTTCGCGATCGGCGAGTCGCTCGGCGCCGCCGTCCTGCGCATCGCCGGCGGCATCTTCACCAAGATCGCCGACATCGGCTCCGACCTGATGAAGATCGTCTTCAAAATCAAGGAAGACGATGCGCGCAACCCCGGTGTCATCGCCGACTGCACCGGCGACAACGCTGGCGACTCGGTCGGCCCCACCGCCGACGGCTTCGAGACCTACGGCGTCACCGGCGTCGCCCTGATCACCTTCATCATGCTGGCGATCAGCGACCCCGTCCTGCAGGTGCAGCTCCTGGTGTGGATCTTCGCGATGCGCATCGCGATGATCGCGACCTCGATCGGCAGCTACTACCTCAATGACTGGCTGGTCGCCAAGCCGAAGTTCGGCAACGCGGTCAAGTTCAACTACGAGTATCCGCTGACCACGCTGGTGATCATCACCTCGCTGGTGTCGATCGCCGTCACCTTCCTGCTGTCCAAGCTGCTGCTGCCCAAGGTCGGCGACCACGCCGGGGCCGAGGACCTCTGGTGGCAGCTGTCGCTGATCATCTCCTGCGGCACCGCCGCCGGCGCGATCATCCCCGAGGTGGTCAAGGTGTTCACCAGCACGCAGTCGAAGCATGTGCGCGAGGTCGTCACCTCCTCGAAGGAGGGCGGTCCCTCGCTCAACATCCTCGCTGGCTTCACCGCCGGCAACTTCTCCGGCTACTGGATGGGCATCATGCTGATCGCCCTGATGGGCATCGCCTACTGGGTCTCCGGCATGGGCCTGGACGATGCGTTCGGCGGCCCGGCCAAGCACGGCGACACGCTGGCCGCGGTCTTCGCCTTCGGTCTCGTCGCCTTCGGCTTCCTCGGCATGGGGCCGGTGACGATCGCCGTCGACTCCTACGGGCCGGTGACCGACAACGCGCAGTCGGTATACGAGCTGTCGACGATCGAGCAGCTGCCGGGCATCAAGGACGAGATCAAGCGCGACTTCGGGTTCGAGCCCGACTTCGGCGTCGCCAAGGAGCTGCTGGAAGAGAACGACGGTGCCGGCAACACCTTCAAGGCGACCGCCAAGCCGGTGCTGATCGGCACTGCCGTCGTCGGCGCGACGACGATGATCTTCTCGATTATCATGGAGCTGACCGGCGGCCTCACCGTCGAGAAGGAGATCGCCAAGCTCGGCCTGACCTACGCGCCCTTCCTGCTCGGTCTGGTGATGGGCGGCGCGATGATCTACTGGTTCACCGGCGCTTCGACGCAGGCCGTGGTCGCCGGCGCCTACAAGGCCGTCGAGTTCATCAAGCGCAACCTGAAGCTCGAGGGCGCAACCAAGGCGAGCGCCGAGGACTCGGTCCGCGTCGTCACGATCTGCACCCAGTACGCCCAGAAGGGCATGTGGAACATCTTCCTTGCGATGTTCTTCGGCACCCTGGCCTTCGCCTTCGCCGAGAGCTACTTCTTCATCGGCTACCTGATCGGCTTGGCGCTGTTCGGCCTGTACCAGGCGGTGTTCATGGCCAATGCCGGCGGCGCCTGGGACAACGCCAAGAAGGTCGTCGAGACCGAGCTGCGCGCCAAGGGCACGGAGCTGCATGCCGCGGCCGTCGTCGGCGACACCGTCGGCGACCCGTTCAAGGATACGAGCAGCGTGGCGATGAACCCGGTGATCAAGTTCGCGACGCTCTTCGGCCTGCTCGCGGTCAGCTTGGCGGTCAGCATGAAGCATGGCGGGCAGGAAACGGTCGCGCATGTCCTCGCCGCCGTGTTCTTCGTCGTCAGTGCGATCTTCGTCTGGCGCAGCTTCTACTGCACCCGCGTCGAGGGCGCCGAGATCAAGTAAGCCGGTCCTTCATGCAGCGCCACGGCCTGCGGTAACGCAGGCCGTGGCCCCTGCCGTCCTGAGGCGCTGGCGCAGGGGGCGTCGGACAGCAGCCGCGTTCGCCCCGCGTGCTCGGTCGCGCCAGCTCAGGGCGAGGATCCGCGCTGCACGATCAGCAGTTCGACCGGCTTGCCCTTCGAGTAGTTGAAGCCCGCGAAGCGCTCGACGACGCGCAGCGGCAAGGAGGCGCCGCCGGCCTCGTCGAAGAAGCGCTGCGTGGCCACCGCCAAGCCGCTGCTTGGCTCGCGGGCCCAGGCCGCCAGCTCCGCTGGCCCTGGCAGGTTGCGGATGGGGCCGTACGCTGGGCCGAGGTAGAAGTAGAGGCTCGGCTCGTCGAAGCCGCAGGTGACGATCGGCGTGCCGGGCGGTACGAGGCTGCGGATCGCCTCGGCTGCCGGCCGCGACGGCTTGTAGGCCTCGAGGCGCCAGGCATTGGCGGCGAGGGCGGCGACCAGGGCGGCGACCCCGAGGCTGGCGGCTGCTGCGAAACGAGCGCCCGTCCATCGCCCCGCAGCCGCGATCAGTGCCAAGGCCAGCCCGACCGCGACCGCCAGCGGGAGCAGCGGCGCCACCGGCAGCGGCAGGCGCAGGAGGCCGGTCGCGTGCGCCAGCTCGGCTGCCACCGGTGCGAAGATCAGCAGCACGGCGGCGAGCGACCACAGGACGCGCTGCGCGACCGCCGCCCAGCGCCACCACGCCGTCGCTGCTGCCGGCAGCGCCGCCGCCATCAGCAGCGCGAGGGGCCAAAGCGCCGGCAGTACGTAATGCGGCAGCTTGGTCTGCACCAGGCTGACGGTGACGAACACCGGCAGAAACCAGGCCCAGGCGAGCACTCGCAGCGGCCGTGCACTGCCGGCCCCGCGCAGCGCGACACTCAGCGCCGGCAACCAGGCCAGGCAGGCGACAAGAACGACCGGCACATAATAGAAGATCGGGCCGCCGTGACTCTCGCGCGCTGCCAGCGCGCGCTGCACGACATGGTTGCCGACCATCTCATCCCACAGCGCACCGTCGAGCAGGCGGTTGGCGGGGATGAACCAGCAGGCCGCGAGGCCGAGCCCGAGCAGGATCGCCAGTCCCGTCGCCGCGAGCAGGCGACCGTTGAACCAGGTCCGCAGCTCGGGCCAGCAGCGCGCGGCCAGCCAGCCGCAGCCGACCGTGCCCGCGGGCACGAGCACCGCCATCGGACCCTTGGCGAGCAGGGCCCAGGCGACCGCCAGGCCTGCCGCCAGCGGATGCCACCAGCGCAGCCCGCGCTGCATGCCATCGATCAGCGTCCACATCGTCACCGCGATGCCGAGCATCAGCACGGCGTCGGTGGTCGCCGCCGAACCGCTGACCAGGACGAGCGGCGAGGTGGCAAGGATCAGCATCGCCACGGACGCCCCAGGGCCGTCGAGCAGCCGGCGCGCAAGCAGGCCGAGCACCGCGATCGCCAGGCTCATCGCGATCACCGCCGGCAGCCGGCAGGCGAGATCGGGCGGCAGCCCGCTGTGCAGGGCCGCAATCATCAGCCAGTACGGCAGAATCGGCTTGTGCAGCCGCGGCTCGCCGTTGAAGGTCGGGATCAGCCACTCGCCGCGGGCCTGCATCTCGAGCGCGGCCAGGGCATTGCGCGGCTCATCGCGGTCCCACAGCGAGCTGGCACTGGCCAGCGCGAGCAGCGCGAGCGCGGTCAGAGCCGGCACCGTCCACAGCGGCAGCGTCCAGCCCCGGCGCAGGGCCAGCCGCAGCCAGGGCCAGGCGACCCAGGCCCCGAGGGCGGGGGCGAAGACGAGCAGGAAGGTGCGCAGGAGGACCGTGCGCGGATCGAGGCAGGCCCACACCACAGCCCCGGTCCAGGCAAGCAGGGCTGCGGCCCGCCACCAACGGGCCGCGGGAAGCCAGCGCGAGGGCAGCGGCCAGCGCAGGGCGAGACAGGCGCTGGCGATGCCGATGCCGGCCCCGGCGCAGACATCGCTCGGCCAGTGATAGCCGAGGACGATGCGCGCGAGGCCGACGCCGCAGCCGAGCGCGAGACCGAGCGCCCCCCAGGCCCAGGTGCGGGCCAGCAGCGGGATCAGGGCCCACGCCGTGCTCGTATCGCCGCTGACGAAGGACCACGAGCCGCCGTTCGGCCGCTCCCGATCAAACGCCAGCTTCAAGGACCAGGTCAGAATGGCAGCGATCAGCAGCGCGAGCAGGCCGCGCAGCGCCAGCTGCCGCCGCCCCGCGAGCGCGATGGCAAGCAGCAGGAGGACCGCCACCTCGCCCCTCCCGAAGGGACGGGCGAGGGCGAGCGCCTGTGCTGCCCAGCCTTCCCCCAGCCCGGCGAGCGCGCGCTGCCAAGACAGATCCCAGGGCCAGAGCGCGGCGGCAGCGCAGCCGGCGAGCACGGCCGCGACCCACCACCAGCGCTGCGGGGCTGGCAGGCGCAGCCAGGCTTCCCTCATCGCAGCGATCATCGCGGCCTAGTCTCGGTCATGCTGACCATTCGTCACGCAGCAAGCCGACGTCTTTGTCTTTTTGACAGAAAAGAGCGTGATTTTGAGCCCTTTTGCGCTTGGCATGCTAGATGCTCCTTACTCAGTGCGCTGGCCACCCAGCGCAGGAGAAACAGGAGGAAGCCATGACAAGCTATGCATGGGATCCCTTCCGTGAGATCGATGCCCTGATGGCCGGTCTCGATCGGTTGCTCGATCGCACCTGGTCGACAGCGGGTTCCTCGCCCGGCATCAATGTCTACGCCAACGACGAGGCAGCGGTGGTCACCACCGAGCTGCCGGGCGTCCGTCCCGATCAGGTGCAGGTGCAGCTGCTCGACGATGTCCTGACCATCACGGCCGAGCGCGCCGCCGAAGCGACGGCCGGCGAGCTGCTGGTCAACGAGCGGCCGGAGCTGCGCTTCAGCCGCAGCGTCGCCCTGCCCTTCGCGGTCGATGCCAACCAGGTCGAGGCTCGGCTCAAAGACGGCATCCTGACGGTCGCCCTGCGCCGCACGGAAGCCGACCGTCCACGCAAGATCACCGTCGCCACCGCTTGAACCCCAAGGAGGAAGCCATGTTCTCGCTGTTCAAGCCCGAAACCAAGAGCGAGGTCAGCGCTGCCCCAGTGCGCAGCGAGCGCCGCGTCGTCGCGCCGCGCGTCGACATCCTGGAGACCGACGATGCCGTGCTGCTGATCGCCGACATGCCCGGCGTCAGCGCCGACAGCATCGATGTCCGCGTTCACGGCGATGTCCTGACCCTGCGCGGCACGACGCGCCTCGAGGAACCGCGCAGCTTCCAGGTGATCTGGCGCGAGTACGCGCTGCGCGACTATGAGCGGACCTTCCGCCTCGGGCACGCGATCGACACCGAGCGCATCACCGCGCAGGCCAAGGACGGCGTGGTCCGCGTCACCCTGCCGAAGCGCGCCGCAGCACAGGCCAAGCGCATCGCCGTCACCGCCGGCTGAGCGGCGCCGCGCACGCGCCACCGAACCCCGTGGCCCAGCCACGGGGTTCGTGGTTTACGCGAAGTGCGCGAAGGCCTTGTTGGCCTCGGCCATGCGGTGCGTCGCCTCGCGCTTCTGGATGGTGGCGCCGGTCTTGTTGTAGCAGTCGATGATCTCCTGGGCGAGCTTCTCGCAGGTCGGGCGGCCCTTGCGGGTGCGCACCGACTCGATGATCCAGCGGATCGCCAACGTCTGCTGCCGCTTCTTGTTCACTTCCACCGGCACCTGGTAGTTCGCGCCGCCAATGCGCTTGCTGCGCACCTCGACGAGGGGCTTGGCGTTCTCGACCGCCTGCTCAAAGATCGGCAGGGGATCGGTCTTCATCTTCTCGGCGATCTGATCCATCGCCGCGTAGAAGATCGTCTCCGCCACCGACTTCTTGCCGTTCCACATCAAGCAGTTGATGAACTTGGCGACGAGCAAGCTGTTGAAGCGGGGATCCGGCATCAGCGTCCGGCCGGTCCACTGCTGGGCCGGCGGCGGCTTGGCCGGCTCGCCGCTCTGCGCGAGGACGATCGTGCCGTCCTCGTTGATCTGCACCTGGTCGGCGAGATCGGGATCGCCGTTGTCGGGGAGCTGTTCGGAGGGGTCGGTGGCGGTCGTCATCGCGTCTTCCCTTGGCCCAGGCACCCGGCCTGGAGGTACTGCGTGGCAGAGATCACTTCTTCTTCGGCCGCTTCGCGCCGTAGAGCGAGCGGCCCTGCATGCGGCCCTGCACGCCCTGGCAGTCGAGCTTGCCGCGAACGATGTGGTAGCGGACGCCCGGCAGGTCATGCACGCGGCCGCCGCGGACCAGGACCAGCGAGTGCTCCTGCAGGTTGTGCTTCTCGCCGCCGATGTAGGCGGTCACTTCTTTGCCGTTCGACAGCCGCACGCGCGCGATCTTGCGCAGCGCGGAGTTCGGCTTCTTCGGGGTCATCGTCTTGACCTGCAGGCAGACCCCGCGCTTGAACGGATTGCCTTCGAGCTGCGGGCTCTTGGTCTTGCGCTTGACCTTGATGCGGCCCTTGCGGATCAGCTGGTTAATCGTGGGCACGGCTGCTCTCCTGCGGTTGCGCCGCGGGGATGGCGGATGATACGAGGGGCGCGCTCGTGGCAATCGGCGCTCCGTGCTTGACGAGCTGCAGCGAGCGATACACGCCGAAGCCGGTGCCGCACGGGATGATGTGGCCGAGGATGACATTCTCCTTGAGCCCCCGCAGATCGTCGCGGCGGCCGGCCAGGGCGGCGTCGGCGAGGACCTTGGTCGTCTCCTGGAAAGAAGCGGCGGAGATGAACGATTCGGAGTGCAGGGCGGCGCGGGTGATGCCCATCAGCTTGAGCTCATAGGTCGCCGGTCGCTTGCCGGCGGCGATCGCGCGCTGGTTCTGCTCCTTGATCACGATCTTGTCGACGAGCTGGCCGGGGAGATACGGCAGGTCGCCGGGATCGATGATCTCGACCCGGCGCAGCATCTGGCGGATGATCACCTCGATGTGCTTGTCGTCGATGCGCACATTCTGCGCGCGGTACACCGCCTGGATCTCGGAGAGCAGGTAGTCCTGCAGCGCTTCCTCGCCCTCGATGCGCAGGATTTCCTTGGGGTTCTTGACGCCATCGACCAGCGGATCGCCGGCCTTGACGCGGTCGCCCTTCTGCACGCGGTAGTGCTTGCCCTGCGGGATCGGGTGCTCGACCTCGACGCCGGTGTCGCTGCGCACGATGATGATGCGCTTGCCGCGCTTGCGCTCGCCGAAGTCGATGACGCCGTCGAGCTCGGCGAGCACCGCCGGATCCTTCGGCGGCCGGGCCTCGAACAGCTCGGTGACGCGCGGCAGGCCGCCGGTGATATCCTGGGTGCCGGCGATCTCGCGCGGAGTCTTGGCCAGCAGGGTGCCGGGGCTGACCTTGTCGCCCTCGTTGACCAGCAGGCTCGCCTTCTCCGGAATCGGGTAGTGGGCGATCGCCTTGCCGTCGGCATCGACGAGGACGACCTGCGGATGCAGGTCGCCCTTGCCCTCGAGGATGACGCGGTTGATCAGCCCGGTGTTGGGATCGCGCTCCTCGCGCATCGTCACTTCCGGGATGATGTGCTCGAAGCGGACGGTGCCGCCGACATCGCAGAGGATCGGGATGCTCGCGGCCTCCCACTCGGCGAGCAGGTCGCCGCGCGCCACCGTCGCTCCGTTGCCGGCATGCAGCCTCGCGCCGACCGGCACCTTGAAGCGCTCGATGACGCGCATGTTCTTGTCCTTGATCACCAGCTCGCCATTGCGGTTGAGCACGACGATCTCGCCGCGGCCGCCGGACTCCGCGCTGCGCACGACGGTGCGCAGGTTCTCGTAGCACAGGATGCCATCGCGCTTGGCCTTGTAGGAGGTCTCCTCGGCTTTGGCGTTGGCGACGCCGCCGATGTGGAAAGTGCGCATGGTCAGCTGGGTCCCCGGCTCGCCGATCGACTGCGCGGCGATGATGCCGATCGCGACGCCGAGCTCGACGAGCAGGCCGCGCGAGAGGTCCATGCCGTAGCACTTCTGGCAGACGCCGGTCTTGCTTTCGCAGGTCAGCGGGCTGCGCACGCGGATCTTCTCGAAGCCGAGGGCCTCGATGCGCTTGGCGATCTCCGGCGTGATCAGCTCGTTCTCGCGGACGATGATCTCGTCGCTGATGATGTCGACGATCGTATCGCGCGCGGTGCGGCCGCGGATCGCCTCCGACAGCGGCACCTTGACGGTGTCGCCGTCGTAGACCACGGCCTTGGTGATGCCGCCGACCGTGCCGCAGTCGGGCTCGGTGATGATCACATCCTGCGCGACATCGACGAGCTTGCGCGTCAGATACCCGGAGTCGGCGGTCTTCAGCGCGGTGTCGGCCAGGCCCTTGCGCGCGCCGTGCGTCGAGGTGAAGTACTCGAGCGCCTTCAGGCCCTCGCGGAAGTTCGAGCGGATCGGCGTCTCGATGATGTCGCCGTTCGGCTTGGCCATCAGGCCGCGCAGCCCGCACAGCTGGCGCACCTGGGTCTCGTTGCCGCGCGCCCCCGACTTCGCCATCACATAGACCGGATTGATGTAGTCGGGGCCGAAGCGCTGATCGTTCTTCAGCTGCTCCATCAGCACGCGCTTCATCTGCTCGGTCGCATGCGTCCAGGCTTCGACGACCTTGCGGTGCTTCTCCTTGGCGGTGATGATGCCGCGCAGGTAGGCCTTCTGGAACTTCTGGGCCTGCTCGTCGGCCTGCTTGACGATCTTCGCTTTCTCCTCCGGCACAAGCAGGTCGCTGGCCGCGAAGCTAAGCCCGCTCTTCGTCGCGTAGGCGAAGCCGAGATCCTTGATGCGATCGAGCACGAGGATCGTGTTGCGCCGGTCGAGGTATTCGAAGCAGTCGGCGATGACGCGGCGCAGGCCGGGCTTGTCCTGCTGCTTGTTGTAGAACGGCATGCCGGGCGGCAGCACCTCGTCGAAGATGATCCGTCCGGCGGTCGTCTCGATCAGCCCGCCCGGCCAGGGCTTCTTGACCGGGCCGCCGTCGTCGACCAGCCTCCCTGCCGGCAGCGGGATTTTGATCAGGGCATGGAGATCGATGACCCCGGCGTCGAGCGCAAGGTGCACCTCGGCATAGCTGCTGAACACCTTGCCCTCGCCCTTGCGCCCTTCCTTGGCGAGGGTCAAGAAGTAGCAGCCGAGGACGATGTCCTGGTCGGCGGAGATGATCGGGTTCCCGTTCGACGGCGAGAAGATGTTGTTGGTCGACAGCATCAGCACGCGCGCTTCGGTCTGCGCCTCGATCGACAGCGGCAGGTGGACCGCCATCTGGTCGCCGTCGAAGTCGGCGTTGAAGCCGGTGCACACCAGCGGGTGCAGCTGGATCGCGCAGCCGTCGATCATCACCGGCTCGAAGGCCTGGATGCCCATGCGGTGCAGGGTCGGCGCGCGGTTGAGCAGGACGACGCGGCCCTTGATCACCTCATCGAGCACTTCCCACACTTCCTCGTCGCGGCGCTCGAGCTTGCGCTTCGCGGCCTTGGGGGTCTCGGCGAAGCCGCGCTCCTTGAGCGCGCGGATGATGAAGGGGCTGAACAGCTCGAGGATGATCGCCTTCGGCAAGCCGCACTGGTGAAGCTTGAGGCGCGGGCCGACGACGATCACCGAGCGCGCCGAGTAGTCGACGCGCTTGCCGAGCAGGTTCTCGCGGAAGCGGCCCTGCTTGCCCTTGATCATGTCGGTCAGGCTCTTCAGCGGGCGGTTGCCGGTGCCGAACACCGCGCGCTGGCAGCGCCCGTTGTCGAACAGCGCATCGACCGCCTGCTGCAGCATGCGCTTCTCGTTGCGCACGATGATGTTCGGCGCGTTGAGCTCCATCAGCTTCTTCAGGCGGTTGTTGCGATAGATGACGCGCCGATAGAGGTCGTTGAGGTCGCTGGTCGCGAAGTTGCCGTTCTCGAGCGGGACCAGCGGCCGCAGGTCGGGCGGGATGACGGGGATGACCGTCAGGATCATCCACTGCGGGTCGTTGCCGCTGGCCTTCAGCTCCTCGGCCAGCTTCAGGCGCTTGATGATCTTCTCCTGCTTCTGCTTGGCCTTGGTCGCCGCCAGCTCCTCGCGCAGCTCGCTGATCAGGCGATCGAGGTCGAGGTGCTTGATCAGCTCCTGCACCGCCTCGGCGCCCATCATCGCCTTGAAGTCGTCGCCGTACTGCTCCTGCGCCTTGCGATACTGCTCCTCGGTCAGCACCTCCATGTAGTCGAGCGGCGTGGTCCCGGGATCGGTGACGATGTACTTCTGGAAGTAGATGACCTGCTGGAGGTTGGAGGACTTGATGCCGAGCAGGGTGCCGAGGCGGCTCGGCATCGTCTTGAAGAACCAGATGTGGGCGACGGGGCTCACCAGGTTGATGTGCCCCATTCGCTCGCGGCGCACGCGGCTGTGCGTCACCAGCACCCCGCATTTCTCGCAGACGATGCCCTTGTACTTGATGCCGCAGTACTTGCCGCAGAAGCACTCCCAGTCCTTGGTCGGCCCGAAGATCTTCTCGCAGAACAGGCCCTCGCGCTCGGCCTTGAAGTTGCGGTAGTTGATCGTCTCCGGGCGCTTGACCTCGCCCTGGCTCCATGAGCGGATGACCTCCGGCGAGGCGAGCTTGATCGAGACGGCGTTGTAGTCGGGGCTCTGCAGCGAGTCGACGAAGGAGCGCGTGGTGTCGATCATGGATGCGTTACCTCTCTGCGGACCTCAGCGGTCGTCCTCGGCGGGGCTCGTCGGCTCCGGGATGTACACCTGGTCGGGCACGGCGTCGTCGGCCGTAGCGCCGAACGACAGGCTCGCTTCACTGGCGGTCGCCTCCAGGTCGCCCGGGCGGTGCAGGCGGATATCGAGGCACAGCCCACGGATTTCGTTCATCAGCACCTCGAAGGCCATCGGCGTGCCGTAGGTCAGCGAGCCGTCGCCCTTGACCACCGATTCGTAGATGCGTGCGCGCCCATCGACATCGTCGGACTTGACTGTGAGGATCTCCTGCAGCACATGCGCCGCGCCGTAGGCCTCGAGCGCCCACACCTCCATCTCGCCGAAGCGCTGGCCGCCGAAGCGCGCCTTGCCGCCGAGCGGCTGCTGGGTGATCAGCGAGTAGCTGCCGGTGGCGCGGGCATGCAGCTTGTCCTCCACCAGGTGGTGGAGCTTGAGCATGTACATCACGCCGACCGTCGTCTTCTGATGCAGCGGCTCGCCGGTGCGGCCGTCGTAGAGCTGCACCTTGCCATCCTCCGGCAGCCCCGCCTCCTTGAGCAGGGCGCGGATGTCGGACTCCTTGGCGCCGTCGAACACCGGGGTCTCGACCTGGATGCCGAGCGCCTGCGCCGCCCATCCGAGGTGCGTCTCGAGGATCTGGCCGACATTCATCCGCGAGGGCACGCCGAGCGGATTGAGGCAGATGTCGATGGTGCGGCCATCGGCGAGGAAGGGCATGTCCTCCTCCGGAACGATGACCGAGATCACGCCCTTGTTGCCGTGCCGCCCCGCCATCTTGTCGCCGACTTTGAGCGTCAGCTTGCGCGCGACGAAGACTTTGACCATCTCGAGCACGCCGGTCGGCAGGTCGTCGCCGCGCTTGGCGTTGTCCTGCTCCTTCTTCATCGCTTCGTCGAGCTCGGCGATGCGCGGATCGTACTGCTCGTAGATCTCCCGCGCCCGCCGCCGCTTCGAGCCGACGAAGTTCAGCGCCGTCACCGGCAGCTCGCGATGCAGCCGCAGGACATCCTCGTCGCTCATCTCGCGGCTGTACTCGACGACCTCGCCGGTCTCGATATTGACGACATTGGCGCCGGCGACCTCCCAGATGCGGTCGAACTTCTCGCGGACGAGCTTGGCCTTCTCCGCGTTGTAGCGGTCCTCGATCGCCTTCAGCCGCGCCTGCTCCTCGCGCTTGTCCTTCTCGTTGAGCGAGGTGCGGCGCCGGAAGTGCTTGACCGCGATCACGACGCCCTTGATGCCCGGCTTCATCACCAGCGAATCGTCGCGGACATCCTCGCCGGCGCGCCCGAAGATCGCGTGCAGCAGGCGCTCCTCTGGCGACAGCTCGGACTTGTTCTTCGGCGTCACCTTGCCGACGAGGATGTCGCCCGGCTTGACCATCGTGCCGACGCGGACGATCCCGCGCTCGTCGAGGTGGCGGACGGCATCGGAGCGGCCGGGGATGTCGCGCGTGAACTCCTCCTTGCCGAGCTTGGTCTCGCGGATCTCGACCTTGAACTCCTCGATGTGGATCGACGTGAAGCGGTCCTCGGCGAGCAGGCGCTCGTTGATGACGATCGCGTCCTCGAAGTTGTAGCCGTCATAGGGCATGAAGGCGACGAGCGCGTTGCGCCCGAGCGCCAGCTCGCCCTGGCAGGTTCCGCCGCCGTCGGCGATCACCTGGCCCTTCTTCACGCGATCGCCGAGCCGGACGATCGGCACCTGATTGAGGCAGGTGCGCTCGTTCAGGCCGTGATACTTGCGCAGCTTGTAGGCGCGCACGCCCTGCGCGCCCTTGATCTCGATCGACAGCGCATCGACACCGACGACCTCGCCGTCCTCCTCGGCGAGGACGACCATCGACGAGTTCTTCGGGATCTCGCGCTCCATGCCGGTGACGACGCGCGCGCGCTCGGTGATCAGCAGCGGCACCGCCTGACGCATCATGTTCGCGCCCATCAGCGCGCGGTTGGCGTCGTCGTGCTCGAGGAAGGGGATCAGCGCCGCCGAGACGCCGATCATCTGCTTGGACGAGACATCGAGGTGGGTGACCTCCTCGCGCGGCACCTCGGTGAACTGCCCCTGCCAGCGCACCTGGCAGATCTCCTGCTTGATCCGGTTGCGCTCGTCGAGCTCGACCGTCGCCTGCGCGATCTTCGCTTCCGCCTCCTCGTCGGCCATCAGATAGACGACCTCGTCGCTGACCACGCCGTCCTTGACCGGCCGGTATGGAGTGACGAGGAAGCCGTACTCGTTGACCGTCGCGTAGATCGCCAGGCTGACGATCAAACCGATGTTGGCGCCCTCCGGCGTCTCGATCGGGCAGATGCGGCCGTAGTGCGAAGTGTGCACGTCGCGCACCTCGAAGCCGGCGCGCTTGCGGTTGAGCCCGCCGGGACCGAGCGCCGACAGGCGCCGCTCATGGGTCAGCTGCGACAGCAGGTTCGATTGATCGACGACCTGGGACAGCTCGCCGCGCTGGAAGAAGTTCTGGATCGCGCTCTCGATCGCCTGGTTGTTGAACAGGTTGCGCGGCGCGAGCTGGTTCTTCAGGTCGTCGGACTGCTGATCGCGCGACAGCTTCTCCTTGACCGCGCGGCGCAGCTTGAGCATCGCGGCGCGCAGCTCGTCGCCGAGCAGGTCGGCGATCGGGCGCACGCGCCGGTTGCCGAGGTGGTCGATGTCGTCGAGCTCGCCGGCCAGCGAGTTGGTGCGGATCAGCTTGAGCAGGTACTTGAGGGCGAGGACGTAGTCCTGCACCGTCAGGATGCGGCTCTCCGACTCGACCCCGAGCTTGCGGTTGATGCGGAAGCGGCCGACCGCGCCGAGGTTGTAGCGCGTCTCGGTCAGGAAGCGGTCGACGAAGAACTCGCGGACCTTGGCGTCATCGGCGGGGTTGCCGGGACGCAGGCGGCGGTAGATGCGGTGCAGGGCCTCCAGCTGATCCTTCGATTCGTCAGCGCGCAGCGTGTTGAGCAGAACATCATCGGGCTTGACCGGCACGATCTGGCCGTTGACCTCGACGCCGCTGATCACTTCGATCTCCGCGATGCCGAGGTCGCGCAGCTTGGCGATCATCCCCTCCGTCAGCAGCGTGCACGAGGGGATGATGATCTCCGCCTCGTCGTCGGGATGGCACGCATCGCCGGCCAGGAACTTGCCGACCGCCTTCTCCTTGGCGCCGCGCGCGTCGAGAGCGACGCGCTCGGTGCGATAGAACTCGCGGATGATCGCCGTCGTCGTCGCGTGCTCGGGCGACAGCGCGCGCAGGAAGCAGGTCGCATAGACCTTGGCGCTCTTGTCGATCTTGACGACCAGCGTGTCGCGGCTCGACTGCTCGATCTGCAGCCAGGAGCCGCGCTCGGGGATGATGCGGCAGGAGAAGCTGCGCTTGCCCGACCCCGTCGTCTCGGACCCGAAGTCGATCCCCGGGCTGCGCTGGATCTGGGTGACGATCGTGCGTTCGGAGCCGTTGATGATGAACTCGCCGCCGCCGATGCGGATCGGCAGATAGGCGAGGTGGATGTCGTCCTCGAGGACCTCCTGCAAGCCCTCGGCGGTGACGCGCACGCGGATCTTCAGCCCGCGCTGGTAGGTGAGGCCGAGATCGCGGCACTCCTCCAGCGTGTGCTGCGGCTTGGAGAAGCTGTAGCCGTGGTAGGTGACGCGCACCTTCTCGTCGGCGCTGACGATCGGGAAGAACTCGCGGAAGATCGCCTCGAGGCCCTTGCGCGGGTCTCGGCGATCGGGGGGCGTGTCGGCATCGACGAACTCGTCATAGCTGCGGTTCTGCAGGTTGACGAGATTGGGTACCGGGATGACCTCGCGCGTCTTGCCGAACTTGCGAATCTGCATGGAGCCCCCGCGTTGGCGATCGGCGCCGCTGCCGCGGCGCAGACGAGCTCGCTCGCCGTGTGAAGGGCGAGCATGATGACGTATCCCGACTGCATGCAAGGCCCTGCCCGGTCAACCCCGCAACGGCGCCGGACAGGGCGCACGCTCACACGCCTTCGACTTTGACCTCGGCGCCAGCGTCCTTGAACTTCTTGGCGATCTCGTCGGCGGCCGCCTTGTCGATGCCTTCCTTGACCACCTTGGGGGCGCCTTCGACGAAGGCCTTGGCATCGGCCAGGCCGAGGCCGAGGACCTCGCGGACGACCTTGATCGCGTTGATCTTGTTGGCGCCGCCACTGACCAGCGTGACCTTGAAGCTGGTCGGGGCCTCAGCGGCGGGCGCTGCCGCCGGCGCCGGCGCCCCGGCGGCCGGCGCGGCGACCACGGCCGGGCCGGCGAGGGCGGCGTCGCTGACGCCAAGCGCCTGCTTGAGCTGGGCGACCAGCTCGACGAGTTCGACGACGGTCAGGCTCTTCACCTGTTCGACGATGGTGGCGATCTTGTCGCTCATGGGTCAGTCCTTCATTGCCGCAGTGCGGCGTTGGCCGGCATGCGCCGGCGGGTGAGACTAGTTGCGCTCGCTCGCGACCTTGAGGACGCGGACGAGCTCGCTCGGCTTGGCGTGGACGATGCGGACCAGCTGGGCGAGCGGCGCTTGCAGGGCGCGCACGAGCTGGGCTCGCGCCTGCTCGCGCGTCGGCAGATCGGCCAGCGCCTTGGCGCGCGCGGCATCGAGCGCGCGGCCCTCCATCACCGCGCCCTTCAGCGCGATCTTCTCTTCCTTGGCCAGCTCGTTGATCAGCTTGGCGGTCGCCGCGATGTCGTCGCCGCAGCAGACGAGGCCGGCGGGGCCGCGGCACGGCGCGACGCGCGCGAAATCCGCAGGCAGCGCGCGGTAGATGATGCTCGCCTTGGCGCACAGCAGGCGCGCACCGACCCCGCGCAGCTTGGCGCGGAAGGCGATCGCGTCGGCCGCGTTGAGACGCGAGGCGTCGACGACGACGACCGCGGACGCGCGCTGCACCGCCGCCGACACCTCCGCGAGCATCAGTTCGTTGATCAGGCTGGGCACGGCTCACCCCTCCTTCTTCTGCTCGGCGAACGCGATGCGCACGCCCGGCCCCATCGTCGACGACAGCGTCACCGACTGGATGAAGGCCCCCTTGACCGTCGCCGGCCGCGAGTCCGCGACATGCCGCAGGAAGGCCGTGATGTTCTCGACGAGCTTGGCGTCCTCGAACTTGACCGTGCCGACTCGGACATGGACGTTGCCCGCGGCATCGGAACGAAACTCGATGCGCCCGCCCTTGAAGGCCGAGACCGCGGCGGCGATGTCGTCGGTCACCGTCCCGGACTTCGGCGACGGCATCAGGCCGCGCGGGCCGAGCACCTTGCCGAGGCGTCCGACCAGGCGCATCATCTTCGGCGTCGCGAGCGCGACATCGAAATCCATGAAGCCGCCCTCGACCGCCTTGACGAGGTCCTCGCCGCCCGCCTTCACCGCCCCGGCGGCAAGCGCGGCGGCGATGCGGTCGGCGTCATCGACGAAGGCGATCACCCGCACGGCGCGGCCGGTACCGTGCGGCAGCGAGAAGGAGCCACGGAACTGCTGATCGGCCTTCTTCGTGTCGAGGTTGAGCTTGATCGACAGGTCGACCGACTCCGTGAACTTGGCGCGCGCCATCCGCTTGACCAGCGCGACCGCGGCGGGGATGTCGCGCGGCGTGCGCAGCCCGCCCTCCTGCTCGGCGAGCGCCACCTGTTGGCGATAGCGTTTGCTGCGTGTTCTCATGCATCCTCCGTGGTGCGAACGGCGGGTCTCCCGCCTCCCACGCGACTCTCGCGAATCAAGCGTCGACGACCTTCACCCCCATCGAGCGCGCGGTGCCGATCACCGAGCGCAGCGCCGCCTCGAGGCTGGCAGCGGTCATCTCGGAAGCCTTCTTCTTGGCGATCTCCATCGCCTGGGCCTTGGTGATCTGGCCGACCGGAGCTCCCTGCCCGGCCTTGCCGCTGCCCTTCTCGATGCCGGCGGCCTTGCGGATCTGCGCCGACACTGGCGGCTGCTTGAGGATGAACGAGAAGGTCTTGTCCTTGTAAACCGTGATCACCACCGGGATCAGCTCGCCCTTCATCTTCGCCGTCGCGTCGTTGAACTGCTTGACGAAGGCGGCGATGTTGACTCCCTTGGCGCCGAGGGCCGGACCGACCGGCGGCGCCGGCGTCGCGGCGCCGCCGGGAATGACGAGATTGATCGTGCCGACGATTTCTTTCTTGGCCATGACGGATCGCGAATCGGCCGCCGATGCGCGGCTTGTTGAAGCGGGTTTTAGATGCTATCGACTCTGCGGGCTCTGCAAGCGGCGAGCTCTCATACGGCCGGCTCCACCTGCCAGACCTCGAGCCACACCGGCGTCTGCCGGCCGAAGACCGTGATCAGCGCCTGCACCTCGCCCTTGCTCGAATTGATCTCTTTGACCACGCCCTCCATGCCGGCGAAGGTCCCTTCCTTGACCTTGATCCGGTCATCTACCTTGAAGGGGATCTGCACGAGCTCGCGGCGCTGCTCATCGGGCGTGGCGGCGGTCGCGATGCGCACGATGCGCTCGGCTTCCTCGGGGCTCAACGGATCGGGATGGCGCGGATCGGCGCCGAGGAAGCCGCCGACGCCCTCGACGCTGCGCATCAGATCGATCAGCTGCTGGTCGAGCTCGGCCTCGACATAGATGTAGCCTGGGTAGAGCTTGCGCTCGCTCGTCACCTTCTTGCCGCGCTTGACCTCGGTGACGCGCTCGACCGGAATCAGCATCTGCTTGACGCGGTCCTCGAGGCGATGCACGCGCAGCAATGCCGCGATCTGCTCGCGGCATTGCGTCTCGCGCCCGGACATCGCCCGCAACACATACCAGCGCATCCAGCCCTCCTGCGCTCACGCGCGTATGCTCTGCAGCAGGTGGTACAAGGCGAGATCGGTCAGGAACACCAGGCCGGCCAGGCAGGCGATCGCGACCGCGACGACCAGGGTGCTGCGCCAGAGCTCGCTGCCGGTCGGCCAGGTCACGCGCTGCATCTCTTCCTGGACTTCGATCAGGAACTGCACGGCGCGGCGGTGCGGGCCAGCGGCGACGATGCCGACGATCAGCGCCGTCAACGCGAGCACGCCGTAAAGCACCGCGAGCACCAGCTGCCGGACGCCGCCCGCGTCGCCTTCGGCGTAGGCTCGCCACGCCGCATAGGACCCGCTGTAGCCGAGGTCGACGGCGATGAGCGCCGCGAGCACGACCACGGCGATGCGGACGATACGACCTTGTGGCCAGAGGTAGAACATGCGTTGCTTCCGAAGAAAATGGCACGGAGGAAGGGATTCGAACCCCCGACCGGCGGATTTGGAATCCGCTGCTCTACCAGCTGAGCTACCTCCGTAGACGGGCCCTCGCCGAGGGCCTCACTTGCGCTTCTTCTCCTTGTGCAGGGTGTGCTTGCGCAGGCGCGGGCAGTACTTCATCAGCTCCAGCTTCTCGGTGGTGCGCGCCCGGCTGGTGTAGTAGTTGATATCGCCGGTCTCGGTGCAGACCAGCATGACATGCTCGCGCTTCTCTTTGGCCATGGACCGCCTCCCTGTCCGCGGGCGCCGCTGGCAGCGACGCCCGCGGCGCTGCCTGGTGGTTACTCGAGGATCTTGGTAACGACGCCGGAACCGACGGTGCGCCCGCCCTCACGGATGGCGAAGCGCAGCTTCTCCTCCATCGCGATCTTGCTGATCAGCTCCACCGTCAGCGTGACATTGTCGCCGGGCATCACGACCTCCCGGCCGGCCGGCAAGGAGACCGTGCCGGTGACGTCGGTGGTGCGGAAGTAGAACTGCGGACGGTAGCCGCTCTGGAACGGGGTCTTCCGCCCGCCTTCCTCGGCCTTCAGTACATAGACCTCGCACTGGAACTTCTTGTGCGTGGTCACGGTCTTCGGCTTGGCGATCACCATCCCGCGCTCGACCTGGTTCTTCTCGATGCCGCGCAGCAGCAGGCCGCAGTTGTCGCCGGCCACCGTTTCGTCCATCTCCTTGCGGAACATCTCGATGCCGGTGACGACCGACTGCAGCGGCTCATCGCGCAGGCCGAGGATCTCGACCGGCTCGCCGAGCTTGAGGCGGCCGCGCTCGACGCGCCCGGTCGCGACGGTGCCGCGGCCGGAGATCGAGAACACGTCCTCGACGCTCATCAGGAACGGCTTGTCGGCCTCGCGCACCGGCTCGGGGATGAACTCGTCCATCGCCTTGAGCAGCTCGAGGATCGGCTTGCACTCGGGAGCGTTGGGATTGGTCGCGTCCTTCGCGAGGTCGCTGCGGCCGCGGATGATCGGCGTCTTGTCGCCGGGGAAGCCGTACTTCTTCAGCAGGTCGCGGATCTCCTCCTCGACCAGGCCGAGCAGGTCGGGGTCATCGACGAGGTCGATCTTGTTGAGGAAGACGACGATGTGGTTGACGCCCACCTGGCGCGCCAGCAGCACGTGCTCCTTGGTCTGCGGCATCGGGCCGTCGCCGGCCGAGACGACGAGGATCGCGCCGTCCATCTGCGCCGCGCCGGTGATCATGTTCTTGATGAAGTCGGCGTGCCCCGGGCAGTCGACATGCGCGTAGTGGCGCTTGTCGCTCGAGTACTCGACATGCGAGGCCGCGATCGTCACCGTCTTGTTGGCATCGCGCACCGTGCCGCCCTTGGTGATCTCGGCATAGGTCTTCTTCTCGGCCATGCCGCGCAGGGCGCAGACATTGACCAGCGCAGCGGTCAGCGTCGACTTGCCGTGGTCGATGTGCCCGATGGTGCCGACATTGACATGCGGCTTGTTGCGAACGAACTTTTCCTTGGCCATGTGAGGCTCTCCATGTGGCGCTAGGCGCCGGTGGTGGTGATGGGATGGTGCTGCCTTTGGGATTTGAACCCAAGACCTCTTCCTTACCAAGGAAGTGCTCTACCCCTGAGCTAAGGCAGCGGACGCGGTGGAGCGGGTGAAGGGAATCGAACCCTCGTCTTCAGCTTGGAAGGCTGTCGCTCTGCCATTGAGCTACACCCGCAGGAAGGCGGCATGGTGGGCAGAGCTGGATTCGAACCAGCGAAGGCGTGAAGCCAACAGATTTACAGTCTGCCCCGTTTGGCCACTTCGGTATCTGCCCGCAGCCGCCCGGGCGTGCCGGCCGCATCGCGGATTGTCAACGCCCGCGCGGGGGCGTGGAGCCACCTGCCGGGCTCGAACCGGCGACCGACGGTTTACAAAACCGTTGCTCTACCAGCTGAGCTAAGGTGGCGGAATGGCCCTCGTCACCTGCACGGGCAGGGCAAGGCATGCTAACGCTGGTCCTGTTCTGTCAATCGCCCCCGTGCTGTCGAGCCTCAGAGGCCGAGGGCGCGCCGCAGCTCGTCGCGCAGGATCCAGGCGATCGCGACGAAGGCCGCCAAGCCGGCGATCAGCATCACCCAGGTCCACAGCGACCAGCCGGCGGCGCCGCGCTCGATCCGCGCGCCGCGCGCATCGAGCCCGGCGAGCGTCGCCAGTTCGCGCTCCAGCTCGCGCAGCGTGCGATAGCGCTCATCGGGGTTCTTGGCCATGCAGCGCTCGATGACCGCTTGCACGCGCTCTTCCACCCCCGGCGCCCGCGGCACCGGCGCATGGCAGTGCTTGTGCATCAGGTCGTAAGCGTTGTCGGCATCGAAGGGCGGCGCGCCGACCGTCATCTCGTAGAGCATGACGCCGAGGGCATAGATATCGCACTGCACGGTGACGTCGCGCGTGTTGCGGCACTGCTCCGGGCTCATGTACAGCGGCGTCCCCATCACCTGCCCGGTCTTCGTCAGCTTGGTCATGCTCGGATCCCAGGCCTTGGCCAAGCCGAAGTCGGCGACCTTGACGCAGGACCCGCGGCGGTAGTCGCCGGGGATGAGACGGACCTCGCCGCGGCGCCCGCCGGGGCGGGTCAGCAGCAGGTTCTCCGGCTTGAGATCGCGGTGCACGGTGCGCGCCGCCAGCAGCCCGCGGATCGTCATGACCAGGGCCCAGGCGGCCTCGGCGACCGGCAGCCGCTTGCGGCGATCGAGCAGGTCGCGCAGGCTGCCGCCGGCCATGAACTCGAGGGCGAGGAAGGGGAAGTTCTCGTGCCGCCCGCTGTCGAGCAGGCGGATGACGAAGGGGCTGTGGACCTGCTGCAGGATCTGGCGCTCGCGGCGGAAGCGGTCTTCGTCGGCGAGGTTCTCGAGCACCTTGAGCGCGATCTCCTCGTCGGGGCGGCGCAGGTGGCGGCAGCGCCACACCGAGCCGCAGCCGCCTTCGCCGAGGAGGTCAACGACTACCCAGCGTCGATTGATGACATCGCCCGCCTTGACGGGCATCGGCCTCGCGCGCGGCACGCGCGCAGCATAGAGAGGCCGGTGTCGGCGCCACCTTGGCGCTCGCCGCCTGCCCGCAGCATCGCGCGCATGCGCATCGCGCCGACCGCCGCCGGCATCGAGGCCTGGCTCGCCGCCGCTCCGAACGCTGAGCGCCACGGCGACTACCGCGCGCTGCGCCCGGAACGGATGCGCGCCTTCCTCGCGCGCCTGCCCCCTCCCCCTGCGCCGTGCACGGTGGCCGGTACCAAGGGCAAGGGGAGCACGACGCTGTTCATCGCCGCCGCGCTCGTCGCGCACGGCATCCCGACCACCGCCTTCTACAGCCCGCATGTGCGCAGCGTCCTCGAGCGCTGGCAGGTCGACGGCCGGAACGCCGACCCGCAGACGATCGCGCGCCTGGCCGAGCGCGTCGACGAGGAAGAGCGCGCCAGCGGCCTGCGGCTGTCGTGGTTCGAGCGCACCTTCGCGATCGCCTGCCTGCTCGCAGCGGAGCGCGGCGGGGCCTTCGTCTGCGAGGTCGGCATCGGCGGCCGGCTCGACGCGACGAACGCGCTCGACGCCGCGGTCGCGGTCCTGACCCACATCTCGCACGACCACCGCGAGACGCTCGGCCCCACGCTGTGGCACATCGCCGGCGAGAAGCTGGCGATCAGCCGTCCCGGCCGGCCGCTGGTCATCGCCCCGCAGTCGCCGGCGGCGACGCTGGCGATCTGGCACCGCCTGCCGCCCGGCCGCAGCGTCCACTGGGCGGTGCCCGGTCCCGACATCCCGCTGGCGATGCGCGGCGCGCACCAGCGCGAAAACCTCGGCGCGGCGCTGCTCGCCGCCCGCCTCTACCGCCCAGGCATCGACCACGCGCGCGCCCTCTCCGCGATCGCCTCCGCCGCCCTGCCGGCGCGCGGTCAGCGCGTCGGCCGCGTGCTCGTCGACGGCGCGCACAACGGGCCCTCGCTGGCCGCCGCGCTCGCGGTCGCTGCGCAGGAGTTCCCGGACGGCTTCACGCTGGTCTTCGGCACCGGCCGCGACAAGGAGATCGACGAGATGCTGGCGGTCATCCCCGGGCAGCTACGCGTCGTGCGCTGCGGCTACTCCAGCCCGCGGGCACGCGGACCCGGCGACTGGCCGGAGGCGGCGCGGCGCTGGCCCTGGTATCAGACGGTGCGCGCGGCGCTCGCCGCCCTCCCCGGCCCCCTGCTGATCGCCGGCAGCTTCTATCTAGCCGGCGAGGCCCTCGCCGCCCTCGGCGAGCAGGCCGAAGAGGATGATCTCGCTGCGCAGCGCGGCGCGCGCGTCGTCCAGCAGTAGGCCCTCGTTCTCGGCGTGGGCCGCGCACTGCGGGTCCTCGATGCCGACGAGCAGGAGCGGCACCCCCGGATAGCGGCGGGCGAGCGCCGGCACCAGCGGGATCGTCGCCCCGCAGCCGATGAGCAGCGGGGGCCGGCCATAGCCCTCGGCCAGGGCTCGGCGCAGCGTCCAAAACAGCGGATGGGCGGCGTCGCCGCGCCAGCCGGGAACGGCTTCGCGCGTCTGGACCGCGCAGCGCACCGTCGGCGGCGCCAGCGCCTCGATGCGCGCGCACAGCGCCGCGGCGGCCGCGGCACTGTCCTCGCCGGGAGCGACGCGCAGCGCCAGCCGCGCCCGTGCGCACTCGGCGATCGCGTTGCC
>JANWWU010000016.1 GCA_025055595.1 Planctomycetota bacterium | reverse complement strand
CGCCGGCCGAGAGCGCCGCGTCAGCGCAGCAGCCAGAGGGCGAGCAGGACGGCGATGGCGAGGAACTGGATGCCGGAGAGGACGATCAGCACGCGGATGCGCGCCGCGTTCTGCGCCGCCTGCGCGGCGAGACCGTCGAGGTCCTTGGTCATCACATGGTTGGAGAGCTGGACCAGCTCCTTGCGCAGCTTGCCGAGCTGGCCCTGCAGCTCGCCGAAGGCCTTGGCGTGCTGCTGGAGCCTGGCGCGCATGCCGTCGAGGTCCTGGCCCTTGACGAAGTCGGCGAGCTCCTCGAAGTCCCGGCGCCAGGCTCCGAGGGTTTGGCGGAGGTCGGCGATGGCGGCGGCGTTGCGCTGCGCCAGCTCCTGCAGCGCATCGAGATCCTTGCTCTCGATGTAGGCGGCGAGCTCGTCGTACTCCTTGCGGAACTTGCTGATGTACTGGACATGGTCGGCGAGCGCTGCCTGGTGCTTGGCGAGGCGCTCCTGCATGCCGTCGAGGTCCTTCTCCCTGATATAACCGGCCAGCCGTTCGTGCTGCTTGTAGAGCTGATCGAGGCAGTCGGCGGCCTGGGACAGCTCCTCCTCGACCCCGCCGAGCCGCTGCGCGAGGTCGGCGGTCTTGTGCTGCAGCTTGGCGTGCTGCCGCATCGAAATCAGGGTGGAGATCGCTTTCAGCGCCAGCCCGCCGATGGTGAAGGGATCCATGCCGCCTCCTCGCCGCCCGCGTTGGCAGCGACGATCTGAGGCCAGCGTGGAGCAGGCCGGAGGGCGTCAACGCGGGCGACGATGCCGCGTGCCGCGCTGGCTGGCGCGGCGCAGCTCAGGCGGCGAGCAGCGCTTCGGCGGCGAGCTGGGCGAGGTAGAGGACATAGCCGGCGAGCAGGACCGCGGCGGCGAAGCGCGCGATCCGCCGCGCGGTGAGGCCCCAGGCCAGCGGCAACGCCAACGCGAAGCCGAGCATCCACCACAGGTCGCGCTCGAGGATCTCGCGCGCGATCGGCAGCGTTCCGAAGAGGCCGGTGACGCCGAGGATCAGCAGCAGGTTGAAGGTGTTGGAGCCGACGATGTTGGCGACCGCCAGCTGGTGCTGGCGCCGCCAGGCGGCAAGCAGGCTGGTGACGAGCTCGGGCGCGCTGGTGCCGACGGCGACGATGGAGAGCCCGATCACCGCGTCGCTGATGCCGGCGGCGCGCGCCAGCTGCGCGGAGCCGACGATCAGCAGCCAGCCGCCGACGCCGAGCAGGGCGCTGCCGAGGGCGGCCCACAGCAGCGCGTGCCAGGCGGCGGAGGGAGGATGCTGGGCCGGCGCTTCCTCGCTGCCCGCGCCCTGGCGCATCGACCGCCAGGCGTGCGCGATCCAGGTGGCGAGGAACAGCGCGCACAGCCAGCGCGGATAGGCGCCGAGCCCCCAGGCGCAGGCCGCGGCGAGGGCGCTGACCGCGAGCATCAGCGGCCACTCGCGCCAGGCGATCGTCGGGGCGACGGAGAGCGGGGTGATCAGCGCGACGAGGCCGAGGATCAGGCCGATGTTGGCGATGTTGGAGCCGACGACATTGCCGACCGCCAGCCCGAACTGCCCGCCGAGGGCGCCGCTGACGCTGGCGGCGAGCTCCGGCAGGCTGGTGCCGCCGGCGACCAGGGTGGCGCCGATCACCGCCTGCGGCAGGTGCCAGCGCCGAGCCAGCGACACCGCGGCGTGCAGCAGGCGGTCGGCGCCGGTGATCAGCAGGGTCAGGCCGGCGATCACCAGCGCCAGGGCCAGCAGGGCGGGCATGGCGGCACGAGACGGCGTGGCCAGCGCCTGTCAACATCCGTGCTGTCGCTGGCGGACAGGGCCCAGTCCGTAGATCAGGCCGCATGTCCGGGATTGCGCCGGCGCCCGAGGCTCCGCCCTCGCTGCTGGCCCGCTTGCTGTCGCCCTTCGCGCGCTTCCTGCGCTCGTCGTCGGCCGGCGGGGTGCTGGTGCTGGTCTGCACGGTGATCGCCCTGCTGATCGCCAACAGCCCCTGGCATGCCGCCTTCGCGCACTGGCTGCATACGCCGCTCGGCATCGCCGTCGGCGGCCGCCTGCACGAGCTGTCGCTGGCGCACTTCATCAACGACGGGCTGATGTGCCTGTTCTTCCTGATGGTCGGCCTGGAGATCAAGCGCGAGCTGCTGATCGGCGAGCTCAGCGAGCCGCGCAAGGCGGCGCTGCCGCTGATCGCCGCCGCTGGCGGCATGCTGGTGCCGGCGGCGATCTACACCGCCTTCAACTTCCAGGGCGAGGGCGAGCGCGGCTGGGGCATCCCGATGGCGACCGACATCGCCTTCGCCCTCGGCGTGCTGCGCCTGACCGGCCGCTTCCCGCCCGCGGTCTTCGTCTTCCTCGCCGCCCTGGCGATCGCCGACGACCTCGGCGCGGTCATCGTCATCGCGCTGTTCTACACCGGCCATCTCTCGTGGTCGGCGCTCGGCCTGGCCGCGGCCAGCTTCCTCGCCCTGCTGCTGCTCGGCCGCGCGCGGGTCACGCAGCCGCTGCCCTATGTCCTGCTCGGACTCGTCCTGTGGGCGGCGATGCTGCACTCCGGCGTCCATGCGACGGTCGCCGGCGTTCTGCTGGCGGCGGCGATTCCCTTGCAGGGGCCGGTGGCGCCGGCCGACGCCGTGCAGTGGGCGGGCCGGACCTGCGCCCAGGACGCGCCGGCGGCCGAGACCGTCGAGCGGCTGATCAACGGGCTGAGCAGCGCGCGCAGCCCGCTGGTCGCCTGGGAGCAGGCCCTCGGCCCCTGGGTCAACTTCGTCATCGTGCCGCTCTTCGCGCTCGCCAACGCCGGCGTCGTCTTCGATCGTCAGATGCTCGAGGCCTTGGGCAACACGATCTTCTGGGGCGTGTTCTGCGGGCTGCTGCTCGGCAAGCCGGTCGGCATCGTCGGCGCCAGCCTGCTCGCCGTGCGCCTCGGCTGGGCGGCCCTGCCCGGCGGCCTGACCCGCGCCGCGCTGGTCGCCGCCGGGGTGCTCGGCGGCATCGGCTTCACCATGGCGCTGTTCATCACCGCCCTGGCCTTCGGCGAGCAGGGCCTGGATCAGCAGGCGATCGCCAAGGCCGGCATCCTCGCCGGCTCGCTGGTCGCCGGCGTCCTCGGCTTCGTGCTCTGCCGTCGGCTCACCCCGGGCGGGTGAAGCCGCAGTCCAGGCGCAGGCGCTCGCCGAACTCGAGGATGCGGGCGATGCTGGCGCGCCGGTCGCTGAGCGCCGCGAAGCGCGCCCGCGCCGCGGCGCTCTCGGCGGCGCGCCACGCCGGATCGGCGAGCCAACGCTGGATGCGGCTGACGATCTCCTCGGCGGAGCGCACGATGCGCTCGGGTCCGGCGGCGAGCGCGCCGTCGCCGGCGTCGCCGCTCAGCACCTGCAGCCCGCAGGCCAGGGCCCAGGCGACGCTGGTGCCCCCGCCCTGGCGGCGGGGATTGAGGAAGCCGTCGCAGACCGCGAGCACCGCCGGCAGATCCGAGCGATAGCCGAGATAGGTCGCGCGCTCCTGCCACCCGTGCTGTGCGGCGATCCGCGGCCAGTTCTCCCAGGTGCCGATGATCGCCAGGTGCAGGCGTGGCTCGGCGCGCAGCGCCGCCGCCAGCCAGGACAGGGCCAGCTCGTCCATCTCGTCGTCGAGGCGGCTACCGACGACGGCGAGCGCATAGCGCTCGCCCGGCAGGCCGAGCGCGGCGCGGGTGGTCGGCGGATGCGGCGGCAGCGGCGCATAGGTGTAGGGTTCGACGATCCATGTCGGCGGCGGCTCGCCGAGCGCCGCCAGCAACTCCTGGTCCTCCGCCGTCGGCGGGCGGCGCAGGACGAGCCCCTGGCCGCAGGTCGCCGCGACTTCGACGGTGAAGGGCGCGGTGATCACCGGCGCGATCGCGCGGCAGGCATCGGCGAGCAGGCAGGAGTGGCCGAGGCAGAGCACGAAGCGCGGGCGCGTCTCGGCGATCGCCTGCAGCACGCGCCGGGCCTCGGCGACGTCGTCGGCGACCGCGCGGCACTGGTAGAAGGGGAAGACCTCGCCGGCGTGCTCGATGACGGTTGCTTCTGCGTAGTCGGCGACGCGGGCGAAGCACTTGGAGTCGAAGAACTCCCACAGCTCCTCGTCCGGCACGTCTGCGGC
The DNA here is from genome assembly GCA_025055595.1 of Planctomycetota bacterium. Lineage (GTDB taxonomy): Bacteria > Planctomycetota > UBA11346 > UBA11346 > UBA11346 > UBA11346. The sequence continues at coordinate 3,182 of JANWWU010000016.1, read as the reverse complement.
ATTGATCAAGAAAGGGGCATAGCCGAGGGCCCGGCAGTGCGCGAGGGTGTCGAGCGTATCGGCGGTCGGCGCGTGGCGGGGGAGCAGCAGCTGGTTGACGATCACCAGCACGACGGGCGGACAGTCTTCCGCCGACGGCGCAGCCGCCGGCAGGGCGCCGAGGCGCTGGCAGAACTCGGCGAACAGCTGCCGGTACCACGGGCGCAGCGCGCGTTCGAGCGCGTGCTGGCGCAGGCGCGCGGCACGGAACAGCAGCCCGTAGAACTGCCAATAGTAGCGCCGGCGCCGCTCCCAGCGGTGTGCCGGCCGCTGCAGCTCGGCGAGCAGGGCCAGGCCGTCGGCGAGCTCGCCGCTGACGAGGAAGCGGAACGAGGCGCGCAGCACCGGATGCGCGGCGAGCTCCGCGAGCTGCGCGTCGAGCACGGCCAGGCGTTGCTGGCGCTCAGCCGGCGGCAGCGCTTGCAGCTCGGGCAGCTGGGCGCACAGCTGGGCATGGATTTCGGCTAGGAGCACGCGGCTCATCGCGGCATCCTCGCGGTGAAGCGCAGACGGAGCCGTCCGGGCGGCAGGCGCAGCGGCTCGCCGCTCTCGGCGTCGCGCCAGTCGACAAGCCGCAGCAGGCCCCGGCCGCAGACGACCAGCGGTTGCCCGTCCTCGACCGCGAGCACCTTGCCCGGCGTGCGGTTGACGATCGCGAGATCGGCCTGCTCCTGCGCCGCCAGGATGCGCACCGGCCGGCCGTCGCAGAGAGCGGCGGCGCCGCGGTACGGTGGCCCCGTCGCGTCGATGAAGCGGCGGATGCGCGCCGCCTCCCAGCTCCAGTCGATGTCGTAGTCGGCCTCGTCGCGCCACAGGCTGTAGGTCGCGGCGGCCTCGTCCTGCGGGCTGCCGACCAGCGCGTCGCCGGCGGCGATGCGCGCCGCCAGCAGCTGCGTCAGCTCGCCGTAGAGCGGGGCGAGGCGGGCGATGGCCTCCGCGATGCGGATCGGGTAGGCGATCGCGAGCGAGCGCTGGGCGATGATCGGACCGGCATCGGGGCGCGCGACCGCGCGCAGGGCCGTCACCCCAAGCTGCGTCTCGCCTTCGATCAGGGCGGTGACCAGGGGATTCCAGCCGCGCAGCTTGGGCAGCAGGCTGTCGTGCAGCACCAGCACCGTCGGGCCGGAGAGCGGCAGCAGCCAGCGCCAGCCGGCGGCGATCAGGTGGGTGGCGGGCGGCCAGGGCGCCGTCCGCTCGTACACCGGCAGGCCGGCAGCGGCGGCGCGGGCGCGCAGCTCGTGGCGGCGGTCGTCCTGTCCGGGGTCCTCGCCGACGACGACGAAGGACGGCGGCAGCGCGCTCGCGAGCGCCCCGGCAAGACAGGCCAGGCCCTTGTCGCCCAGCAGCAGCAGCCCGAGCCGCGGCGCGCTCATCCCTGCCTCTGGGCGCGCGCGAACTCGTCTGGCAGCCCGATGTCGTTCCAGGTTTCCTGCATGTGGTAGGCGCCGACCGGCAGCTGGTCGGCGAGTAAGCCGGCGATCAGGTCGGTCATGTTGCAGGGCTGGCGGCGCGGCACCCGCGCGACCGCCGCCGGCGACAGCACATAGATCCCGGCGTTGATCCGATAGTGCAGGCTCGGCTTCTCGACCAGGCGGGCGACGCGGTGGCCCTCGACCTCGGCGACCCCGAAGGGCACCTGCACCTTGTGTTCGCGCAGCGCCATCGTCGCTGCGAACTCGCCGGCGCGGTGGAAGGCGAGCAGGCGGCTGATGTTGATCGCCGTCAGCAGGTCGCCGTTCATGACGACGAGCGGCGCGCGCGGTGGTTCCGGCAGCAGGCCCAGGGCGCCGGCGGTGCCGAGCGGGCGCTCCTCCCACAGGTAGTCGATGCGCACCAGCCAGCGCCGGCCGTCGCCGAAGTGGTCCTCGATCATCCGGCCGTAGTGGTTGACCGAGAGGAAGATCCGGCGGATCCCGTGGCCGGCGAGGTGGAGGACGATGCGCTCGAGGATCGGCTTGTCGCCGATCGGCAGCATCGGCTTGGGGATCGCCTGGGTCAGCTCGCCGAGCCGCTCGCCCTTGCCGCCGGCCATCACCACCGCCCAGCTCTCGCTCTTCGTCACCACCAGGGTTCCGGTCAGCGTGTGCAGGTCGATCAGGCGGCCCTCGCCGTCGATCACCGGCAGGCAGGCGAAACCGCGCTCGATCATCCGTGCGAGCGCCTCCTGCCGCGAGACCTCGGGGCCGACGGCGGTGAAGCGGCGGTTGGCGATGTTCAGGATCGGCACCGACAGCGGCTGGCCGGCGATGATCGCGCGGCGGATATCGCCGTCGGTGGCGATCGCGAGCAGGCGACGCTCGGCGTCGGCGACCAGCGCCACCTCCATGCCGGTGCGGTCGATCACCCGCATCGTCTCGAGCAGCGAGGTGTCGGGCGCCACCACCAGGTCGTCGATGACCACGCTGCGTTGGCTCACGGCATCACTATCGGCGCGCCGAGCGCAGCGGCAAGCCCCCGCACAACGACACGCCCCGCCGGATGGCGGGGCGTGCGGGCGCGGCGAAGGGTCGGCGAGCTCAGAAGTTCAGCTGCCACTGCAGACGGACGATGTCGGCGTCGGAACGCCGGTCCTTATTGTTGATGCGTTGGGGAGCTTCTGCGCGCCAGTGCTGCCAGGCCAGCTGGAGTTTGTTGTTGTGGCCGTGGATGTAGTAATTCACACCAAGATCGAAGCTGCGACCTGAAGCGCCGTATTCGCTGGAACCATAGGGGGCGGACTCAGCGGCAGCTCTAGGAGCCTTAAGGTTAAGATTCAGTTACGTCAGCCGCAGCGCCGGCGCGAGGAACTGATCGCCGCAGGGCAGCGCGTAGCCGGCCTGGAACAGGAAGCAGGTCGAGACCTGGCGTTCATCGGCTCCCGTCCGGTTGTCGATGTTTTGGATCGCTTGCCGCCACTCGAGCAGGCCCGTCAGACCGTCCCAGTGACCGAGCACCTCGAAGCCATAGGCCTTGGTGTTGACCGTTTGCGTGTTCGATGTGTTATCGTTCTGGTTGACCCCGAACTCCGCCGAGATCAGCACCCCCGTGCCTTCCTTGCCGACGAAGCTCTCGACCGGCCGCATGTGGCCCTTCTCGTCGCTGTCGAAGGGGATGAGGTGGACACGGGCGCCGTAGAACAGGCCTTCGCCTTGCAAGGCGGAACC
>JANWWU010000003.1 GCA_025055595.1 Planctomycetota bacterium | reverse complement strand
CGCTCAAGCAAGAGCTGGAGCAGGCGCAGGCTGATGCGCAGGAGTTCCGCGCGCGCAACGAAGCGACCGGCTCGCAGTTCAGCAGCGAGATCCTCGCCCTGCGTCAGGAGCTCGGCGAGCTGCGGACGCGCTATCAGGAGCAGGGCTCGCTGCTGGCAACGCTGCGTCAGCAGCTCGAGGCCGCGGAAGTGCGCCTGAAGCGCCAGCGCGAGGAGCTGACACGCGGCCTGGAAGAGCGCGATGCCCTGATCGCCGAGAAGGATCGCATCATCGATCAGCTCACGACCCAGCGCATCGATGCCAAGGCTCTCCAGGCCAAGATCCAGGTGTTGTCGGTCGAGCTCGACGCCGCGAACGCACGCATCCGGGAACTGGAGGAGCGCACTGGGGAGCAAGCTGGCGCTGCGGTGCGCAGCGGCGACATGGCCGAGCTGCACAAGCGCACGATGGCCGAACGCGATCAGCTGCGTGAGCAGAAGCGTCGCCTGGAAGCGGAACTGGCCGATGCTCGAGCGACGATCGAGCAGATGTCGCTCGAGGTCGAGGAGCTGCGTCGCAGCTACAAGGCCGAAAGCGAGGCGCATGCCCGCGATGTCGCCAACTTGCAGCAAGCGAATACCAGCTTGAAGGATGCGCTCCGCAAGCTGCATGAGGAGGTCGCTGGCATCAAGGCTCGTCTGCGGCGCGGGAGCGAGCCGTGATCGACGAGAGCGAATGGCGCCGTCGCGTCTATCAGGCCAATATGGACCTGGTCCGTCTCGGCCTGGTCCTCTTCACCTGGGGCAATGCTTCGGCGGTCGATCGCGAGCGCGGCGTCGTGTGGATCAAGCCGAGCGGCGTCGACTATGCGCGTCTCGGTCCCGACGATATCGTCCCGGTGTCGTTGGCCGACGGCAGCGTGCTCGCTGGAACCCTGCGCCCTTCCAGCGACACGCCGACGCACCTCGAGCTGTATCGCGCTTGGCCGCAGCTGGGCGGCATCGTCCACACCCACAGCGAGTATGCGACGGCAGTCGCGCAAGCCGGCGTCCCGATCCCGATCCTCGGCAGCACGCATGCCGATTACTTCGCGGGCGACATCCCGGTGACGCGCCAGTTGACGCAGGAAGAGGTCGAGCGGGAGTACGAAGCGAACACCGGCAAGGTGATCATCGAACGCTTCGCCCGCAGCGGCCTCGATCCCGTCAGCATGCCGGGCGTTCTCGTCGACCAGCATGGACCCTTCGCCTGGGGCATCACCGTCGAGCAGGCGGTGCTGCATGCCGGCACACTCGAACACCTCGCCCGCATGTACGGACACGCCAGCGCGCTCGGCGTGCGCCTGCGGCTCATTCCTCGCCACCTCCTGAACAAGCACTATCAGCGCAAGCACGGGCCGCGGGCCTACTACGGCCAGGCGAAGCCGTGATGAACGCCAGCCAGCGCGCACCGAAAGCCGCAAGGTGCAGTGATCTCGCGCGGCATGAGTCGGATGGTTGATGCGCCGCCACCGCCGTTGCCGACTTTTCTGCACGTGCTGCAGGGGCTGGTGTTCGAAGCGGAAGTGCAGCTCGGCGTCGTTCCGCACCCCGTGCATGGGCACGCGGCGTCTAACCACGCGATGGCGCGGGCAGCCGTGCACATCCTGGAGTTGATCGCCGAGAAGACACGGGGCAACTTGACGCCGGAAGAAGCGGAATACCTGCGCGGAGCCCTGCACGGCCTGCGCCACCATCTGGCACGGCTTGCTGCGTCGCAGGAACACCGCACTGGAGCTTGAAAGCAGGGCCACAGGCTGCCGCCATGCATGCGGCTCCCGTGAGGATCGCGCCCGGCGTCGAGATCGGGGGCGAGCTGCCCGTCATCGTCATGGGTCCTTGCGTCATCGAGAGCGCCGAGCACTGCCTGATGATGGCGCGCGCGGTCAAGGCGGCTGCGACCCGTGCTGGCTTGCCGGCGATCTTCAAGGCGAGCTTCGACAAGGCCAATCGCACGAGCCATGCCTCGTTTCGCGGCCTCGGCATGGACGAAGGCCTGCGCATCTTGGCGCGTGTCCGCGATGAGACAGGCCTGCCGGTCACCAGCGATGTCCATGAGAGCTGGCAAGTAGCGCCGGTGGCGGAAGTCGTCGATCTGCTGCAAGTTCCTGCCTTTTTGTGCCGGCAGACCGACTTGATCGCCGCGTGCGCATGTTCCGGAAAGCCGACTTCGGTGAAAAAGGGGCAGTTCTTGGCTCCCGAAGACTGCCGGCACATCATCGCCAAGTACCGCCAAGCCGGGGGCCGCGATCTGGTACTGATCGAGCGCGGCACCAGCTTCGGCTATCACAACCTCGTCGTCGATTTTCGCGCGCTGCCGATCATGCGCTCGCTCGGCGTTCCCGTCCTCTTCGATGCCACGCACAGCGTGCAGATGCCGGGTGGCGCAGGCGATCGCAGCGGCGGAGCCGCTCACTACGCCCCGCTGCTGATGCGCGCCGCGATAGCGGTGGGAGTCGAAGGCATATTTCTGGAGACTCACGAGCATCCAAGCCGCGCTCCTTCCGACGGCCCGAATATGATCCCCCTCTCGCATCTCGATGCCGCCCTCGCCGATGTCGTCACTCTGCATCGCGCGCTCGGACGACGACCGCCGCCGGAGCCGTTTCCATGCCACGCTGGTTGACCGTCAGCCTCTGGATCATCGGACAGTGCGCGCTGCTGGCGGGAGACAGCGATCCAGCAAGCCAGGCGCGGGCGGTGTGGCGCGCCGCCCAGAAAGGCGGCGATGCCTGGACCTGCTTGCAGCTCGAGGCCTGGGGGCGCGCGCAGCAGCCGATCATCAAGCTGGGGCCAGTGCTCGGCCCGTCTGTGATCCTCGGCAATCCTAGCTTGACCTTTCCGTCGACGATCCAGGCGATGCGCGATGTCGGCGACCGCATCGTCGTCGTCGCTGCGCAGCGCGCCTGGGTCCTCGCCCCTGACGGCAGACCGCTGCAGCCATCCTTGCTGCTGCCCCGCGGCGAGCCGACCATCGCCAGCGACGGCCAGTTCGTCTTGACGATCGCGGCTGAAGGTTCGCCGTGGCGCGTCGTACTCACCCGCATCGCCGACGGCAAGCCCGTGCTCAGCACCGAGATCCCCGTCGCCGAAGGGCAGCAGCGGACGCCGCAGCGCGCCATCGCCCACGATGGCAGTGCGGTCGCCATCGGCGTGACCTCGCCAGTTCCCAACGGCCCGCCTCAAGAGCGCGTGCTCGTCTTCAAGCCAGGCGAGCCCAAGCCCCTCGAACTCGCTGTGCGCGCTCAACCACTGGCCATCGGACCCGCAGGTTCTTGGCTGATCGTCGGCGGCGGCAACGAGTGGACCGTGACGACGCGCGAGCAGCCGCTGCTAGCGAGCTCCGTCGCGAGCGGGCAGGGGATCGCGGTCTGCCTCGCCGAAGGTAATAAGCTCTGGCGAATCGCGCAGGACGGCTCGCGCAGCGAACTCGCTGGCGTCCCACCGCTCGGCGATCAGCCGCGGGTGTTCGCCCTCGGCGAGTGGCTGGTGCTCGCGACGGGGCAAGGCGCGAAGACCGCCCGCGAGGACCTGCTCGGCGACACGGCTCAGGAGACCGTGCTGCCGCCCCGCATGGCGCTGTGGCGCTGGCACGACCTCGCCCGCGACCCTACCGCGCAGCCAGTGACGACGCTGGTCGGACGACCAGCGATCGATCGCTCGCAGCCCGCCGCCCTCTGGCTCTGGAACGAATCGCGGGTCGAGCTCTGCGATCTGTCAGGCGAGAATCCAGCCACGCGTCCCGTCATTCCCGATGCGGGCGCTCACGTGCTCTGGGTAGAAAACGATGGACCGCTGATTCGCGTACACGCCAGAGACCAGATCTGCGCCTACTACGATTGGGAAGGCCGTGAGCTATGGCGCGGGCCAGCGCACGGGCTGCGCGCGTGGCGCCACAATGCGGCGATCGTCGAACGGCGCGAGGGCGACCGTTTTGCTTATGTGCTGGTGCGCTTGGCCAGCGATCCGAACGCGCGCGCCGAGATCTCCCTCGCGGCTCTGCCGCCACAACGGATGGGCATGCGCATCCCGCTCTTCCAACCCGATCTGTTGGTCGCCAACAACGACCAAGGACGCTGGTGGGTGCTGGGATTCGATGGCGCCATCCAGCATGTCCGACCTCCTGATCAGAACTTCCCTCCGCCGCCGATCGTCGGCATGGCGCCAAGCTGGCGGCACGATGCCGCGGCGGGGCGCTTCTTCGCCCTCGGCGCGCGTCTGATCCCGGCTCGCTTCAGCGCTGCGACGCCCGCCCTCGCCAGCGGCGAAGACCTGATCGACGCCTGGCGCACCGAAGCCGGCACCTGGCTGCTCGACCGCAGCGGTCGCCTGGTCTTGCTGCCGGCGCGCGAGCGCGAGCAGAGCATGCAGCTCGCCGGACCTCCCCACGCCCTGTTCCTCGCGCTCGGCAAGGATCTCGCCGTGCAAACACCGGGGCAGCAGCTCTGGCGCATCGAGCGCGGCCCGCCATGGAAGCTCGAGGCCGCGCCTGGTCCTGCCGAAGCCTTGCCGAGCGGTCCGTGGAAGGTCGACCGCTTGAGTTTCGGCATTCCGCGCGGCAAGCACCTGCAATGGGACGAAGAGCGCCTCGGCTGGAAGCCCGTGCGGCTACGCAGCCCGGCGCAGAGCGGCCTGTTCGTCATCACGCCGGCCGTGCTTCTAGAGCTGCGCGAGGCCGAAGCCGCGCGCTACTTCGGACGATGAATGGACCCTTGCCGCCGCCGCCAGGAGAGCGGTGGCCTGACTTCTCGTGGCCCGCACGCTGCGTCGCCACCTTCTCCCCCATCGGCGTCGTCCATGCGTCGTGGCGGTGCCGCAATGAGGCGCCGCGTCAGGGCTGTCTAGCTCCCCAAGCGCGCGCTTGCATCGTCCTGCGACCGGGCCTGCAGAACGCCCTGGCCGACCTCAGCGGTTTCGATCGGCTGTGGATCATCGCCTGGCTGCATCGTTCGCAGGGGTGGAATCACCGCATCACGCCGCCCGGAACGATGCAGGCGCGAGGTCTCTTCGCGACCCGCGCGCCCGATCGACCGAATCCGATCGGCCTGACCTGCGCCGTCATCGAACATATCCACGGCTGCCGGATCTGGGTGCGCGGCCATGATTTGCTCGATGGCACGCCGGTGCTCGATCTGAAGCCCTATATTCCCGATTACGATGCGTTCCCCGAGGCGCGGCGCGGATGGCTCAGCGAGCGATGACGGCGAGGGCGCGCGCACACTCCTCTGGCCATGTGACGCCGAGCAGGCCGGGATCATCGCTGCCGACGACCCAGGGGATCCCGGTAAGCGACTTCAACCCGTGGCGCGCTAGGGGAGCGCCGCTGATCTGTTCGTTCGAGGTCGGACAGCACTCGACGAGCCGCTGCGTCGCGCGCAACCGCGCACGCACCGTCTCCTGGCATGCGGACACCAAGCCATGATCTGCTGGCACGACGCCCACTTGGCTGTGCGGATCGCGCACGCGAAGTTCGCTCAGTTCGGCATCGATCGCATCGCCATCGAGCTCGAGGATGTCGGCCTGCCACTGCAACCACTGCAGATCGGCTGAACGCTCCGCGACCGTCTGCCAAGCAGGACCGGCCGGCCAGGCTGCAGGGTCGAGGCGTATGGCCAACGCATGCCCCAGGCGATCGGCGCCGATCGCGATCGCGTCCCAGACCCTGCGGATGGCTGTCAGCGGCGTCATGCAGTCCAGCTGCTCGCCGACATGGACAGCGAACTGCAACCGACGCGGTGCAAAGCGATGATTCCAGGCAGCGAGCGCAGCGGAAAGCGGCGCATGACGGGCAGGTTCATCTTCGATCCCGCAGAGATCGACGCCGACAATCGTCGGATGCCGATGGGCGCTCTCCGCGACCAACGGCCAGTGCTTGAGAGGCGCGGCACGCGGCAGCGAGATGATCACCGTCATGCCGTGCTTCGCGGCGCAGGCCGCGACATGCTCGAGAGCGCATGCCGCCCACCGCTCGGAAGCGTCGGCTGGCAGCTGGATGCGCGCCTCGACTGGCCAGCGAGTCGCGACCCAGCTCCAGACCTGCTCCACCTCATCGGCGACTGCGCTGTTCCAGTGGGCATGCGCCGCCGAACCCCAGCGTGTGCAGGCATGAACCAGTGCGAAACGCGCGCGCAGACTGGCGGTTCCTGCTGGCAGACGAGCGAGGGCCTCGGCGAGTCGCCGCCCAGCGGTCTCCGGATCGCGACGGGCCATCGCGACGAGCGCCGAGAAATCCGGCGGGGTCGTGCGCGCCTCGTGCCACACTTCGGCGACCGGTCCCCAATCGATGGCCCTGCCGACCGCGAGCTGCAGCAACTCGCTCGGCTGCAACGCCCCATAGAGGTGCACATGCGGGTCGTGCGGACACTCGACAGGCAGGCCGGGCATGATCAAAAATCGCAGATTTTGATCGGCGCAAAGCCGATCAGATCGCATGAAGCACAGCGATACTCGACGCCGTCGATCACGCCCTCGACCCGCGATGGCCCGATATTCGTTCCGTGCAAGTGTCCGTAGATGCAGTACTGCGCACGCGCTTGCGCTATGAGCGGCGTGAAGCGGCTCTGCCGTTTTCCAGCCGGCACTGGCGGGTAGTGAAAGACGCAGATCCGCAGGCTCGCGGGCGTTCCAGATTCGGCGTCGAGGCGCTCGAGATCGGCGATCGACATCCGCAGCTCGTTCTCCTCTCGCGCCAGCCAAGCCTCGATCTCGGCGTCGCTGCGCGTGTCGCCGTAGCGACGCAGCGGCTCGAAGTCGCCGCCGCGAGCTCCAAAGAATCCGACTGGCCCGATGCGCGCGCCGTACTTCTTGACGGCGTGGGTGTTGGCCGGCAGCAAGGCCTTGAGCTTGCTGCGCGATCCCGGCCACCAGTAATCGTGGTTGCCTTTGGTGATCACCTTGTGGCCGGGACGCGCCGCCAGCCAGGCGAGATCGGGAGCAGCCTCTTCTGGCTTCATCGCCCACGAGAGATCGCCCGGACAAACGACGATGTCGTGGGGATCCACGACGGCGTCCCAAGCCGCCGCCATGCGCTCATGATGTCGTTCCCAGTTTTGGCCGAACACATCCATCGGCTTGGCTCCGGACAACGACAGGTGCAGGTCGGAGATGGCCCAAACGGTCGGCATGTAGGCAGGTTCTGAAGCGGTCGCGGTCGTCAAACTGGTCGGTAGCAGCTGCTCGACGCGCGGTGTCCCATCAGTCAAGTCGCAAGTGCTTGTTGACCGGCTAGCGCACGCACACCATCATCCTCCATGCCACGACTCCCCAAATACCGCCTGGGCATCGATCTCGGCGGCACCAAGATCCACGCCGTGGTCCTTGACCGTCGTGGTCGGGTACTCGGCAGGGCGCGAACCGCGACCAAGGCAGAAAAAGGCTACAGCGCCGTTGTCGAGCGCATCGCTCATCTTGCCGATGAAGCGCGGCAAGCGGCAGGTCTCAAGCGTGGACGCATCGCCTGCTGCGGGATCGGCGCTCCGGGACCGGTCGATGCCGATGCCGGCGTGCTGCTGCTCGCCCCCAATCTCGGCTGGGGCCGCAAGCCGCTCGCTGACGACCTCGCGCGCGCCATCGACATGCCAGTCGTCATCGGCAACGATGTGAACTGCGGTGCGATGGGGGAGATCGCGTACGGCGCCGCGCGCGGCGCGCGCAGCGCAATCGCCGCCTTCATCGGTACTGGCTTAGGCGGAGCGGTAGTGCTGGATGGCCAGGTGCTCGCTGGTGCGCATGGCTATGGCGGCGAGATCGGCCACATCCCATGCCCTTTCAGCACCGCGCGCTGTGGTTGCGGCCAGCGCGGCTGCCTCGAGACAGTGGCTAGCAAGACCGGCATCATGCGCCTGCTGCGCGAGCGCATCGCCAGCGGCGAGAAGGCCCGCCTCGCGCTCGATGATGGTTTGAAGGCCGGGGCCCTGGCAGAGGCGCTGCGCCAACGCTGCACGGTGACGCGAGCCGTCGTTCAGCAGGCGATCGCGGCCCTGGCCTGGGGACTCTCAGCGATCGGTCAAGCCATCGACCCTGAAGTGTACATCATCGGCGGCGGCGTGGCCGAGGCCTTGCGACCGCACTTCGTACAGTCGCTTGCTAGAGCGATGCGCACCAGCTGCATGCTGCACCGTCGGCATCCGCCGCGGATCGTCGCTGCGCAGCTCGGTGATGACGCCGTCGCGATCGGCGCAGCAGTGCTTGGAGGCGAACGGCAATGAATGCCCACCCGACCGCTGCTGTCATCGACTGCGGGACCAGCGCGGTGCGCGCCCTCCTCGTCGAGCTGCGCGGCGACGAGGTGCGAGTGCTGGAAGACATCGTGCGCCCCGTCGCTCTCGGCGAAGGTCTCACCGGTGGCAAGCTCAGCCATGACACGATGAGCGAAGTGATCAGCGCGATACGCGACATCTGCGCGGCGATGCGCACCTACGGCATCGCGCGCGTGCGTGCGGTCGCTACCAGCGGAGTGCGCGAATCAGCGAATGGCGACATCTTGATCGAACGCGTGCGGGCAGCGACCGGCATTCAGCTCGAGGCCATCGATGGCGCGGAAGAAGCGCGCTTGTATTATGCCGCCCTTCTGCGGCTTCTGGCGCGCGAGCGGCAGCGACTCCCCAACGAAGCGCTGATGATCGAGATCGGCGGCGGCGGAACCGTGCTTGGACACATCCGCAAGGGCGCGTTGGTGCGCTCCAGCGATGAGCATTACGGAACGGTCCGTGTCATCGAACGCTTCGCCTGCTTGCGCGACAGCAGCGACTATGCGGTCTCGATCGAACGCGATGCCTGCGGCGCCGCACGCATGATGCTGGTTCGCTATCCGACCGCTCGTTTACGGACGATCTATGCGAATGGCGGCGATGTGCGCCGCCTGCTCGCGCTGATCGCGCCCAGCGAACTGTCGATCGCCCCCCTCTCGGCTTCGGCGCTACGCGCCTGGTATCGCGAGATGCGCACGCTGTCGCGTCGTGCACGCGCCGAGCGCTGCGGTTGCGACGAGCGCGAGGCCGATCTGCTGCTGCCGGCGGCGGCGGTGCTGATGCACATCTGCGCCGTGACGGATATCGAGGAGGTGCTGGTGACGCGCACCACGCTGCGCGACGGCCTGGTCGCCGATCTGCTGCCCGGCTCACGCGGGCCGCACTACCTCGATCGCGAACGGATCCTCGCCGAAGCGCACATGCTCGTCGAACGCTTCGGCGGCAATATCGCCTACGCCGAGAACACGGCGAGTCTCGCAGTGCAGATCTTCGACCAGACCAAGGCATTGCATGGTCTCGGCGAGCGTGAGCGCTTGCTCCTCGAGTTTGCGGCCTGGGTGCATGACATCGGCGCCTACATCAATGTGCGAGAGCGGCACAAGCATACGCTCTACATTCTCAGCCACACCGACATCGCGGGGCTGAACGCAGAGGAAAAGCAGCTCGTCGCGCAGATCGCACGCTATCATCGCCGCAGTCCGCCCGAGCCGCATCACGAGGGCTTCCAGGCCCTCGATCGTCGTCATAAAGTCGTCGTCGTGCAGCTGGCGAGCATCCTGCGCCTGGCATATGCCCTCGATGTCGAGCGCGAGCAGCGCATCCGCCGCTTGCGCTGCGAGATCGCGCCCGGTCGCTTGCTGATCCGCGTCGACCGACGCCAGATCGCGCTCGAACGCGTGGCGCTCGCCGACAAGAAGCAGATGTTCGAAGAAGCCTTCGGCCTGGCGGTCGACATCCTGCCACGCGAGGGAGAGTGACATGCAGCATCGACCAACGAGCGTCTTCCGCCGTGAACGACCTCAGCACGATGAAGCGCGTTATTTGCGTCGCGAGCTCAGCTGGCTCGCCTTCAATCGCCGGGTTCTCGAAGAAGCCGAAGACGACAGGGTTCCACTGCTCGAACGGGCGAAGTTCCTGGCCATCGTCAGCTCCAATCTCGACGAGTTCGTCATGGTCCGCGTGGCCGAGCTCGTCGAGCAAGTGCGCGGCCACGGTCCGGAAGCCGAACAGGCCCGCGCCGTGCTGCTGGAAGTGCGCTCCGGGATCGCCAGGCTCGTCGCCGACCAGTATCGATGCTGGCGCGAGTCCGTGCAGCCGAAACTGGCGCAAGCCGGCTTCCGGATCGTTCCACCGGCGGAATGGAACGAGGCGGATCGCGAATCGATGCGCGTGTTCTGGCGCGATCAGTTGGAGCCCATCGTCACGCCCCTCGCCGTCGATCCCACCCGCCCCTTTCCCGTGATCCCCAATCGCGCCATCGCCGTCGCCGTGCAGCTGGAGTCCGGCAGCGGAGAAACGAACACGGCGATCGTCACCGTTCCCAAGGAACGGCGTCTCATCGGACTGGTCAGCCAGGCCGGAGCGTGCGCCCTGCTCGAAGATGTCATCATGCATCATCTCGACGCGCTGTTTCCTGGGCACCACATCCGTGCACGCTGTCTGTTCCGCATCACGCGCGATGGGTCGATCGAAATCGATGAAGAGCAGGCCGCCGACCTGCTGACCGAGTTGGAACAGGAGCTCTTCGATCGCGAACGCGGGGCTCCCGTGCGTCTCGAAGTGGTGGCCGGAGGCGACCGCGGTCTGCGCTCTTGGCTTGCCCATCGGTTATCGCTCGATGAACAGGCGATCGTCACGGTCGATGGGCCGCTCGATCTGACCGTGCTGCATACAGTTGGCGACATCATCGATCGTCTTCCGGGCGGACCGCGTGCCGACTTGCGGGATCCGCCGATGCCGGTGCAGCTCAATCCGGCGCGCTGGGACGATCCATTTGCCGTCATCCGTCAACGAGACTTGCTGCTCCATCACCCCTACGAGAGCTTCCAGCGCATCGTCGAGCTCGTTGAGCGCGCCGCCGAGGATCCCGCGGTGCTCGCCATCAAACAAACCCTCTATCGCGTCAGCGGCGATTCACCGATCGTCAAGGCCTTGGCGCGTGCAGCACGCTCCGGAAAGCAGGTGACGGTGCTCATCGAGCTCAAGGCGCGCTTCGATGAAGCGGCCAACATCCGCTGGGCCCGCGCTCTGGAAGATGCCGGAGCGCACGTCATCTATGGATTGGTCGGCTACAAGGTGCATGCCAAACTCTTGATGATCGTGCGGCGCGACGATGACGGTCTACGCCGTTACTGCCACATCGGCACGGGGAATTACAACGATCGCACGGCAAAGCTGTACACCGACCTTTCGTACCTCACCGCCAACGAAGCGATTGGGCGCGATGTCGCCGCTTTGTTCAACATGCTCACTGGTTACAGCCGTCCGCCGGAGTTCGAACGACTGTGGGTATCGCCGCTGACGATGCGCAGCAACATGACCGCCGCCATCCGCCGCGAGGCGGAACATGCGCGCGCCGGACGGCCTAGCCGGATCATCGCCAAGTTCAATGCACTGGTCGACGAAGCGATTTGCGACGAGCTCTACGCGGCATCGCAAGCCGGCGTGCAGATCGACCTGATCGTGCGCGGGATGTGCATCCTGCGCCCCGGAATCAAGGGACTTTCGGAAAACATCCGCGTGTTCTCGATCGTTGGCCGCCTGCTCGAGCATTCGCGCATCTTCTATTTCGCGAACGCTGGCAATCCGCAGTGGCTCATCGCCTCGGCCGACTGGATGACTCGCAATCTCGACCGACGGATCGAAGTCGGGGTGATCATCGATGATCCGGCGCTCACCGATCGTTTGCAGCGCATCCTCGAGATCTGCCTCAGCGACAATCGGGCCGTGCGCGAACTGCAAGCAGATGGTACCTACGTGCGCCGCCGTCCGCAGCTTCGCGAACGCGAACGATCGGCCTTCGCTGAATTGTGCGCCGAGGCGGCAGCCCAAGCCATCGTGAGACCAGTTGCGCCTCGCGACCGACGCTTCCGCCCCCGTCGCAAGGGAGATGTGGCTCGATGACGGTCGATGGCACTTTTCTGTACCTGAGGAGACCTCTTCACCAGCTGTTCACCTGGCTGTTGGCGACGACCATCTTCGGGTTCGGTTTCGCAGAAGCAGGCGAAAGCGCTCCAGAGCAGGATCATGCGCGACCGGCGATCCTCGAGCTGGCGCCCGTCAAAACCGACCACCCGCGCGACACCCTGCGCTCGTTCATGCAGGCGATGGACCGCTATGTGCTCGCCCAGCGCGATGGCGATCCGGCCATGCACCGTTGGCTCCAGGATGCAACGCGCTGCCTGGATCTCTCGCAGACTAATCTGATTGGACGCGAAGAAATCGCTCGCGACGCCGCGCGCTACTTGAAGGAGGTCATCGATCGCGTCATTCTCGTCGATTATGATAGGGTGCCAGACGATCCGACGCTGAAGCGCTGGCGATTGGCAGACACCGAGATCGCCATCCATCGTATTGAGAGCGGGGAGCGTGCTGGTGAATTCCTGTTCACTCCTGATACGGTGGCTCGTTCCCGGGATTTCTACGAACGGGTGCGCAACGCCCCGCTGCTGCCGGGCGCCTTGGGAGGAGGCTTCGCCGAGCCTTGGCAGGAGCGCTATATTCCGCCAGTCCTTAAGCAGAAAATTTTGGGCCTAGCTTACTGGCAATGGCTGCTAATCAGCGCTCTCATCTTCGTTGGCTTGGTCGTGCGGCAGATCGTTCGCTTCTTGGCTTTCCTTGCCAAGCACGCAACAGCGCGCACCAGCGCCAGATGGGACGACGAACTTGTTTCCGCACTGACCGGACCAGTGACGCACCTTGGGACAACGGGTGTCTGGTTTGCCTCGATCCACTTGATCGGCGTCACCGGCACGGCCTACACCGTGATCACCTTCTTGATCAAAAGCGCGTTCTTCATCAATCTCGCCTATCTCGCCTACAAGCTGGCTGAATTTCTCGGCAATCAGATCGAGCACCGGCTGAAAGCCCAGCGCCAGGATATCAATCAAGGGCTCTTGAAGCTTCTTAAGCAAACATTGAAGATCTTGGCCCTGGTGTTCTGCTTGCTGCTGGGCGCGCAGAACATGGGGATGGATGTTGCCAGTTTGATCGCCGGCCTTGGCATTGGCGGCTTGGCTTTTGCGTTGGCGGCCAAAGACACCTTGGCAAACTTTTTTGGTTCGGTGATGATCATGCTCGATCGCCCCTTCAAGGTCGGCGATTGGATCATCGCTAAAGGTGTTGAAGGCGTGGTTGAAGAAATCGGGTTTCGCAGCACGCGCATCCGTACTTTTTATAATAGTCTGATCAGCATTCCGAACTCCGAACTGGTGATGAGCAATATCGATAACATGGGGGTGCGGGAGTGGCGGCGTGTGCGCGAGACCTACAGCGTGATCTATGCTACGCCGCCGGAGAAAATCGATGCCTTCTGTGCCGCTATTCGGCAGACGCTGCAGTCGCGCCCCGAGGTCAAACAGGACGCGATCGTCGTCTACTTCAACGCTCTCGCGTCCTCATCACTCGACATCTTGGTAAACTACCATATTAAGGCCGAAAACTGGTCTCAAGAATTAGCAATTCGACATGAGATCCTCTGCGACGTGCTGCGCATCGCTCAGCAAGTCGGTGTGTCCTTTGCATTCCCAACCCAGACCCTGCACATTGAGACCCTGCGAGCCGTGCATTCGGCAACCGCCACAGTCTGAAGCTCGATGGCGAGCTTCTGATCAACAGCGTGCATACATGCGCATCTTCCTATTCTGCTGCTTGCTCATCGTTTGTGCCCATCACTTCCTCCAGGGAGCTGAGAACAGCGGTGTCCAGCGCGAGTCGCTGATCGCCGCGCAGCGGCTCGCTCCGGTGAAAACCGACCATCCGCGCGACACCCTGCGCTCGTTCATGCAGGCGATGGACCGCTATGTGCGCGCCCTGGACGACGATGCGGAACGCGCCGATGATCATCTCGCCCAGGCGGTCCGCTGTCTCGACCTCTCGCAGACCAATCCCGTGGGTCGCGAAGCACTTGGGCGCGAGGCCGCCAAGCACCTCAAAGAAGTCATCGACCGGGTCATCATCATCGAATACGACAAGGTCCCGGACGATCCGGGCGGCAAGCGTTGGCGCCTGCGTCATACCGAGATCGTGATTCATCGTGTCGAACAGGGCGATCGGGCCGGAGAGCATCTGTTCAGCCCAGACACCGTTGCCCGCGCCAGCGAGTTCTACCAACGCGTCCGCGACCTGCCGCTGCTGCCGGGCACGCTCGGCGGCGGCATCCGTCCCCCTTGGCACGACCGCTACATTCCGCATGGGTTGAAGGGCGAAGTGTTTGGCGTCGCCTATTGGCAATGGATCGTCATGACCGTGCTGATCTTTGTCGGCTTGGTCGTGCGCCACATCGTCAAAGCGATCGCGTACATTGTTCAGGGTTTCACTGCACGAACGCGAGCCAATTGGGATGACCAGCTGGTCGCGGCGCTGAAAGGGCCTATCACGCATCTCGGAACGACCGGCGTGTGGTTCGCCTCGCTGCATGCGCTCGGCATCACCGGCACTGCCTACACGGTGATCTCGCTGCTGATCAAGGGGGCCTTCTTCATCAATGTCGCCTATCTTGCCTACAACCTCGCTGGATTCCTCGGTAACCAATGCGAACAGCGGCTGCGCAGCCAGCATCCCGAGCTGAACCCTGGCATTCTTGCCTTGATCACGCAGACTTTGAAGATCTTGGCGCTGATCTTCTGCCTCTTGCTCGGTGCGGAGAATATGGGCTTCAATGTTGCGGGGCTGATCGCCGGCCTCGGCATTGGCGGACTCGCGGTCGCCCTTGCAGCCAAAGATACGCTCGCGAATCTGCTCGGGTCGGTGATGATCATGATCGATCGACCGTTCCGCATGGGTGACTACATTGTCGCGCGCGGCGTCGAAGGCACAGTAGAGAAAATCGGCTTTCGCAGCACACGGATTCGAACGCTAGCCAATAGCCTCGTATCGATCCCAAATGCTGAACTGGCACTGGCGAATATCGACAATCTCGGAATGCGTGAGTACCGTCGCATCCGAGAAACCTACAATCTCGTCTTCGGAACGCCGACCGATCGCATTATCGCCTTCTGCAGTGG
>JANWWU010000057.1 GCA_025055595.1 Planctomycetota bacterium | reverse complement strand
CGCTATGCCCGAACCCAAGCTCGTGCGCGAGGGGAACCTGCGCCTGATGTGCGTCGCCGGCCTCGGCTGGCCGCGCGAGCCGCTGCGCCTCGTCGACGAGGTGCGCCGCCTGGCCATCGCCCAGGGCGGCGAGCCCTACGGTCCGGCGCAGATCTTCGTCGCTGGCAACCCGGAAGAGGAGCCGCTCGAGGCCTGGGAGTGCCATGTCGGCTGCGCTGTCACCGGCATGCCGCGGCCAGGAGCCTGTACCAGCGCCGGGCAGCGCGTCCTGATCGAGGACTATCGTCAGCTCGTCGCTGTCACGCTGCCGCACCACGGGCCGCTGCGGCGGCTCGGCGACAGCTGGCGCAGCCTCGCGCAGCGCGCGGCGCAGCAGGGGCAGCGCCTGCGCCCGTACTGGCGCGTGCGCCTCGTCCGCCGCCAGCTCGCCGATGGCAACCTGCTGCCGCTCGCCGAGGTCTCGGCCTTCATCGACGGCTAGCCCGTCTGCGCGCACCAGCAAGCGAGCGTCGCGAGCTCGCGCGCCGTTCCTGCCAGCTGCTCGGCGACGCGCGCGCTGAGCAGCGGCCAGGTGTAGGTCTCGACCGCGAGGTGCGGGCGTCCGCTGGCGAGCACGGCGTGCAGCATCGCCTGCGCGTGGTCGGCGCTGGTCGCGAGGCCGTTCGCCAGCTCACAGCGATCGATCGGCACATGGAAGTGGCTGACGGCGCGCTCCGCGGCCGGCAGCCGTTGCCGGGCCGCGGCGAAGCCGTCGAGGTCGGCGAGGCGCAGGCAGCTGCCATCGGCGGCGAACAGCGTGGTCTGGTGCAGGAAGCGCGGCTCCGCCATCGCGGCTAGCGCCGCCGCCTGCATTGGCTCGCGCAGGTCGGCGACGACGGCCGCCGTCACCTGCAGCTTGGCGATCGGCACCGCGGCGGCGCGCAGCCGCGCCAGCGCCGCCAGCGGTTCTTCGCCGATCACCGCGCTGTGGCAGGTGTCGAGGCAGAGCGCGAGGTGCTCGGCGATCGCCTGCTGCGCCGCCGCCGTGTCGCCATCGAGCGCCGCGGCAGCGGCTGCCAGGCCGCTCGTCGCCAGCGGGCCGCGCCAGAACCAGGCGGCGTCCCAGCTGCTTTCGAGCGTGCACCAAGGCTCGGGCTCGAGGCAGAGGACGACGCGCCGGCCGTGCCGTTGTCGCGCTCGCCAGGCCGCCGCCGCCCACAGCCCGTAGGCGCGCGCGTGCTGCTGCGGGTCGTCGTGCGTCGGTCCGAGGGGACGGAAGGATCCGGGACAGGTCGAGATCGTGAGCAGCGGCTCGTCGCTGAGCGCGAGGGCGGCCTCGAGCAGGCGCAGGCTGGCGTCGAGGCGCTCCGGCTCGCTCCAGTCCGGCCGATAGGCGTCTTCCTTGACGCGCGCCGCCTGGAACGGCCGCAGCGGGAAGCCGTTGATCGTGTGCGCGCTCAGGCGATGGCGCTCGAGGACCCGGCGCAGGGGAGCGAGGTCTTCCGCCAGCGCCGCGAGGCCCAGGCGCAGGTCGACGCCGAGCCGCTCCCAGCCGAGCCGTTCCCGCAGGGGGCCGGCGAAGGCCGCCAGCGCCTCGGCGATCTCCGCGACGCGCTCGGCCGGGTGCAGGTTGGTATTGTAGGCGAGCGGCGGCACCCTTCACAGGATGGCGATGCTGCGCCTTGCGCCATCGCCGTGTCACATAGGGTGGCGCCGTGCAGCATAGCGCCGCGCGCGGTGTCGTGGTCCGGGCGTTGAGCGGATCGGGGTTCGCGCAGAGCGCCGTCGCCGCGGTGCTGTGCGCCGAGCTCGCGGAGCAGAAGGACAGCGCGTGTCCGGCGAGCGTCGTCGCCGCGCTCGCCAGCCAGGTGCAGCGCGCGGCCGCCGACCTCGCGCCGCCTCAGGTGCACCCGCTCAATCAGCAGTCGCTGCCCGCCGATCAGGGAGCGCTGATCGCGCAGCTGATGCCCTTGCTCATCGCCCATCCAGCGGCGCCGGCCGAGCAGCTCGCGGCGCTGTGGGCCCTGAGCCGGCTGTGGTCGCACACCGCGGTCGACGAGCGCGCGCGGCTGCGCACCGCCTTCATCAACAGCTGCTTGCAGTGGCGTTGCCCGCCCGAGGCGATGCTGACGACCCTGCAGCTGCGGCAGTGGCAGAAGGACATGCCGACCCAGTTCGGCAGCGCCGCGCCGAGCTTGGCGAGGTTGCGCGCCGCCCTGAACGAGCCGCAGGCTTTCGCCGCCTACCTGCGCTTCGTCGAGCATATCGGCCTGCAGCCGGACCTCGAGACGCTGTGCTGGGTGCTCGGCTCCCTGGTCATCGTGCAGCTGCTCGAATGGCACGACGACGAGGGCACGCTCGCGCATCTCGTCTTCGCCACGGCGGCGCTCGAGCGCTGGGCCCCGGCCCTGCCGCTCGATCTGACGATGACCGCGTTGACGCAGCTGTTCCATCGCCTGTGGTGGTTGCGCCATCACGGCAACCTGCGCGCGATCCGCCGCAGCACCGACCCCAGCCTGCGGCCTTTCGCGGCGGCGGTCGCCAGCGGCGACCTGACACTCGCCCAGCGCGCGGCGCGCGCGCTGATCAGCCAGCGCCCGGAGAGCTACTGGGCGGCGTGGTGGCCGACGGTCGCGGCTTGGCTGCCGGAGGCCACGCGCGATGTGCTGCGCCTGCTCTTGCTCTCGACGGCGGTGCGCTGGCGCTGCGGCCACGATCCGCCGAGCCACGACGACGCTGCGGCGCTGGCGACGCTGGTTTCCGAGTTCGCGTGGTGCAGGCAGGCGCACCGCTCGTCTTGTATCGCCGCATCGTGATACGACGATGCGAGCATGCCCGCCTGCGCCGCCGCCCTGCGCCTGCTCGCCGATGAGAGCCGGCTGCGCATCCTGCATGCGCTCGAGCGCGAGCCCTTGACGGTCGCCGAGCTGACGACCGTCCTCGGCCTGGGCCAGAGCTCGGTCAGCGGCCATCTCGGCAAGCTCAAGCAGGCCGGCCTGATCCACGATGTCGCCGAGGGCAGCGCCCACCGCTATCGCCTGCGCGATGATGCGCCGCCGGCGCTGCGCGCCGCCTGGCAGGCGGCGCGGCAGCTGTCGCGCGAGGATCCGGTGCTGGCCGCGGATCGCGCGGCGCTCGCCGCCCTGCGTGCGCAGAGCTCGCGCGACTGGGTGACGCGCGTCGCCGGCAGCTTGCACCGCGAGTATGCGCCAGGCCGCACCTGGGAGAGCGTCGCCTACGCCGTCGCCGCCGCCGCCCGCCTCGGCCGCTGTCTCGATGTCGGGGCCGGCGATGGCGCCCTCGCCGGCCTGCTGGCGAGCGCTGCCAGCGAGCTCGTGTGCCTCGACCCCTCGCCGGCGATGGTCGCCGCCGGCCGCGCGCGCTGCGCCGAGAGCGGGCTTCCGGTCTCCTGGGTCGAGGCCGCCGGCGAGCGGCTGCCCTTCCCCGCGGCGCGCTTCGACACCGTGCTGCTCCTGCAGTCGCTGCAGTATGTCGAAGAGCCGCGACAGGTGCTGGCGGAGGCCGGCCGCGTGCTCGCTGCCGGCGGCCGGCTGATCGTCCTGACGCTGCTCGCCCATCGCCATGCGGAAGCCGCGCGCTACGGCCATCGCCACTTCGGATTCCGCGAGCGCGATCTCGCGGCCTGGGTCCGCCCCTGGTCGCCGGCGGCGCGCACCGTCCGCCTGCCGCCCGAGCCGCGCCCGCCGCGCTTCCAATCCCTGCTCCTGATCGCCGACAAGCCGCATGCCTGAGGAAGCTCCCTCGTCCGATCACGCCTGCGGTCCCGGCTGTCCGCACCGCGGCGGTGCGCCGCTCGTCGACGAGCGCGCGGTGCACGACCAGCGCGGCTACCGCCGCGACGAGCGCGCGCGCCGCTTCCCCTACCTCGCGGCGCTGCGCGAGCGCGTGCTGATCTACGACGGCGGCTTCGGCACCGAGCTGTTCAAGTTCCCGCTGGCCCCCGGCGACCTCGGCAGCGGCGCGCAGGAAGGCTGCGTCGAGCTGATCCACCGCACGCGGCCGGAGATCCCCGCGCTCATCCATCGCCGCTACCTCGAGGCCGGGGCCGATGTCATCGAGACGCACTCGTTCAATGCCCTGCCACACTGCCTCGCCGAGTTCGGCCTCGCCGAACAGGCCGAGGCCCTGGCCGAGACGGCGGCGCGCTGCGCGCGCGCCGCCGCTGACGACTTCGCCACCGCCGAGCAGCCGCGCTTCGTCGCCGGGGCCCTCGGCAGCGGGACCAAGCTGCCGAGCCTCGGGCACATCGCCTACCGCGATCTCGTCGAGAGCTACCGCGTCGGCGCGCGCGGCCTGATCCGCGGCGGCGTCGACCTGATCCTGATCGAGACGGCGCAGGATGTCCTGCAGGTGCGGGCCGCGGTGCACGGCGCGCGGCTGGCGATGCGCGATCTCGGCCGCGAGGTGCCGATCCAGGCCCAGGTGACGATCGAGACCACCGGCACGACGCTGACCGGCAGCGACGCCGCGGCCGCCCTCGCCGCCCTCGAGGCGCTGCCGGTCGATGTCGTCGGCATCAACTGCGCGACCGGTCCCGACCTGATGGACTCGCACATCCGCGTGTTCGCCGAGCAGGCGACGCGCTGGGTCTCCTGCCTGCCCAACGCCGGCCTGCCGCGCAACGAGGGCGGGCGCGCGGTCTACGACCTGACGCCCGAGGAGCTCGTGCGCTGGCACACGCGCTTCGTCCGCGACTACGGCGTCAATGCCGTCGGCGGCTGCTGCGGGACGACGCCGGCGCACATCGCCGCCCTGGCCCGCGCCCTGCACGGCGCGACGCCCGGCCGCCCGCGCCCGGAGCGCGCGCCGGCCGTCGTCGCCAGCCTCTACCAGGCCGTGCCGCTGCGTCAGGACCCCGGTCTCTTCCTCGTTGGCGAGCGGACCAACGCGACGGGCTCCAAGGCCTTCCGCGAGCTGCTGTTCGCCGGCGACCTCGACGGCATCGTGCAGCTGGCGCAGGAGCAGGTCGCCGAGGGCTGCCATGCCCTCGATGTCTCGGTCGCCTGGACGGGGCGCGACGAGCGCGCCGACATGGCGCGCGTCATCGAGCGCCTGGCGACCGCCGTGCAGGTGCCGATCATGGTCGACAGCACCCAGCCCGAGGTGCTGGAGATCGCGCTCGAGCGCCTGCCGGGGCGGGCGATCATCAACTCCGTCAACCTCGAGGACGGCGAGGAGAAGCTCGACCGCGTCTGCGAGCTGGCGCGCCGCCACGGGGCCGCGGTCGTCGCCCTGACGATCGACGAGGACCGCGAGGCCGGGATGGCCAAGACCGTCGAGCGCAAGATCGCGGTCGCCGAGCGGCTCCATCGCCTGATCACCGAGCGGCACGGCATCCCGCCCGAGCGCATCCTCTTCGATCTGCTGACCTTCCCGATCACCCAGGGCGACGAGGACACGCGCAAGCTCGCGCTGTGGACGCTCGAGGGCATCGCCGCGGTCCGCGCGCGCTTTCCCGAGGCCGGCTGCATCCTCGGCGTCTCGAATGTCAGCTTCGGTCTCAAGCCCTACGCTCGCCAGGTGCTGAACTCGGTGTTCCTGCACGAGGCGATCCAGCGCGGCCTGACCGCGGCGATCGTCCACGCCGCCAAGATCCTGCCGCTCGACCGCCTGAGCGCCGAAGAGCTCGCGCTGGCGCGGGACCTGATCTACGACCGCCGCCAGTTCGCCGATGGCGTCTGCGTCCACGACCCGCTGCTCGCCTTCGTCCAGCGCTTCGCGGCGAGCGCCGGGCCGGCGGCGTCCGGCGCCGCGGCCCAGCTGACGCTCGAGGAGCGCCTGGTCCGACACATCGTCGAGGGCCGGCGCGCCGGCCTCGAGGCGACCCTCGACGAGGCGCTGACCCGCTATCCGCCGCTCGACATCATCAACCGCTTCCTGCTTGCCGGCATGAAGGAGGTCGGCGACCTCTTCGGCGCCGGCAAGATGCAGCTGCCCTTCGTGCTGCAGGCCGCCGAGACGATGAAGGCCGCGGTCAAATACCTGGAGCCGCGGATGGAGCGGGTAGGCGGCGCGCACAAGGGGACGATGGTCCTGGCGACGGTGCGCGGCGATGTCCACGACATCGGCAAGAACCTCGTCGACATCATCCTCAGCAACAACGGCTACCGCGTGATCAACCTCGGCATCAAGCAGCCGATCGAGGCGATCGCCGAGGCCGTCGAGCGCTACCGCCCCGATGCCGTCGGCATGTCCGGCCTGCTCGTCAAATCGACGGTGGTGATGAAGGAGAACCTCGAGTGGCTGGCGGCGCGCGGCTACCGCGTGCCGGTGATCTGCGGCGGCGCGGCGCTGACCCGCGCCTATGTCGAGCACGACCTGCGCGCCGCCTACCGCGCCGGCCAGCGCGCACGCGACGACTGCCAGGTCTACTACGCCGCGGACGCCTTCGACGGCCTGCAGCTGATGGACGAGCTGTGCGGCCAGGTGCCACCCGAGCGCTGTCGCCTGACCACGCGCCAGCCGCGCCCGCGCCTTCGGCCGAGCGCCTACGAAGTGCTGGAGGCCAAGTTGCGCGCCGGGGAGCAGTATGTGCCGTCGCAGGTGCCGCCGGCGCCGCGCATTCCCGAGCCGCCCTTCTGGGGCCGGCGCCTGGTCGGACCCGAGGAGCTCGACCTGGCGACGATCGCGCAGTACCTCAACCGCAACGCGCTCTTCCGCGGGCAGTGGGGCTTCCGCCAAGGCCAGCAGCTCAGCCGCGCCGAGTGGGAGGAGCTGGTGCGCCGCGAGGCCGAGCCGGTCTTTCACCGCCTGATCGCCGAGGCCGAGCGGGGGCGCCGGCTGGCGCCGGCCGTCGCCTACGGCTACTGGCCGGCGGCCAGCGAGCGCAACGACCTGCTGATCTTCGATCCCGAGAGCGGGGAGGAGGTCGCGCGCCTGCGCCTGCCGCGGCAGAGCGAGCCGGGCAGCCGGCGCCTGTGCATCGCCGACTTCTTCCGGCCGCGGCACGCCGCGCCGCTCGGCGATGAACAGCGCTTCCTGCCGCCGGCGGCTTGGCGCGAAGGGGCCCGCGACGTGCTGGCGGTGCAGGTCGTCACCATGGGCGAGGCCGCCAGCCGCTGGACGGCCGAGCTCTTCGCCCGCGACAGCTACCAGGAGTACCTCTACGCCCACGGCTTCAGCGTCGAGATGGCGGAGGCCCTCGCCGAGTACTGGCACAAGCGCGTGCGCCAGCAGCTCGGCATCGCCGGCGCCGACGCCTTGGAGATCGCCGAGCTGTTCACCCAGGGGTACCAGGGCAGCCGCTACAGCTTCGGCTATCCCGCCTGCCCGCGGCTCGAGGACCAGGCGGTGCTCGAGCGCCTGCTGCGCTGGCAGGACATCGGCATCCGCCTCTCCGAGGAGTGGCAGCTCGTCCCCGAGCAGTCGACGAGCTGCATCATCGTCCACCACCCCGAGGCGCGCTACTTCGATCTCTGACAGCGGCGACCGCGCCTTGCGCGGTGCCGGCGACGCGACCCCGAGCGCGTGTCGCGCGCTGCGCAGCCCCCGCGGCCTCGTCGAGCTCTTCGCCGCCTGCGGCCGAGACCGTGTCGCGGTTGACGCCGCCGCCAGCGGGCCGGCCGCAAGCCTCGGGTCGGTCGCCACCCGCTGCCGACGCCGGAGGAGGACGATCCCAGCACGAGGCGACCCTCGCCCGCTACGGCCGCTGGAGCGCTGGCCGCACGGCGATCTTCCAGGTCTCGGTCGGCGCGCCGCGCGGTGCCGGCCGGTTGCAGGCGGCCTCCTGCCGCCGCCAGCGCGCGCCGAGATCGGGCGCTGTCGCACGAGGGCCTGGTGGCGCCGGATGTGGCGCGGCTGCGCTGGCCAAGCTCAGCGGCGCCTGGGGCCGGCGCGCAGGAGAGCGGCGAGGGCGCCGCGTGCCGCCGGGCGACGGCCGATAGGGTGCGCGCATGCAGATCACACTCAACGGCGAGAAACGAGAAGTGCCCGATGGCTGCACGGTGGCGCAGCTGCTGCAGCTGCTCGAGCTGCCGGCGACGCGGGCGGCGGTAGAGGTCGACCGCAAGCTGGTGCGCCGAGCCGAGCACGCCGCCTTCGTGATCCCGCCCGGCGCCCAGGTCGAGGTCGTCACCCTCGTCGGCGGGGGCTAGGGATGGTGGACTTCACCCACCTGCATGTCCTCTCGCACTACTCGCTGCTGCGCTCGACGATCACCGTCCCCAAGCTGCTCGCCGCTGTCGAGCAGGCGGGCATGGACGCCGTCGCGCTGACCGATGCCGGCAACCTCTTCGGCGCCTTCGAGGCCTACAGCCTGGCGAAGGAGCTGCGCGAACGGCGGCGCGCCGAGGCCGAGGCGGCGGCGCAGGCCGCGGCCGCCGCCCCGGGCGATGCCCGCCTCGCTGCCCTGGCGCAGCAGGCCGCGGCGCGCCGCGGCGTCGCCCTGCTGCTCGGTTGCCAGCTCGCGGTGGCGCCGCTCGGCATGCGCGAGAAGACGCGCGGCGCGCTCCAGCTCGTGCTGCTGGCGACCAGCGAGCAGGGCTTCCGCGACCTCGCGCAGCTCGTCTCGCTGGCCTGGACCGAGGGTTTCCACTTCGAGCCGCGCGTCGACCTCGAGGCGATCGCCCGCCACGCCCGCGAACTGGTCTGCCTGACCGGGGCCGGCGACGACGGCTTCCTCAACAGCCACCTGCGGCGCGGCTCGGAGGACGAGGCGCGGCGCCAGCTCGGCCTGCTCAAGGAGATCTTCGGCGATCGCCTGTGGGTCGAGCTCGCCGATCACCTGCTCGCCGATCCGGTGCACCTGCGCCAGGGAAACCTGCGCGTCGCCCGCGACTGCGGGGTGCCGGTGGTGGCGACCAACTGGGTGCACTACCTCGCCGCCGAGGACGCCGAGGTGCACGATGTGCTGCTCGCGGTCTCGCAGGCGACGACGCTCGAGGACCCGCGCCGCCCGCGCTTGCCCAGCCGCGAGTTCTGGCTCAAGAGTCCGCAGGAGATGGCGCAGCTCTTTGCCGACCTGCCGGAGGCGATCCGCAACACGCGCGCGGTCGTCGAGCGCTGTCAGGGCGCGCGCATCGCCAGCGGCGCCTACTACCTGCCGCGCTACCCCTGCCCGCAGGGCCTGAGCGAGGCCGAGCTGCTGCGCCAGCGCTGCGAGGAGGGCCTGGCGCGGCGCTATGCGGAGATCACGCCCGCGCACCGCGAGCGCCTGGCCTTCGAGCTCGAGACGATCATCCACATGGGCTTCCCCGCCTACTTCCTGATCGTCGCCGACTTCATCGAGTGGGCCAAGCGGCGCGGGATCCCGGTCGGTCCCGGGCGCGGCAGCGCCGCTGGCTCGCTGGTCGCCTACTGCCTCGGCATCACCGACCTCTGTCCGCTGCGCTACGGCCTGCTCTTCGAGCGCTTCCTCAATCCCGGGCGCAGGAGCATGCCGGACATCGACATCGACTTCTGCCAGCTGCGTCGCGACGAGGTCATCGACTATGTCCGCCGCACCTACGGCAGCGCGGCCGTCGCCCACATCATGACCCTCGGCACGATGAAGGCGCGGATGGCGATCAAGGATGTCGCGCGCGCCTACGGCTGGACGCCCGAGGAGGCGCAGGAGCTCGCCAACCTCGTTCCCAAGGACCCCAGCGGCCGCTACGACCTCGCGGTGTGCCTGGGCAGGAAACCGCTCGACCCGGCGACCGGCGCCTGGGGAACGGTGGAGGCGATGCTGCGCCGCTACGAGCACGACCCCCGCGCGCGCCAGGTCCTCGAGGTCGCGCTGCGGCTCGAGAAGCTCGGGCGCAGCCTCGGCGTGCACGCCTGCGGCGTGATCATCGCGCCGCGTCCGGTGCATGAGCTGGTGCCGGTGTGCGTCGTCAAGGACAAGGTCGCGACGCAGTGGACGATGACCCAGGTCGAGAAGGCCGGCCTGCTGAAGATGGACTTCCTCGGCCTGAAGACGATGTCCGTCCTGCAGAAGTGCCTGGAGCTCGTGCGCCGGCACAGCGGGCGGCAGATCGCGCTCTCCGACATCCCGCTCGACGATCCCGCGACCTTCCGCCTGCTCGGCAGCGGGCGCACGCTCGGCGTGTTCCAGTGCGAGTCGGCGGGCTTCCAGGCCCTGATCCAGCGCCTGCAGCCCGATCGCTTCGAGGATCTGATCGCGCTCGTCGCGCTCTACCGCCCCGGTCCGCTCAAGGCCAACATGCACCTCGACTACTGCGACCGCAAGCATGGGCGGCAGGCGGTCGAGTATCCGCACCCCGCGCTCGAGCCGGTGCTCGCCGAGACCTACGGCCTCTACATCTACCAGGAGCAGGTGATGTCGATCAGCCGCGTGCTCTGCGGCTTCTCGCCCGCCGAGGCCGACGACCTGCGCAAGGCGATGGGCAAGAAGGACAAGGCGACGCTGAGCAAGCTGCGCGATCGCTTCTTGGAAGGCGCCGAGCGCCGGCACGGCTTTCCGCGCGAGCAGGCGGCGGCGATGTGGGACAAGATCCTCGGCTTCGCCGAATACTGCTTCAACAAGTCGCACTCCGCGTGCTACGCGCTGATCGCCTACTGGACGGCGTGGTGCAAGGCCAACCACTACCCGGCGTTCATGACCGCGAACCTGATCTTCGAGATGGACAACAAGGAGAAGATGACGGAGTTCGTCGCCGAGCTGCGCGCCCAGGGCATCGCCGTGCTGCCGCCCGACATCAACGAATCGGGCTGGGAGTTCACCCTGGTGCAGCGCGAAGGCCGCACCCAGATCCGCTTCGGCTTCGGTGGCGTCAAGGGCATCGGCCAGGCGGCGGCCGAGCACCTGATCGCCGAGCGCGAGCGGCGCGGGCCCTACGCTTCGCTGCATGATCTGGCGGCGCGCGTCGACGGCCGCGTGATCAACAAGCGGGTGGTCGAGGCGCTGATCAAGGTCGGGGCCTTCGACTCGCTGCATCCCAACCGCCGCGCGCTCTGCGAAGGGATGGAGCGCGCGCTCGATTACGGTCAGAAGCGCGCGCGCGCCGCCGAGGAGCGCCAGCAGACGCTGTTTGACGCCTTCGCCGCCGATCAGGCCTATCGCGAGAGCGCGCTCTCCTACCCCGACATCGAGGATTGGCCGGTGGCGACCCGCCTCGGCTTGGAGAAGCAGCTGACCGGCTACTGGATCAGCGATCACCCGGCACGGCCCTGGCGCGAGCAGCTCGGCGCGCAGATCACGCACCGCATCCGCGATCTCGCCGCCCTCGCCGACGGCGCGCGCGCCGTCGTCCTGGCGGTGGTCAGCGAGCGCCGCCTGATCCGCACCCGCAGCGGCGGCCAGCTCTGCGCTTTGCAGATCGCCGACGAGAGCGGCTCCTGCGAGGCCGTCGCTTTCGCCGGCCGCGGCCGCGACGCCCAGCACGCCCCGGAGCGCATCGCCGCGCTGTGCGACCCCGACACGGTCGCGCTGTTCGTCGGCACCGTCGAGCGGCGCAGCCGCGGCCCGACGCGCGCCGGCGACGACGAGGACGAAGAAGGGGCCAGCAGCGCCGGCGAGGACGACGAGGAGAACGGTGCGCAGGGCGCCGCCGAGCTCGAGGCAGCAAGCGTGCCCGGCCTCGTCCTGCAGGCGGTGATCCCCGCCGCCCATGCCGCGGAGCTCCTGATCCGCGAGGTCATCATCGCCGTCGACGCCGCCGCGGCCGGCGAGCAGCAGCTGGAGGACACGGCGCGCCTGCTCGCCGAGCACGCCGGCGAGCGCGCCAGCGTCGGCTTCCGCGTGTTCACCGGCAGCGAGCTGCTGCGCATCCGCGCCGGCGAGCGCTGGCGGGTGACCCCGACCCCCGCGCTGCTCGCCGGCCTCGAGCGGATTTGGGGCCGCGAGCGCGTGCAGACGCGCTGGGCCTCCCCGGCCTCGCTGGCCGCTTCCTGAGCCTCAAGGACGCCGCGCCGGCGCCGATGCTTAGGCATGCGCATCGTCGCTGGCCAGTGGTCGATCGCCGGGGTCTCGGCGCAGCTGGCGGCCGAGAGCCGCCGCGAGCGCCTGGAGTCCTGGGTCGGCGAGCGGCCGCGGCCGGCGAACGAGGCGCGGCCGGCGCCGGGAGGCGCCGCGCCGGCCGCGGAGGGGCGCGAACTCGCCCTCCACCGCGCGCTGGAGCGCGCCGCGAAGTCGCGCACCGCGCCGCCCCAACCCGAGGGCGAGCCGCCCGATCCAGAGACCCTGCGCATCCTCGCCATCCTCGAGCGCCTGTTCGGCGATCGCGAGGCGCGGCGCTTCGTCCTGCGCTTGCAGCAGCTGGCGCTCGAGCGCGCGCAGGCGGCGAGCGATGCGCCGGAGCTGCCCGCGGCCTCCGGGATCCCGCCCCGCAGCGGCTGGGGCCTGCTGTACGAGGCCGAGCAGTGGTCGATCGCCGCCCAGTCGGCGGCGCTCGTCGCCGAAGGCCAGCTGACGCTGGCCGATGGCCGGCAGCTGTCGTTCTCGCTGACCTGGGTGCAGAGCGCGGTGCAGGTGCAGAGCGCGCACACGCGCCTGGCGCTCGGTGACGCCCGGCTCAAAGACCCGCTGGTCTTCGATCTCGACGGCGACGGCATCCGCTGGGAAGGCGCCACCGTGCGCTACGACCTCGAGGGCGACGGCGTGCCCGACGCCGTGCCGCTGCCAGCCGGCGCCGACCGCATCCTGCTGCTCGATGGGCAGGTCCTCGGCGCGCGCAGCGGCCAGGCCTTCCGCGAGCTGGCGGCCCTCGATGCCGACGGCAACGGCTGGATCGACGCTGGCGACCCCGCCTTCGCCCGCCTGGCCTTGTGGAATGGCCGCGAGGAGAGCGGCCTGGCGGCGGCCGGGATCGCTGCCGTCGCGACGACCTCGGTGCTGTTGCCCTACCAGCACCGCGATGCCCGCGACAGCCTGCAGGCGCTCGGCCGCCGCGCCGGCCTCTACCTGACGGCTCAGGGCCGCGCTGGCGCGATCGCGCAGGTCGATCTCGTGATCTGAGCCGCCAGCTCCGCGACCCGCAGGCCGAGCCAGGGATGCACCCAGTCGGCGGCGATCGCGGCGAGCGGCAGCAGGGCGAAGGCGCGCTCGTGCAGCCGCGGGTGCGGCAACGTCAGCACCGCGCTGTGCACGCAGCGCCCGTCCTCGGCCAGCAGCAGGTCGAGATCGAGGGTGCGCGGCCCCCAGCGGCGCAGCCGCGTCCGTCCGCAGGCGCTCTCCGCTCGTAGCAGGGCCTGCAGCAGGCCGTGCGGTCCGAGGGCGGTCTCGACCAGCCAGGCGCTGTTCCAGTAGTCGGGCTGCGGCGGGCCGAGGGCCGGCGTCCGCCACCACGGCGCCTGCGCGACCACCGGCAGACCCTGCTCGGCGAGCAGGCGCGCGGCGCGCGTGGCGGTCTCGGGGACGGCGCCGAGATTGCCGCCGACGCCGATCGCGTAGCGCATCGCGCGACGATCGTCGCCTTGCCTCGAGGACAAGCATCAGAAACTGCCGCCCGGAGTTCGCCATGGCCGACCGCCCCGCCCGCCTCGTCCTCGCCGACGGCACCGTGTTCCGCGGGCGCTCGGTCGGCGCCATCGGCACGGCGATCGGCGAGGCGGTGTTCAACACCGGGATGACCGGCTATCAGGAGGTGCTGACCGATCCGAGTTACCGCGGGCAGATCGTCGCCATGACCTACCCCCATGTCGGCAACTACGGGATCAACCCCGCCGACATGGAGAGCGAGCGCGTGCAGGTCAGCGGCTTCGTCATGCGCTCCTGCTGCGCCGAGCCCTCGAACGCGCGCGCGACCGAATCGCTGCCCGCCTTCCTCCAGCGCCACGGGGTGGTGGCGATGGACGGCATCGACACCCGGATGCTGACCCGCCGCCTGCGCGTCAGCGGCGTGATCAATGCGGTGATCAGCAGCGAGGAGCGCAGCGACGAAGAGCTGCTGGCGATGGCGCGTGCCGCACCGTCGATGGCCGGCCTCGATCTCGCCAGCGTCGTCTCGACCCGCGAGCCCTACGACTGGGACGAGCCGAGCGATCCCCGCGCCTTCGGCACCCCCATCGACTGGCCGCCGCTGCCCGGCCGCCCGCTGTGCGTCGCGATCGACTGCGGCATCAAGCGCAACATCCTGCGCCTGCTCGTCTCCTGCGGGCTGCGCGTCCGCGTCGTGCCGTGCACCACCCCGGCCGAGGAGATCCTCGCCCTGCGCCCGGCCGGCATCTTCCTCTCCAACGGCCCCGGCGATCCCGCGGCCGCCACCGGCGTCATCGCCACCGTCCGCCGCCTGATCGCCACCGACCTGCCGATCTTCGGCATCTGCCTCGGCCATCAGATCCTCGCCCTGGCTTACGGCGCGCGCACCTTCAAGCTGAAGTTCGGGCACCGCGGCATCAACCACCCGATCAAGCGGCTCAGCGACGGCAAGGTCGAGATCGCCAGCCACAACCACGGCTTCGCTGTCGATCCGCACAGCCTGCCGCCCGGCGTGCGGATGAGCCATGTCAACCTCAACGACGGCACCTGCGCCGGCCTCGAGCACGAGCGCAAGCCGCAGTTCTCCGTCCAATACCACCCCGAGGCCGCCCCCGGCCCCGCCGACCCGCTCTACCTCTTCCGCCGCTTCAGCGAGGCGATTCGCGCCCGCCTCTGAGCGGCGCCGCCGCGGCCCCGCCTAGCGTCGCGCCAGCGCCGGCTCGACCAGCCGCAGCGTCACCCGGTGCGCGTGCTGGGTGACGAGGATCGCGGTCCCGAGATCCGCGGCATGCCGCGCGCGCAGGGTCTCGGCGAGGCGCCGCGCCGCCAACGGATCGGGATCCCCGTGGTCGTCGCAGCACTCGAAGGTATCGACGCCCCCGATCCGCGTCAGATACGCGACGAGCCTGGCCGTGGCTGGAGCGAGCGTTGCCGTCATGAGTTGAGTATCGGCCGCGTTCCGCCCTGGCACAAGTGAGGCGCGACGCATCATCGACACCGTGCGCCTGACAGCCATCCCGCGTCGCAAACACGCGCCTGCCCGGTGCGCACGCTGCCGGCCCCGCCGTGTCGGCAAGGACGCAACCGCATGAGACTCGAAGACCTGCAGCCGGGCGCCAGCGTCCGCGGCCTACTGCCGGAGGCCGCCGTCACCGTCGTCAGCGTGCAGTGGCACGGCGCGAACGCGCTGATCCTGGTGTACCGCGATCCTACCGGCAAGGTCGCCGAGCAGCTGCTGCTGCGCGACGACGAGCCGCGCCTCAGCCTCGTCGCCCAGGGCTGGCCCTGGAGCTTCGACGGCGACGGCGCCGCCTTCCGCCTCGCCGCCGAGGCGCATCGCATCCGCCTGGCCTACCTCTTCGACCCGCTGCTGGCGGTGCACACCTCGCTGATCGAGCCGCTGCCGCACCAGATCAGCGCCGTCTATGAGTGCATGCTGCCGCGCCAGCCCCTGCGCTTCCTGCTCGCCGACGACCCGGGGGCCGGCAAGACGATCATGGCCGGCCTGCTGATCAAGGAGCTGATCGCTCGCGGCGACCTCAAGCGCTGCCTGATCGTCTGCCCCGGCAGTCTCGCCGAGCAGTGGCAGGACAAGCTGCAGCGCCGCTTCCACCTGTCTTTCGAGATCTTGACCAGCGACCAGCTCGCGGCGGCGCGGACCGGCAACTGGTTCCTCGAGCACGACCGGGTGATCGCCCGCCTCGACAAGCTGGCGCGCGACCAGGAGGTGCAGCGGCTGCTGAGGGCGCCGGGCAACCGCTACGATCTGGTGATCTGCGACGAGGCGCACAAGCTCTCCGCCACCTACTTCGGCGACGAGATCAAGTACACCCAGCGTTACCACCTCGGCCGGCTGGCGGGTCGGCCACCTCTACCCGAAAGTGCGGGCGATCCGCGAGGTCGACGGCTCGTACCGCGCGGCAACGACCGAGAAGCGGGAGGCGCAGCGCCGCCAGCCCGGCGGCGCCCACCGCTGCCAGAAGCTGCCGGTGATCGCCTGGCTGTGGGCGCGCACCGTGCCGAGCCCCGACCCCGCTTTTGCCTCGGAGCCGCTGATCTCCGCGCAACCGTACCCAGCCCCGCTGCGCCGCTTCCATGGCAGCGTTGCGCTCGACCCCCAGGCGTCGGTCGCGATGCCTCGTGCATCGCCGAGGAGATCATCGCGCACCTGACGAGCCTGGATGGGGCGTCCGTCACCGTCACCCTCGAGATCGCTGCCCAGCTCCCGCCGGGCGCCGATGAACACCTCGTCCGAGTCATCACCGAGAACTGCCGCGCCCTGCAGTTCATCACCCACGGCTTCGAGCGGGAGTAGCCAGCTGCGTCCGCCTGCAGTCAGTCGCTGCGCAACAGACGGTTGTCGGCGCGGGACGAGGGAGTTGTTCGCTTTCGGTCAGACCTACGATGCGCCAATGCCAGCCGAGAGTCGTCCTCGCTACGCCAACTTCCCGGAACGCGGTCTGAAGGTGCTGATCGGGCCGAACATCAATGCGCAGGCCAGCAAGAGCCTGACGCGCCTGTCGATCGGCACCTACGAGATGTCGGTACAGCAGCAGGAACGCGGCATGCAGAGCGTGGCGGCGGTGCGTTCGGCGCTGCAGACGCTGGCCAAGGCCGATGGCTTGCAGATCGAGGAGCGTCCGCAGCGCGAGTTCGTCGGCTGCGTGACCGCGAGCAATGCCTCGGTGCGCTGGACGGTGTGGGTGACGACGCCCTTCGAGCCCGGCCAGGCCGCGCACCTCATCTGGGTCAAATACGCCGAGCTGTCGGGCGAGAAGAAGATCGGCATCGCGTTCCGGCTCAACACGACGCATTCGGTGAACGACATCGCCAATGCCTTGCGCGCCGCGCAGCGCAATGCCGTCGTCTTGGCCGACGGCGAGCCCTACGTGCTGCAGGGCAATCCGCCGCCGCGCTTCCAGAAGAAGGCCTCGGGCGAGGCGCAGCCGGTCAGCGGGGCCGCCGGCGCCACCCAGGGGTCGTGAGCGGCGAAGCGCTGCTCGGCAGCGAGTTCACGGCCTTCAGCGCCTGGCTGAAGGCCGCGCTCGGCGCCGATCGGCGCTGGCATCGCCTGCTCTACCGCCAGCTGATGCGCAGCGGGCGCTGGGAGCCCGAGCGCGAGCCGCACTGGCGCGCCGAGCTGCCGGCGCTGGCGCGCCGCGCGGCGGAGCTCGCCGAGCGCGAACAGGCGCCGCAGATCGTCGAACGCTGGCAGGCCAGCGACCCGCCCTATGGCGTGGTCGAGAAGTTCCGCCTGCGCCTGCGCGATGGCGCGGAGGTCGAGACGGTTTCGATCCCGATGGCGGCCGATCGCCATCGCACGGTCTGCGTCTCGACCCAGGTCGGTTGCCGCCAGGCCTGCGCCTTCTGCCGCACCGGCCAGATGGGCTTCGTCCGCAACCTGACGGCCGCCGAGATCGTCGGCCAGGTGGTCGCGGTCGATGCCGCTACCGGCCGGCCTGCGCGGAATGTCGTCTGCATGGGGATGGGCGAGCCGCTCGATAACGCCGAGGCCGTGGCCCAGGCGCTGCGCGTGCTCGCCGATCGCAATGGCCTGTCGCTCGCCTGGTCGCACCTGACGGTCAGCACGGTTGGCCGGCTGGCGGGCCTCGCGCGCTGGCGCGCGCTCGGGCTGCAGCGCGCCCAGCTGGCGATCAGCCTGCATGCCGCCGATGACGAGCTGCGCGCGGCGCTGATCCCGAGCGCTCGCCTCGAGCCGCTGGCCGAGCTGCGACGAGCCTTGGCCGAGCTGCCGCTGCCGCGACAGCGGCGCTTGCTGATCGCGATCACCGTCATCCCCGGCGTGACCGATGCCCCCGCGCTGCTCGATCGCCTCTGCGCCTGGATCTCCGGCCTGCCGGCGCTGGTGAACCTGATTCCCTACAACCCGATTCCCGGTCGTGCGTGGCGGGC
Organism: Planctomycetota bacterium; assembly: GCA_025055595.1. Taxonomy (GTDB): domain Bacteria; phylum Planctomycetota; class UBA11346; order UBA11346; family UBA11346; genus UBA11346. Next base: position 5,297 of record JANWWU010000057.1, on the reverse strand, counting down.
ACCGACGGCGCACGAGATGCTCGCGCTGCGGGATGCCCTCGATGCACGCGGAGTGCCGGTGCGGCTGCGCGTCACCAAGGGCCGTGCCCTGCTGGCGGCCTGCGGCCAGCTGGCGACGGCTGGCCGGCGCGCAGGCGCCGACAGGATGCGCGCATGATCGAGCTGATCGTTCATGGCGCTGCCGGCCGCATGGGGCGGCGTGTCTTGGCGCTGGCCGCCGAGCGCGCGGCGGAGTTCGCGATCGTCGCCGGCGTCGACCGCGAGCCCGGCACGCTGCGCGGGCTCGGAATCGCCAGTGAGGCCCCGCTGCTGACCGAGACGCCGGCGCGGCCCGGCGCCGTGGTTGTCGACTTCAGCCATCACAGCGCCTTCGCGCCGCTGGTGCAGCACTGCGCGGCGCACGGCATGGCGCTGGTCAGCGGCACGACCGGCATCGCACCCGAGGTGGTCGATCGCGAGCTGGCGGCGGCGGCGGCGCGCATCGCCTGCCTGCATGCCGGCAACATGAGCGTCGGCGTCACCGTCCTGCTCGACGCCGTGGCGCGCTTGGCCAAGGCCTTGGGCGAGGGGTACGACATCGAGATCGTCGAGGCGCACCATCGGCACAAGGCCGATGCCCCTTCGGGCACGGCCTTGGCGCTCGCCGACGCGATCGCCGCCGCCACCGGCCGTACGCGCCGCGACTACTGCTACGGCCGCCAGGGGCAGACGGGCGCGCGGCGCAGCGGCGAGATCGGCATCCACGCCCTGCGCCTCGGCGATGTCGTCGGCGACCACACGGTGTGGTTCGTCGGCCGCGGCGAACGCATCCTCGTCGGACATATCGCGCACACCCGCGACATCTTCGCCGAGGGTGCGCTGCGCGCCGCGGCGTTCCTCGCGCAAGCCGGACCCGGGCGCTACAGCATGCGCCAGGTGCTCGGGCTGGCGTGATCCGCGCCGTCACCGTCGATGTCCACGGCACGCTGATCGTGCCGCAGCCGAGCGTCGGTGCGATCTACGCCGAGATCGCGGCCTCGTTCGGCATCGCCGCGACGGCTGAACAGCTAGACGATGCGTTCGCGGCGGCCTTCGCTGCGACCCGCGCTGCCTGGCCAGTGCCGTACGGGGCCGACGACGAAGATGCGCGCCGCTTCTGGCATGCGGTGATCGAGCGCAGCTTCGGTCGTCCGCTGCCGGAGGCCCTCCGCGACACGATCTACGACGCCTTCGCCGGCCCCGAGCGCTGGCGCGTGCTGCCCGGGGCCCGCGCGGCGCTGCAGCTGATCGCGGCGCGCGGGCTGCCCTGCGCCGTCGTCTCGAACTTCGATTGCCGCCTGCACCGCCTGCTCGCAGGCTTGGAGCTCGGCCCCTTCGCCTGCGTGGTGGTCAGCGCCCAGGTCGGCGCCGTCAAGCCCGATCCCGCCCCGCTGCTGGCAGCGGCCGCCGCCCTGCGCGTCCCGCCCGCCGCCATCCTGCACCTCGGCGACAGCGAGCGCGAGGACGGAGAACTCTGCCGCCGCTGCGGCTGCCGCTGGCTGCCGGTCGATCCCGAGCGGGGGATCGATGTGCGGCAGCTGCGCGCGGTGCTCGACGCGACGACCTGATGCCAAGCAGGCATGCATTGTGTGGCGCAGCGACAAGCCTACGATCTCGGTGCCTACGCAAGGAGTCCCTCATGCACGGGGAGGCGTCTGCGGACAGGAAGCGGGCGGAGCGGTGGCTGGTTCTGCTGGCAGTGGCGCTCGCTGCGACGGTGAGCGGGCAAGAAGGGGCGTCGCGCGGCCTGAAACCTCTGACGATCAGCGACGGCTCAGGGCGCTCCGTCGTCTCGTTCAGCGAGCATCATGCGCTGATCATCGGCAACAGCGCCTATCGCGGCGGCTGGGATCCCCTGCCGGGCGTCAAGCAGGACATCGAGGCCGTCAAGCGCTGCCTGGAAGAGCAGGATTTCCGCGTGCAGGTGCGCACCGATCTGACCAAGCAGCAGCTCGCCGATGCGCTCGATGAGTTCATCGAAGAATGCGCGATGCGCGAAGACGCCCGCGTCGTCATCTATTACGCGGGGCACGGCTACACGCGCGACCGGGTCGGCTATCTCGTCGGCATCGATGCGCCGGTGCCATCGGAGAAAGGCTTCATCCGTTCCGCATACGAGATCGCCGCGATCAAGATCAAGGCGCAACAGGCCAAGGCGCGCCATGTACTCTTCGCCTTCGATGCCTGCTTCGCCGGCAGCGTCTTCGTGCCGATGCGCGGGGCCAAGGAGTATGTGCTGGCGGCCGCCCGCGAGCCGGTGCGCATGTTCCTGACCTCCGGCAGCGCCGATGAGACCGTGCCGGATCAGTCGTTCTTCTGCCAGGAGTTCGTCGCCGGCATCAATGGCGCTGCCGATATGAACCACGACGGCTATGTGACGGGATCGGAGCTGGCGACCTACATCAAGCAGACGGTCCGCGATCGGGCGGCTGCTGCCGGCATCAAACTGACGCCTCAGGCCGGCGTCAGCGAGCAGGAAGGACTCAATCGCGGCGACATCGTCTTCGTCAGCAAACGAGGTGCGGCATCAGCTGATCGCCCGCCGTCGCCGGCAACTGCCGTCGCTCCTGCTGCGGCAGCGGCGCCGAGCGCCTCGGCGCCACCGCCCGCCGCCCCTGCGGCGACGAACAGCTCGACGTTCGATCTCGAGCGGATCCGCCGCGAAGCGGAAGCCGAGCGCCAACGCGTCCAGAACAAGCTGCGCGAGATGCGCGATGCCGCGATGCAGATCGAGCTGCTCGACACCGATGATCGCCTGGTGCTGCGCAAGGCATGGGAGCAGTTCCTGGCAGTGTATGCTGAAGACCTCGCGGGAACGAATGATGACGACCGCTTGCGCGACAAGGCGCGCAAGCGCCTGGCCGAGTTGTCGACCGCTCCCGCAGCGCCGCCGGCTTCGTCAACGACGCCCAAAACAGAAGCGCCAGCAGCGGCGGCCAAGCCGGCCGTGCAGACCACCCCTGCCCTGTCTGCCGAGCAAGTCTATCGCCAACTGGTCGGTTCGTATCGCATCGAGGAAGTCGATGGCCAACGCGACGACAGCTTGCGGTTTTTTGCGGTCATCTTCGATGATGAGCAGCGCGGGTTGCTGACCAATCGTCCGCGGCGCGTGCGCATCGTCAACGACGCAACGCGCCAGCGCAATCCGCTGCGAGTTCCTGAATGCGATCTCGAGGTGCAGAGCCTGCGTTTGGACGGCGATGTGCTGGAGATCAAGGGATCGATCGCGACTTTCCGTGTACGGGCGAGCGTCAATGGAATGACTCTGGAAGTCGACGGACGGCGGCTGGTGCTGTCATCGATGGCGACAGCGCATTCCACCGAGCATGCGACACCGGGGTCGGCGACCGCCGAGGATACCTTCCGCCGCTTGGTCGGGACCTATCGCATCATTTCTGTCGACGATCGCGACGACGAGAGCCTGCGCTTCTTCGCTGTGATCTTCGAAGACGAGAAGCGAGGATTGATCGGCGACCGTCCGCGACGCGTGCGCATCGTCAATGACGCGACGCGCAAACGCAATCCACTGCAAGTGCCCGAATGCGATCTGTTGGTTCACAGCCTACGCTTGGATGGCGAGACGCTCGAGATCAAGGGTTCCATCGGAACCTTCCGCGTGCGCTCCAGCGTGCACGGCGTCCACATGGAGGTCGACGAGCGCCGCTTCGTGCTCCAGCGGCAATGATGCGGCGAGCGCCGCTCTGGGCGTTCGTGGCTCTTCCGTGAGCGCGTGCGAAGTATTCGCGGTCCGCCTGCCGAACTGGCTCGGCGATGCCTGCATGTCGCTGCCGACGCTCGCGCGCTTGCGTCAGGCCGGTTTTCGGCTCGTGTGCCTCGGCAAAGGCTGGGCGGCGGATCTTCTCGCTGCGGAGCCAGATACCGTCCTGCGACTTCCCGGGAGTTTCTGGGCTGATGTCGCGGTGCACCGCGCGACGGGGGCGCGCCGCGGACTGCTGTTTCCCAACTCGGTGAGCTCGGCGCTGCGGATGCGCGTGGCGGGCCTCTGTGCGATCGGTTACGGCGGTTGGCGCACCCCCTTGCTGGCGCACGCGCTGGCGAAGCCGCACGGCGTGCACGAGGTCCTCGCATTCTGGAAGCTGGCCGATCCGCTCTGTGCGCCAGCCGATCCGCCACCGCAGCTCGGGCTGCGGTTGACAGAGGAACATCGCCTGGCTGCGGATGCCGCTTTGCAGGAGGCGGGCATTCGAGGGGATTTCTGTGTCGTTGCGCCGTTGGCGGTCGGACGCATCGGCGGTCGCAGCAAGCAGTGGCCTGGTTTTCCGCTTTTGACGCGGATTCTCGCTGAGCGCTGGCCGGTCGTCTGCTGCCCGGGTCCTGGCGAAGAGCCGGCGGCGCGCCTCGCAGCTCCCGAAGCTCGCTTCTGTTCCGGACTCGGCGTCGGCGCCTATGCGGCAGTGATGGCGCGCGCCCGCGTCGTCATCGCCAACGACAGCGGCCCGATGCATCTGGCCGCGGCCGTCGGCGCGCGCGTGATCGGGGTCTTCGGCGTCAGCGATCCCGCGCGCACGCATCCCTGGGGACCGCAAGCACGGTGGCTTGGCGATGCGCGAGGCTGGCCGAGCGTCGATGCGGTCGCTGTGGCAGCGTTCTCCACAGAGGGGCCGAGCGCTCGGTCAACCGTCTGCCAATCGCGTGGTGGTCGCCCCAATGCCTCGTGATCGGATTGCATCGGATGATGCCCTGATAGAGTGCCGATGTGCTTGGTTTGCGGCCATCGTGGTTCGGCGTCGTCCGGCGCTTGCAGCAATCTCGAACACATCTCGCGGCTGTCATGCTCGCTGGCGTCATATGCGGCTGTTTCGCCAGTTGCGACTCGGAGAGCTTTCGCAAAGGCTGGCAGGACTTTCGCGAGAAGGTCAACAAGCCCTTCGAGCGTCGAAATCGCTGAGACGCTCGGCGATGAAACCTGCTTGACCGGAATCGCTCAAACCAATACTGAACTTCAAGGAGAAAGACATGCGTCGCCTCACCGCTCTCAGCACTCTCGCCGTTCTGGCGCTCTCGGCCCCGCTCTACGCCTCGGACGATCTGCGGGCGAATGTCGGCATCGGTTTAGGGACCGTGATTTTCGAAGGACAGAGCGGCTTGCTGTCGCAAGTGCTTGCGGCAACGACGAATGGTTGCTTCGGCAATCAGACCTTCGCCATCACGACGGGTACCCTGGGAGCACGCCCGTGGAAGGGGATCGTCAGCAACGGCGATGTGCAGCGCTTCGTCGCTGACAACATGGACCGCCTGGCGCGCGACATCGCCGCTGG
>JANWWU010000032.1 GCA_025055595.1 Planctomycetota bacterium | reverse complement strand
CTTGACGCACACGCGGCTGCATGGCTACATCGCCGAGCGCGTGCGGCAGCTGACGGACGGCGTGCAGAGCCCGACCTACGTCGCGCCGAGCACCGTCCCCGACTTCCCCATCGCCCGCCGCCGCTGACCCCGCGCGCGGCGGGCCGCTCAGTCGGCCGGCTGCTCGGCGAGCTCCTCGGGCACGGTCGGCAGGCGCTCGCGGCGCTCGTCGAGGCGGGGGCGGCAGGCGAGCAGGGCGCGCGTGTAGGGGTGGCGCGGGCTGGCGAAGACCTCGCCGACGGCGCCCTGCTCGACGACGCGGCCGTGGCGCATGACGACGACGCGCTGCGCCAGCTCCTGGACCAGCACGAGGTCGTGGGTGATGAACAGGACGGCGAGCCCGCGCTCGCGCTGCAGGCGACGCAGCAGCTCGAGGATCTGCGCCTGGATCGTCACATCGAGGGCGGTGGTCGGCTCGTCGGCGATCAGCAGGCGCGGCTCGCCGGCGAGGGCCATGGCGATGCACACGCGCTGGCGCTGGCCGCCGCTGAGCTCGTGCGGGTAGGCGCGGCGGCGGCTCTCAGGGTCGGCGATGCCGACGGCGGCGAGCAGCGCGCCGACCCGCTGCTGACGCTCGCGCGCCGGCAGCGCGCTGTGGATCTCCAGCACTTCCTCGATCTGCCGGCCGACCCGCATCGTCGGGTTGAGCGCGCTCATCGGTTCCTGGAAGATCATCGCGATCTCGCCGCCGCGCAGGCGCTGCAGGCGGCGCTCGTCCATCGCCAGGATGTCCTCGCCCTGCCAGCGGATGCGGCCCGCGGGATAGCGCGCGGGCGGCGGCAGCAGGCGCAGGGCGCTCAGCGCGGTCACGCTCTTGCCGGAGCCGGACTCGCCGACCAGGGCGACGATCTCGCCGGCCTGCACGGCGAAGGAGACGCCGTGCACGACCTCGCGCTCGCCGAAGGCGATGCGCAGGTCCTCGATCGCGAGCAGGGGGGCGCGGTCCTCGGCCATGCCGGCACCTTGGCGCGGGCCGCCGTCGGGGAAGGCCGCGGTGGAGCAGGCCGGCCGGGCCGTAGCCTGCGGGCATGGATGCAGACTACGAGGCGGTGATCGGCCTGGAGGTGCACTGCCAGCTGCAGACGGAGAGCAAGCTGTTCAGCGGGGCGCGCGCGGCTTTCGGGGCTCCGCCCAACACGCTGATCGATCCGACGGTGCTCGGCCTGCCGGGCGCCCTGCCGGTGGTCAACGCGCGCGCGGTCGAGCTGGCGGTGCGCGCGGCCCTGGCCTTCGGCGGACAGGTGCAGGAGCGCTCGCTCTTCGAGCGCAAGCACTACTTCTATCCCGACCTGCCGAAGGGCTATCAGATCAGCCAGTACGAGCGTCCCTACTGCCTGGGCGGGGCGGTGACCATCGACCTGCCGGAGGGCGGGACGCGCGACATCGGGCTGGTCCGCATCCACCTCGAGGAGGACGCCGGCAAGCTGATGCACGATGAGCGGGGGCCCTGGTCGCGCGTCGATCTCAACCGCGCCGGCGTGCCGCTGATCGAGATCGTCTCGCAGCCCGACCTGCGCAGTCCCGCCGAGGCCTATGCCTACCTCTGGGAGCTGCGGCGCGTGCTGCGCTGGGTCGGGGTCTCGGACTGCGAGATGCAGGAAGGCAGCCTGCGCTGCGACGCCAATGTCAGCGTGCGCCGGCGCGGCGAGCAGCGCCTCGGCACCCGGGTCGAGATCAAGAACCTCAACTCGCTGCGCCATGTCGAAGCGGCGATCGCCTACGAGATCGCGCGGCAGAGCGCGCTGTGCCGGGCCGGGCGCGCGCACGAGATCGAGCGCTGCACCGTGCTCTGGGATCCCGACGCCAAGGTCACGCGGCCGATGCGCGGCAAGGAAGACGCGGCCGACTACCGCTACTTCCCCGATCCCGACCTGCCGCCGCTGCGCCTGAGCGCCGAGCGCATCGCCGCGATCCGCGCCGCGATGCCCGACCTGCCGCGGCAGCGCGAGCGCTGGCTCTGCGAGCGCTACGGCATCGAGCCGGCGGCGGCGCGCGAGCTGACCCAGGAGCGGGCGGTCGCCGACTTCGTCGAGGACCTGATCCGGCGCGGCGCGCCGCCGCGCCTGGCGGCCAACTGGACGCGCGAGGAGGCCCTGCGCCGCGTCGCCGAGACCGGCAAGCCGATCGCCGAGGCGCTGCCGCCGGCGCTGCTTGCGGCGGTGATCGCGCTGGTCGAGAGCGGGCAGGTGGCGCGCGTCGTCGCCAAGGCCGAGCTCGACGCGCTGCTGACGAGCGGCGAGCCGCCGGCCCAGTACTTCGCCAGCCGCGGGATGATCCAGGTGCAGGACAGCGCCCAGCTCGCCGCCTGGGTGGCGCAGGCGATCGCCGCCGAGCCGAAGGCGGCGGCGGAGCTGCGCGCCGGCAACGACAAGGCGATCGGCCGCCTGGTCGGGGTGACGATGAAGCTCTCCGGCGGCAAGGCCCAGCCGCAGGCGGTGCAGGCCGAGATCCGCCGCCAGCTCGGGCTCTAGGCCTTGTCAGGGCGCGCAGGTGCGGATAATGCCTGCTCGCCCCGCGCCGTAGGGGCCGCGCGGCCGGTCTTTTAGCTCAGTTGGCTAGAGCACTACCTTGACATGGTAGGGGTCACAGGTTCGAGTCCTGTAAAGACCACCATGCCCCGCAGCGCGGGGCGCCGTCGTTTCAGGCGCCTTCCGCCGTGCTGTGCAGGCGGCCGGCAAGCAGCGAGCCGCCGACGATCTGCACCGCGTGGTAGAGCGCCAGCGGCAGCAGCACCGCCGGGCCGTCGGCGCCGAGGGCGTGGGCCAGCGGCACGCCGAGCGTCACCGTCTTCTGGCTGGCGGTGATCGCGATCGCGATGCGGTCGCGGCGCGGCATCGCCAGCAGCGCGGGCAGCGACCAGCCGAGGGCGAAGAGCAGCGAGAACAGCGCCAGGCACAGCGGCAGCGCGGCGAGCAGGCCGGCGCTGCGCCCGGCCAGCGCGAGGTCGGCGAAGACGCTGCCGAGGATGCTGAGCAGCAGGACGCCGTTGACGACGCTGAAACAGTGGCGGCGCGCCTCGCAGGCCGCCGGCGCGAGCTGGCGCAGGGCCTGGCCGAGCAGCAGCGGCAGCAGCGTGATCAGCGCCAGCTTGCCGATGACCGCGGGCAGCGACAGCTCGGCCTCGATGGCGAGCAGGGCGTGGGCGAGCAGCGGCGTCACCAGCAGGCCGAGCGCGTTGCCGACGACCGCGCCGATCGCGGCGATCGCGCGGTTGCCGCCGGCGAGGGCGGTGATCACGACGCAGCCGGCGATGGTCGTCGGCAGGCAGGCGACGAGCAGGAGGCCGGCGCCGAGGTCGGCGGGCAGGCCCAGCGGGGCGGCGAGCCGCACCAGCAGCCAGCCGAGCGCCGCCCCGCCGGCGAAGCAGATGCCCTGCACCAGCAGGTGCGCGCGCCAGTCGACCGCGGCCTCGCGCAGCACCGCCGGCGAGAGCGCGAGGCCGGAGACGAAGAAGATCGCGGCGATGCACCACGGCGTCCACAGCTCGAGGTGCAGGCTGCCGCCGCGCGCGATCGCCTGCGGGAAGCCGAGCGCCAGCGCGACGACCAAGGCGTAGGCGACGAGGAACCAGTGGCGGCGCAGGAACTCGCTCACAGGGCGGCGATCCGCGCCGCGAGGCGCTCGAGGAACTGCCGGCGGTCGGCGCACGGCTCGCTGCCCTCGGCATCGACCAGGGCGTGCACGCGTCCGCACAGGCTGTTGGCGGCGACGCAGGCGGCGCCGACGCGCGCGCGCAGCGCGGCGGCGCTGGCCAGCACGGTGGCGGCGGCCTCGTACTTGAAGCCGACGATCGGGCCGCGCAGCCCGAGATCGCGCAGGCGATCGATCAGCTTGCCCGCCGGCCGCAGGCGGATCAGCACCTCGTCGCAGCCGCTCGGCAGCTTCTCGTTCCCAGCGAGGCTGCCGGCGGCGGCGCCGCGCCGCCACTCGACGCCGGCGAGCTCGTAGTCGTTGACCGCGGCGCTCATCACGACCGCCCCGTCGGGGTGCTCGGCGATCCAGGCGGCAAGCCGCGCTTCCAGCTCCTGGCGCGTGCCGTAGCGCGCCCAGGCCGCGGCCTGCGGCTGGGCGTCGCCGGCCAGCAGCAGGTCGGCGCGCCGGCCGCGCGCGGCGAGCAGCTGCGCCAGCGCCAGCGCGGTCGCGCCGCTGGCGCTCGCGACGAGGCAGCGCACGGCATCGATCGGCACCCGCGGGGCGCCGCCGACGAGCAGGACCGGTCGCGGCATACCGTCAGCCTGCGCGGCTGGCGCGCGTGTCACGGCGCGGCGCGGCGCCGGCGCGGGGGCCGCGGCTGCCTGTGGCAGGATGGGCGAGCGATCTACGATCGCCGGCATGCCGCTCTCCGATGATCTCGTCGCGGCGCTGCGCGAGGCGCGCGTCGGCGATCCCTTCTCCGTGCTCGGCCTGCACTTCGAAGGCGAGACGCTGTGGGCGCGGGCCTGGATCCGCCACGGCGCCGCGGTCAGCGTCGTCCGCAGCAGCGACGGCGCGCGCTTCCCGCTGCACTGCCGCCACACCGACGGGCTCTTCGAGGGACCGATCCCGGGGGCGCGCGAGCGCTTCCACTATCGGCTGGCCGTCCGCTATCACGGCGATGACGAGCGCGAGTGGCTGGTCGCCGATCCCTACAGCTTCTGGCCGCAGCTCGCCGACTTCGACCTCGATCTGTTCCGCGCCGGGCATCACTGCCACCTCGGCGAGGTCCTCGGCGCCCATCTCTGCACTGTCGACGGCGTCGAGGGCGTGCGCTTCGCGGTGTGGGCGCCGAACGCCGCGCGCGTCTCGGTCGTCGGCGACTGGAACGGCTTCGATGGTCGCTGGCATCCGATGCGCCTGCGCCAGCCCTACGGGGTGTGGGAGCTGTTCATTCCCGGCGTGCAGCCCGGCATGCTCTACAAGTACGAGATCCGCAGCCGCGACGGCCAGCTGCGCGTCAAGGCCGATCCCTGCGCCTGGCAGGCCGAGCGCCCGCCGGCGACCGCCTCGATCGTCGCCGAGCCCGACCGCTTCGCCTGGACCGATCAGGCGTGGATGGAGGCGCGCCGCCAGCGCGATCCGCTGCAGGGCCCGATGTCGATCTACGAGGTGTGCATCGGCTCGTGGATGCGCGGCGAGGAGCCGCATGCCTGGCCGAACTGGCGGGTGCTGGCGCAGCGGCTGATCCCCTATGTCACCGACCTCGGCTACACGCACCTCGAGCTGCTGCCGATCGCCCAGCATCCCTACGAGGGCAGCTGGGGCTACCAGGTCACCGGCCAATACGCGCCGAACAGCCGCCACGGCAGCCCCGACGACCTGCGCTGGTTCATCGATCGCTGCCACGCTGCCGGCCTCGGCGTGATCATCGACTTCGTGCCCGGACACTTCCCGAAGGACGACTTCGGCCTGGCGCGCTTCGACGGCACCTGCTGCTACGAGTACGAGGACCCGCGCGAGGGCGAGCACAAGACCTGGGGCACCTGCGTCTTCAACTTCCGCCGCCCCGAGGTCCGCAACTTCCTGATCGCCGCCGCCCTGCACTGGTGCCGGCACTACCACATCGACGGCCTGCGCGTCGACGCCGTCGCCTCGATGCTGTACCGCGACTACGACCGCCGGCCCGGCGAGTGGATCCCCAACGACTACGGCGGCAACGCCAACGAGGAGGCGAAGAGCTTCCTGCAGGAGCTGACCTCGACGGTGCGCCGCGAGTTCCCCGGCGTCGTGCTCTGCGCCGAGGAGTCGACGGCCTGGGCCGGGGTGACGGCGCCGAGCGAGCTCGGCGGGCTCGGCTTCCATCTCAAGTGGAACATGGGCTGGATGCACGACACGCTCGGCTATCTGGCGCAGGATCCGGTGATGCGCAGCGGCTGTCACAACCGGATCACCTTCCACCAGTGGTACGCCTATGACGAGCGCTGGGTGCTGCCGCTGTCGCACGACGAGGTCGTGCACGGCAAGCGCAGCCTGATCGACAAGATGCCGGGCGACTGGTGGCGGCGCCGCGCCCAGCTGCGCCTGCTCTTCGCCTATCAGATCGCGGTGCCGGGACGACCGCTGCTGTTCATGGGCGGGGAATGGGGCCAGGGCCGCGAGTGGGACTGGGCGCGCAACCTCGACTGGCACGAGGCCGCCGAGCCGGAGCGCGCCGCAATCACCGCCTTCCTGCGCACCGTGCTGGCGCTCTACAAGCAGAAGCCCCAGCTGCACGCCCGCGACGACCACCGCGATGGCTTCCAGTGGGTGGACTGCGACAACTGGCAGGAGTCGGTGCTTGCCTTCCTCCGCAAGTGCCCGGGCCAGCCCGACATCCTCGCCGCCTTCAACTTCACGCCGGTGCCGCGCCGCGACTACCCGCTCGGGGTGTGGACGCCGGGGCCGTGGAAGCAGCTGACGAGCAGCGACGAGTTGCGCTACGGCGGCTCCGGCCTGGTCGACCCGCCGCTGCTGGCGACCAGCACCGAGCGGCGCGGCGTCTTCCCCTACACGCTGCGCGTCACGCTGCCGCCGCTCGGCGCCGTGTTCTGGGAAGCGCCGAGTTGAGGCTCTGGCTCGTCCTGCTGGCCGCGGTCGGCGCGCTGGCCGGCGAGGGCGCGGTGCTCCGCGGGCCGTGGTGGTGGCACGACGCCGAGGGCGCGCCGCGGCTGGCCGTCGCGCTGCGCGGCGAGGCGACGGCCGAGGCGCTCGCGCTCGAGGGCCGCGAGCTGGCGATCGACGCCGTCCGCCATCCGTACCGCGATGGCGAAGGCGCGGAGGCCGTGCTCGTCCTGCGCCTGCCGCGCGGCAGCGCTGGCGCGCTGCGCCTGCGCGTCGGCGGACAGGAGCTCGGCGCGCGCCTGCGGCCGCCGCTGGCGGCCGACGCCCAGCCGGTGCGCCTCGCCCTGCTCGCCGCCCACGCCTGGCCGGATGCCGAGGACTGGCGGCGGCTGAGCGAGGCGCTCGGCGGCGAGCCGCACCTGGCGCTGGTGCTCGGCCCCGGGGCGCCGGCGCAGCTCGGCCGCGGCGGCTGGGAAGGGGGCGTGCCGATCGCCATCGTCGCCGACGACGAGCCGGGCCTGGCAGCGGTCGGCGACGGCATGCCGGCGCGCTGGCGGCACGGGCTGCGGCTCGGCGTGCTCGGGTTGCCGGCGGCGCCCGATCGGGCACAGGCCGATCTCGCGATCGCCCGCGACCTCAGCCCCTGGATCGTCTACCTCGATACGCCCGCGGGCTGGGACCCGGCGCTGTCGCGGCCGCGCGTGAGCGGCGCCGCCGAGGTCGCGGGCCTGCTCGCGGCCTGCAGGCGCCTCTCGGTGCCGCTGGTCCTCGCCGGCGGCCGCGTCGGCTTCGTCTCTGAGCCGCTGACGGTGGCGGCCGACGGCGCGCTGCGCGTCGCGGCCGAGGGCGTGCGCTACGCGGCGCTCTGCCCCGCGCCGGGCGACGGCTTCGCGCGGGTGACGACGGACATGGCGGCGCTCGCCGAGGCCCCGCTGCTGGCCGGGCTGCGCGCCGACGCGGGGCAGCTCGAGCTCGTGCTCGCGCTGCCCGAGGGCGCCCTGGTGCTGCGCTGGCGGCGCGAGCGCGAGCCGCCGCTGCCGCTGAGCGCGCTGCAGGATCGCCTGCGCAGCGTCCCCAGCCTGCAGGAAGCGGCCGACCTGCTCGAGGACTGGCTGTGGCGCCCCGGACCCGAGGTGCTGGCGGCCCTGCCCGACCAGGCGCTGCTGGCGCGGCTGCGCAGCGAGGGCGGGCTGCGCGGACGCTGGCTGCTGCAGCGCCTGGCGCGCCTGGCCTGGGACCAGCCGACCTTCGCGATCCCCGGGGAGCCGGACCCGGCCAGCGCGCGCGCGGTGCTGCTGCAGCGGATCGGCGCCGTCCGCGGCAAGGACGCGGCGAGCTGGCGGCGCGAGGCCGCGGAGACCGCCGACCCCTGGGTGTTGCGCGCGCTGTTCTACGACCTGGCGCGCGACCCCGAGCGCACGGCGCTGCCGGCCCTGCGCCAGCGCGTCGCCCTGCAGGCCGCTGGGCAGCTGCCGCTCGATGCCGATCCGCTCGACCAGCACCGCCTGATGCACGCGGTGTTCGACGACCTCACCGCCAGCCCGACCGAGCTGCGGCCCTGGGCCCTGGCGCTGCGCGCGCGCGTCGATCCGCTGGCCCTCGGGCCGATTGCGCGCTTCCTGCAGCGCCACGGCGAGCAGCGCCCGGTGCCCTGATGGCGACGATCCGCAACCCCGTGCTGCGCGGCTTCCATCCCGATCCCGCGCTGTGCACGGTCGGCGACGACTGCTACCTCGCGACCTCGACCTGCGAGTGGTTCCCCGGCATCGCCCTGCACCACAGCCGCGACCTCGTGCACTGGCGGCCCTGCGGCTCGGCGTTCAGCGCGCGCTTCCAGGTCGACCTCCGCGGCGTGCCGGACTCCGGCGGCCTGTGGGCCCCCGACCTCAGCTGGTGCGAGGGCCGCTTCTGGCTGACCACAGCCCTGGTGCGCACCCGGCACTGGCCGATGATGGACGCCGTCTGCCTGGTCAGCACGGCGCCGACGATCGCTGGTCCGTGGAGCGAGCCGGTGCCGCTCGCGTGGTGGGGCTGGGATCCCGCGCTGTTCCACGACGAGGATGGCCGCAGCTGGTTCCTCTCGATGCTGCTCGACCCGCGTCCGGGCCGCGACCACATGGCCGGCGTCGTCCTCGCGCCCTTCGACCGCGCGCGCTGCGCCCTCGCCGGTGAACCGCAGTTGATCTACCGCGGCAGCGGGGCGGGCGCGGTCGAGGGCCCGCGGCTCTACCGCCACCAGGGCTGGTACTACCTGGTCGTCGCCGAAGGCGGCACGAAGTGGCAGCACCGGGCGACGGTGGCGCGCAGCCGCCGCATCGAGGGCCCCTACGAGACGGACCCCGCCGGCCCGCTGGTGACGAGCCGCGGACACCCCGCGCATCCCCTACAGAAGGCCGGGCACGCCAGCCTGGCGCGGCTGTCCGACGGTAGCTGGTGGCTGGCCTGCCTGTGCGCGCGGCCCCTCGCCGACGGCAGCTGCGTGTTCGGGCGCGAGACGGCGCTGGCTCCCATCGCCTGGGTCGAGGGCTGGCCGCGGCTGGCGACGGGCGGCGTCCTGCTGCCGCCGCGCGTGCCGGCGCCGAACCTGCCGCCCGCGCCCTGGCATGGGCCGCTCGATGATGCCCTGCCGGGGATCCTGCCCGCCGGCTTCCTCAGCCTGCGCGATGCGCCGGACCCGCAGTGGTATGCCTGGGACGGCGCGGTGCTGGCCCTGCGCGGCCGCGATCCGCCGACCAGCTGCCACGAGCAGAGCGTGATCGCGCGCCGCCTCAGCGAGCTGCCGACGCGCTGCTCGCTGCGGCTCGACTACCAGCCGACGAGCCCCGACGAGATGGCCGGCCTGCTCGTCCGCTACGACAGCAACGAGCAGCTGGCGCTGCTGGTCAGCGGCGACGGCGCCGGCGGGCGCTGCCTGCGCTTGACCCGGCTCGACGCCGGGCAGTGGAGCGAGCCGGAGTTCGCGCCCGCGCCTGCCGCCGGTCCGCTGCGCCTCGCCGTCGAGGTCGCGGCCGAGGGCATCTCCTGGTCGTGGGCCGCCGGCGACGGCCCGTGGCAGGCGATCGGCGGCCGCTTTCCGCTGGCGCCCTACGGCGACGACTACCGCGAGCAGTGGCGCTTCACCGGAGCGGTGATCGGCTGCGCGGCCTACGACCGGCACCGCCGCCAACGCTGGGCGCGCTTCGGCGAGCTGCGCTGGGAAGAAGCCGATCAGGGCGCCTGACGCGCCAGGCGGCGGCGCTCGCTCTCGGCGAGCACGGCCTTGCGCAGGCGGATGGCGCGCGGCGTCACCTCGACCAGCTCGTCGGGCCGGATGTACTCCAAGGCCTCCTCCAGGCTGAAGCGGCGCGGGGGCGTGAGGCGGATCGCCTCGTCGGCGCCGGCGGCGCGGATGTTGGTCAGCCGCTTCTCCTTGGTCAGGTTGACGATCAGGTCGTTGTCCTTGTTGTGCTCGCCGACGACCATCCCTTCGTAGAGCGGGTCGCCGACATCGACGAAGAACACGCCGCGGTCCTGCAGCTTCCACAGCGCGTAGGCGACGACCTCGCCCGGGCCGTCGGCGATGATCGCGCCGTTGCTGCGCGCCGCGAGCTCGCCGCGGTAGGGGCCGTAACCGTGGAACATCGTGTGCAGGGTCGCCTCGCCGCTGGTCGCGGTCAGCAGCTGGTTGCGCAGGCCGAGCAGGCCGCGCGCCGGGATCGTGAACTCGAGGTGCTGCATGCCGCGCGCGCTGTCCATCGTCAGCAGCTCGGCGCGCCGCGCCAGCATCAGCGCCATCACCTTGCTGGCCTGGGCTTCCGGGACATCGATCACTGCCAGCTCGATCGGCTCGAGGCGCTCGCCGCCGGCCCCTTCGCGGAAGATCACGCGCGGCGGTCCGACCTGGAACTCGCTGCCCTCGCGGCGCATCGCCTCGATCAGCACCGCGAGGTGCAGGACCCCGCGCCCCGCGACCTCGAAGGCGTCGGCGCTCTCGGTCTCGGCGACGCGCAGCGCGACGTTGCGCTCGGCCTCGCGCGCCAGCCGCGCGCGCAGCTCGCGGCTCTGCAGCGGCTTGCCGTCGCGGCCGGCGAGCGGGCTGGTGCTGACGGCGAAGGTCATGCGGATCGTCGGCTCGTCGATCGGGATCGGCGGCAGGGCCCGCGGCCGCTCGGGATCGCAGATCGTGTCGCTGATGCCGATGCCCTCGAGGCCGGTGACGACGACGATGTCGCCGGCCTCGGCCTCCGCGACCTCCTCGCGGCCGAGGCCGGCGAAGCGATGCAGCTGCAGGACGCGACCGCGCCGCGGCTCGCCGCCGCCGTGCGCGACGACGGCGACCGCCTGGCCGGCGCGGATGCGCCCGCTGACGATGCGGCCGATCGCCATGCGGCCGACGAAGTCGTTGTGATCGATGTTCGAGCACTGCAGGGCGAGCGGTGCGTCGCGCTCGACGACCGGCCCGGGGATCTGATCGCGGATCGTCGCGAACAGCGGGGCCAGCGAGCGCTCGGCGGGCGGGGCGGAGAGCAGGCGGCGCGCGGTCTCGAGGTCGGGGTGCATGACGCCGAGGCGGCCGGCGCCGTAGAGCACCGGGAAGTCGAGCTGCCAGTCGGCGGCGCCGAGCTCGACGCAGAGGTCGAAGATGCGGTCGGGGACGCGCTCGGGCTCGCTGCCCGGCTTGTCGATCTTGTTGACCAGCAGGACGAGCTTGAGACCGGCGGCGATCGCTTGGCGGGTGACGAAGCGCGTCTGCGGCAGGGGACCCTCGAAGGCGTCGACGAGCAGCAGCGCGCCGTCGGCCATCCGCATCACGCGCTCGACCTCGCCGCCGAAGTCGGCGTGGCCCGGCGTGTCGACGATGTTGATCCGCAGGCCCTGCCACGGCACGGCGCAGTTCTTGGCGAGGATGGTGATGCCGCGCTCGCGCTCCTGGGCGTCGCTGTCGAGCACGCACTCGACGACCTCCTGGTTGGCGCGGAACACCCCCGCCTGCTTGAGCATCGCGTCGACCAGCGTCGTCTTGCCGTGATCGACATGGGCGATGATCACGATGTTGCGAACATCGGCGCGGCGCGGACGGGATCCTGGCGGCGGCGCGGTCATGTGCGCGGCTTCCTAAAGCCGCGGCCGGCGGGTGAAGCGCGACTAGACGAAGCGCAGGCTGACCGCCCGCGCGTAGCGTTCGGCGAGGACAGCGGCGATCGCGCGCAGCAGATTGCGGCGGATCCCGAGCTCGACCGGCAGCGAGGGGTCCTGATGCGCGGGATTGACGCGGGTGCCGACGACGAGGTCGATGACGTCGCTGTCGAGCAGCAGCTCGAGCAGGCGCGCCGCCCCGTGCTGGGCGCGCGGCCAGGGCGGTCCGGCCTCGAGCAGGCGCAGCACCGCGGCGAGCGTGATCATCCCCTCGGTCACCAGGGCGACGCCGGGCATGCGCCAGCAGGGCGGGATCTCGGGGTCGGGCGGCGCGTCGTCGGGGATCAGCGGGCGGTCGAGCTCGCGGGCGATGATGTCGGCAGTGGTCCCGCCGCAGATCGCGACGCGGCCGGGGGCGTCGCGGCACAGCGCGGCGATCTCCGCGTCGCGCGCGCTGTCGTAGGGCGGGCCGGTGATCACCGTCAGGTGGCGCGGCCGGCGCAGGTGGACGACCAGGCAGCTGGTGTCGTCGCGGGCGTGCTCGCCGTCGTACGCGGTCGCGGCGGCGACGACGGCCTCGGCGAGCGCCTGGGCGCTGGCGTCGGCGCGCGCGGCCAGCTGCTCCTGCAGCCAGCGCTGCAGCCCGTCGAGGCCCCAGCCGAAGGGCAGGTCGGCTCGGCCCATGCCGGCCTGGGTCACGCCGTCGCTGCACACCAGCAGGCGATCGCCCTCGGCGAGGGCGACGGCGGAGGCGTGGAGGCCGGGGCCCTCGTCGCCGACAGCCGCGCTCGCCGCGCCGCGCACCTGGATGATCGCCGGATTGCCGCTGTTGAACGCGCACACCGTGCCGTCGTCGCCGACATCGACGATGGTGAAGGTCGAGTAGCCGATGCGGCGCACCGAGCACACTGGCAAGGCGCGGGCGATCAGCTCCGCGGCGCGCCGGATGTCGCGGCCGACCGCGGCGTGGCGGGCCGCGATGGTCGCGGTCAGCGTCGACAGGACGGCGGCCTTGACCCCGCTGCCCAGGCCGTCGGCGAGCACCCCGACCAGGCGACCCTCCTCGGGCAGGCGGCGCACGACGATCGTGTCGCCGGGCACGCGCTGGCCGTGCTTGGCGCGCTGCGACCAGCCGACCTCGATGAAGCGTTCAGGCCTGACCATCGCCGTCCTGCGCTGCGTAGGCGTCGACGATCTGCGCCAGCAGGCCCTCGGTCTCGGCCGCGTTCTCGCCGAGGAGGTAGGCGATGCGCTGGACCGTCGCCAGGTGCTTCTCGATCGCCTCGCGCGCTCGTGCCGCCACCTGTTCGCGCCCCATCGCCGGCTCGGTGATGTCGATCAGCACCGCCCCGGCGACCTGTCCGGGCTCGACGCTGAACAGCGAGGCGCTGAGCACCCGGCTGCCCCAGCGCAGCTCGCGGTTGACGATCTCGGATCCGCCGTCGAGCACATGGCGCAGCAGGCGGGCGAGCGTCGGCGGCCCGCCGAGCGCGGTCCCCGGCGACGCGCGCTCCTCGCCGCCAGCCAGCCGCACGAAGTGGCGATTGCACTCGATGATCCGCAGCTGGCGGTCGACGAGGACGGCGGCCGCGGGCATCGCGGTCAGCAGGGCGTTGGCCTGACGCTGAGCCAGGCGCCGCATCCAGGTCACGCACTGCTCGGGCTCGGCGCGTCCGGCGCACATCGCGCGCGCGAAGGCGCGGCAGGCTTCGTAGCCGCAGCCCCCGCAGTTGGCTTCGTCCTCGGCGCGGCGCTTGCCGATGCGCTCGAGCGCGGCGATCAGGAAGCGCTCATCGGGTTCGGGGGTGGCCTCAGGCTCCGGGAACCAGCGGGCGGCGGTGTCGACCGCAGGCGGGCAGCCGCGCGCCTCCGGGACCGGAGCCTGCAGCACCGCCCGCCGGCGGCGCAGCAGCCCGCCCGCGCCTTCGGGCATGCCCGGGCCCTGGATGCAGCCGCCGGAGCAGGCGCTCAGCTCGACGAAGGTGGCGGCATCGTGCTGGCCGAGGCCATCGCAGGCTGCAGCGAAGTGATCGACGCCGCTGACCGTGGCGAGCATGCTCGGCGGATGGCGAGCGGCGAGGCTCTGCAGCATGCCGCCTTCGAGCGGGTAGCGTCGGCCACCGCCGTCCTCGGCGAAGAGGAACGGCTCGCCGGGCGGCAGGGTCCAGGGATTGATCCCGGCCTCCTGCCACCAGCGCGCGAGGTCGGCGAAGGAGATCGCTGCCGCCCAGAGCTCGGGGTGGGCGTCGGCCTCGCGCTTTTTGGCGATGCACGGCGTGATCAGGACCACCCGGCAGCCGGGTCGGGCGGCGGCGAGCATCCGCGCGTGGACGGCGGCCGGCGAGGCGATCGGGGCCAGCGCCGGCACCAGCTCCGGGCGGTGGCGGCGCACCCAGGCGACGGCGGCCGGGCAGGCGGTCGACAGCCACAGCCGTTGCGGCGCGCGTTGCAGCAGCTCGGCGGTCGCCGCGCTGACCGCGCTGGCGCCGACCGCGACCTCCGACACCGCGCAGAAGCCGAGCCTGGCGAGGGCCGCGCTGCAGCGCTCGGGTCCGAGGCCGGGGAAGGCGGCGACCCAGCTCGGCGCCAGCGCTGCGATCGCGTTGCCGGCGGCGACCGCGGCGCGGGCCGCCGGCAGGTCGTCGCGCACGCGCTTGGCGCGCCGCGGACAGGCGGCGACGCAGCGCCCGCAGGCGATGCAGGCCTCGGGGCGCACCTGCGCATGCCCCTGGGCCACGCTGATCGCCTGCACCGGACAGGCGCGCAGGCAGCGGTAGCAGTCCTGGCACTGCGCGGGATCGGTGCTGACGGGCGCGCGTCGTTCCATACGTTCGTCTGCATTCTCCAGCGTTCATGCCGCCGTCGCAGGCCGCAGGCGCGCTCGCCGCTCGCCTATGCGCGGCTGCGTTGGATGACGGACTGGGGCGCGGCATCGATCAGCGAGGCGAGCGCGCGGTGCAGGGCCTCGAGGTCCGGCACCTGGTGCTCGACGCCGTCGATCGCGACGATCGGGCCATCGGCGCAGGCCTTGCGGCAGCGCCGGCCGCGCAGCTCGGCGGCGATGCCGTGCGCCGCCAGCCAGCGGGCGGCGGCCTGCGGGTAGCGGTTGCTGCCGCGCGCGAAGCACGATGAGCCGAGGCAGATCTCGATCACCGGCTTGGGCATCAGGCGTTCCCCAGCTGCTCGTCGATCGCCGCCAGCACGCGCTCGACGCTCGCCTGCTCGACGAGGCGCTCGCCGACCCGCACATTCGGCCCCTCGCCGCAGCGCTCGAGGCAGAACGTGGCGCGCACCTCGACGCGCTGCTGCAGACCGCGGGCCTCGACGGCCTCGATCAGCTGCTGGACGAGGCGCGGGCCGCCGCGCAGGTGGCAGCTGGTGCCGAGGCAGGCGAGGACCAGCAGGCGCCCGCTGCGTTCGCCCTGGGTGAACAGCAGGTCGAGATCGCCGAGGCGGCGCCGCGGCTGGTAGCGGGTGTGCAGCCACTCCTCGGCGGTGTGCGAGCCGGGCCGCTCGAGGCAGGTCTCGTAGAGCCTGCCGACCGCGGGGTTCTCCGCGCTCATCCGCATCACCTCGCTGCGGTCGGCGGCGACCAACGCCTGGGCGCGGCGCAGGCGCTGTTCGCCGCTGTGGTCCACCGGCTGGCCGGCGCCGCCGACGCAGCCTCCCGGACAGGCCATGACCTCGACGAGGTCGACGGCGAGGCGGCCGGAGCGCAGGTCCGAGAGCAGGCGACGCGCCGCCGAGAGGCCGCTGACCGCGGCGACGCGCAGCGTGCGGCCCGCCAGCGCGCATTCGGCGAGGCGCAGGCCGTCGCCGTCGCGCAGCTCGCGGAAGTCGTGGTGGCGCAGCCGGCCGTCGCCGAGCACCGCCGACGCGTAGCGCAGGACGGCGGTGGCGACGCCGCCGCTCATGCCGAAGAGCACGGCGGCCCCGGTCTTCAGCCCGAACGGCAGATCGGCCGGCTCGGGATCGAGCCGCGCGACATCGAGGCCGGCGCTGGCGAGCAGGCGCGCCGCCTCCTGGGTGGTCAGGACGAGGTCGACATCCGGCTGGCCGTCGCGGCAGAACTCCGCGCGCGCGGCCTCGAACTTCTTGGCGGTGCACGGCATGATCGAGATCACGGTCAGCGGCCGCGGATCGCCGACGGCGTCGGGGTGGCGGCGCAGGACCGAGGCCAGCATCTGCTGCGGGCTGCGACAGCTCGACAGGTGCGGCAGCCAGTCTGGCAGGTGCTTCTCGGCGCAGGCCACCCAGGCCGGACAGCAGCTGGTGAACATCGGCAGGCGCTCGCCGTGCCGCCAGCGACGCACGAACTCGTTGCCCTCCTCGATCACCGTCAGATCGGCCGCGAAGGCGGTGTCGTAGACGCGGTGCGCGCCGAGGCGGCGCAGGCCGGCGGCGAGCAGGCCCAGGGCGTCGGCGTGCGGCGGCAGGCGCAGGGCCTCGGCGAGGGCGACCCGCACCGCGGGCGCCACCTGCACCACGACGCAGCGCGCCGGGTCGGAGAGGGCCTGCCAGGCGCGCTCGACATCGTTGGCCGGGATCAGGGCGCCGGTCGGGCACACCCGGCTGCACTGCCCGCAGTGGACGCAGTCGCTCTCGGCCAGCGGCTTGCCGAATGCCGGCTGCACCACCGTGCGCTCGCCGCGGAAGGCGAAGTCGAGCGCGCCGATGCCCTGCACCTCGTCGCAGACGCGGACGCAGTCGCCGCACAGGATGCACTTGCCGGGATCGCGGTGGACGGCCGGGCTCGAGCGATCCGGCTGGCGCTCGGGCACGGTGCGGACGAAGCGCCCGCGCTGCGCGCCGAGGCGCAGCGCGAGGTCCTGCAAGCGGCAGGACCCGCTCTTGTCGCAGCACGCGCAGTCGCCTTGGTGGTTGGCGAGCAGCAGCTCGAGGTTGGTGCGCCGCAGGCGGCGCAGCTGCGGCGTCTGGGTGCGCACGACCATTCCCGGCTCGGGCGCGATGGTGCACGAAGCCTGCACGCCGCGGCCCTCGATCTCGACCAGGCACAGCCGGCAGGCCCCATAGACCGAGAGCTCGGAGTGGTAGCAGAAGGTCGGCAGATCGATGCCGCTGGCGCGGATCGCCTCGAGCAGGTTGCGCTGGCCAGCGATCGCGACCTCGCGGCCGTCGATCGTGCAGGTGGCGGTGGCGGTGGTCGGCATGATCCCTCCTTTCAGGCGATGGCCTTCAGCTTGCAGGCCGCGATGCAGGCGCCGCAGCGCACGCAGCGCGCTTCGTCGATGACATGGACCTGCCGCTTCTCGCCGCGGATCGCCTGCACCGGGCAGGCGCGCAGGCACAGCCCGCAGCCCTTGCAGCGCTCGGCGCTGATCTGCGGCGGCGACAGCGCCTTGCAGACCCGCGCCGGGCAGCGGCGGTCGCGGACATGCGCGAGGTACTCGTCACGGAAGTAGCGCAGGGTGGAGAGCACGGGGTTCGGTGCGGTCTTGCCCAGGCCGCAGAGGCTGGCGACCTGGACCACGCCGGCGATCTCCTCGAGC
The DNA here is from genome assembly GCA_025055595.1 of Planctomycetota bacterium. GTDB lineage: Bacteria > Planctomycetota > UBA11346 > UBA11346 > UBA11346 > UBA11346. Next base: position 23,544 of record JANWWU010000032.1, on the reverse strand, counting down.
CGTTCGATGGCGCTGGCATCGGCCCTCCCGTGCACGATGTCCTCGAGGATCGCCAGCATCTGCCGCGTGCCTTCGCGGCAGGGCACGCACTTGCCGCAGCTTTCGGCGGTCGTGAACGACATGAAGAAGCGCGCGACCTCGACCATGCAGGTGCGCTGGTGCATGACGACCATGCCGCCGGAGCCGACCATCGCCCCGACACCGCGCAGCGAGTCGTAGTCGAGCGGCAGGTCGAGGTGCTCGCGCGTCAGGCAGCCGCCGGAGGGGCCGCCGATCTGCACCGCCTTGAAGGCCTCGACGCCGCGCGCCTCGCCGTCCATCAGCACGCCGCCGCCGATCTCGAAGATGATCTGGCGCAGGGTGGCGCCGAAGGGCACCTCGATCAGGCCGGTGTTGACGACGTGGCCGGTCAGCGCGAAGGTCTTGGTGCCGGGGCTGCCAGGCGTGCCGCGGGCGCGGAAGGCCTCGGGACCCATCTCGAGGATCAGCGGCACCATCGCCAGGGTCTCGACGTTGTTGATCACCGTCGGACAGCCCCACAGCCCGCGCTCGGCCGGGAACGGCGGCTTGGGCCGCGGCATGCCGCGTTTGCCTTCGATCGAGGCGAGCAGCGCCGTCTCTTCGCCGCAGACGAAGGCGCCGGCGCCCTCCATGACGCGGATGCGGAAGGAGCGGCCGGTGCCGAAGACATCGTCGCCGAGCAGACCGGCGCGCTCGGCCTCGGCGACAGCGCGGCGCACGCGCTTGACCGCCAGCGGGTACTCGGCGCGCAGGTAGATCCAGCCCTCGCTGGCGCCGATCGCGTGCGCCGCGATCATCATCCCCTCGAGGACGCTGTGCGGGTTGCCCTCGAGCACCGAGCGGTTCATGAAGGCTCCGGGGTCGCCCTCGTCGGCGTTGCAGACGATGAACTTGCGCTCGCCGCGCTGGATGCGGCAGGCCTCCCACTTGCGGCCGGTCGGGAAGCCGCCGCCGCCGCGGCCGCGCAGACCGCTGGCGGAGATCAGCTGGCACAGGCTCGCCGGCGCGAGCTCGCGCCAGGCGCGGCGCGCCTGCCGATAGCCGCCGGCGTGGCAGTAGGCGGCCAGCGACTCGGGGTCGAGGCGACCGCAGGCCGCGAGCACGACCCGCTGCTGCCGGGCGTAGAAGGGGATGTCGTCCTGCCCGCGGCAGCGCCGGCCGTCGGGGGCGCGGTACTGCAGGCGGGCGATCGGGCGGCGGTGGACCAGGGTTTCGGCGACGATCTCGGCGGCGTCTTCCGGCCGCACGCGGCAGTAGAGCAGGCCATCGGGCAGGACGGTGACCAGCGGCCCCTGCTGGCAGAAGCCCTGGCAACCGGAGATGCCGACCAGGGTCGATCCCGCGGGCGGCTCGCGGCGCAGCTCGACGGCGACCGGCAGGCCGGCGAGGCTGATCTCGCGGACCAGCGCGTCGCGCACGGCGAGGGCTCCGGCCGAGAGGCAGCCGGTGCCGGCGCAGACCAGGACCTGGCGGGCGGTGCGCTGCAGCGCCGCCCCGTGGGCGGCGGCGAGGGTCTCGATGTCGGTGGCGCAGGCGCAGCTCATGGGGTCTCCTTGGCGTGCTTGGCGATCAGCGATTCGACGAGTTGCAAGGCCGACTGCGGCGTCATCTGGCCGTGGACGTCGTCATTGACCAGCATCACCGGAGCCAGGCCGCAGGCTCCGAGGCAGCTGACGGTCTCGACCGTGAACAGCTGGTCGTCGGTGGTGGTCTTGCGCTCGCTGAGGCCGAGGCGCTGGCGCAGGGCGTCGAGGATCGGCTGCGACTCCTTGACATGGCAGGCGGTGCCGTCGCACAGCTTGATGACGAAGCGGCCCTTGGGGGCGAGGGCGAAGTGCGCGTAGAAGGTGGCGACGCCGAAGACGCGCGCCGGCGGCAGGCCGAGGTCGGTGGCGATGTAGGCCATCACCTCCTCGGGCAGGTAACGGTAGACCTCCTGCACTTCCTGCAGGATCGGGACGAGCGCCGCCGGATCGTGGCGGTGCCGGGCGAGGATCTCGGTGACGCGCGCGAAGCGGCGCGCGGCCGTCGATGGGGGGGCGCAGCAGGTGCTCATGTCTCCTCCAGGGCGGCCAGCCGATGGCGCAGGACGGCCAGCGACTGGGCGAGATCGATGTGCTCGACGACGATGCGCGGTCCGAGGTCGAGGCGGACGGGCGCGAAGTTCCAGATCCCGCGGATGCCGGCCTCGGCCATGGTGCGCGCCACCGCTTCGGCCTCGGCCGCCGGCACCGCCAGGATGCCGATCCGCACATGCATCCGGCGGACGAGATCGGGCAGCTTAGAAAGCGGCAGCACCGGCTTGTCGCCGATGCGCTCCTGCGCCGCCGGAGCGCGGTCGAAGACCGCGACGATGGTCAGCCCGCGGGCGGCGAAGCCCTCGTAGGCGAGCAGCGCCCGGCCGAGGGGGCCGCTGCCGACGAGGAAGGCCTCGCCGGGATTGTCCCAGCCGAGGAAGCGTGCGAGGGTGTCGCGCAGCTGCTTGAGGTCGTAGCCGACGCGCGGCCGGCCGCTGGCGCCGGCGGCCGCGAGGTCCTTGCGCACTTGGGTCGGATCGAGGCCCAGGGCGTCGGCGAAATGCGTGCAGCTGACCTGGGTGCGGCCGGCGGCTCGCCATTGCTCGAGCAGCCGCAGATACAATGGCAGGCGGCGCAGGCTCGGCATCGAGATGGGATGGGTCATGAGGGCGATCATCGGCCGTTACCGCGCATGTTTTATCGGTACGGATTTCTTTATATCGCGCCGGACCCCGAGCGCTCCGGGCGAATCCGCCCGCCGCCGCTCGCATGACGAAATCGCCGCGATCACCGAGCGAGAATCCGCAAGCAATGCGGATTCCTCAATGACACTCGATGGCCGGCAGCATCGCTGAGCGCGGCGCCGCGACATGCGCTGGCAGCGCTCGGCGCTCCATAAAATTCAAGAACAGATTCTCTGATACAAGGAGGACGCGATGATCGCAGCCCATCCCCACGAGGCCTCCGAAGCCTTGCAGGCCCTCGAGACTTGCGTGCTCGGCGTGCGCCGCGCCGCCCAGCGCTATGCCGGCTTCTCGCAGGAGCAGGTCGACGAGATCTTCGTCCGCACCGCCGCGGCGATGAATCGCGCACGGATCGAGCTGGCGCGCGCCGCGGTCGAGGAGACCGGGATGGGCGTGCTCGAGGACAAGGTGATCAAGAACCACTTCGCGAGCGAGACGATCTGCCACGCCTACCGCGACGCGCGCACCGTCGGCGAGGTCGGCTACGATCCGGTGGCTGGAGTGCGCACCGTGCTCGCGCCGGTCGGCGTCGTGGCGGCGATCACCCCGGTGACCAACCCGACTTCGACGGCGATCTTCAAGATCTTGCTCGCCTTGAAGACGCGCAACGGCATCGTCATCGCCCCGCACCCGCGCGCCGCACGCTGCACCGCGCTGGCGGCGCGGCTGGCCGCGGAGGCGGCGACGGCGGCGGGAGCTCCCGAGGGCCTGATCGCCTGCCTCGAGAATCCGACGCTACCGCTGACCCAGGCGCTGATGCGGCATCCGGCGGTGGACCTGATCCTCGCGACCGGCGGCCCGGGCCTGGTGAAGGCCGCCTACGCCAGCGGCAAGCCGGCGATCGGTGTCGGCGCCGGCAACACTCCGGCCCTGGTCGATGAGAGCGCCGATCCGCAGCAGGTCGCGGCCTCGGTGATGCTCAGCAAGACCTTCGACAACGGGGTGATCTGCGCTTCCGAGCAGGCCCTGGTCATCGTCGATGCGGCCTGGGACGCCGTGCTGCGCGAGCTGGCGCGGCAGGGGGCCTATCTCGTCACCGGCGAAGATCGCGAGCGCCTGCGCGCAGTGCTGGTGCAGCGCGACGAGCGCGGGCAACGGCTGAATCCGGCGATCGTCGGCCAGCCGGCAGCGGCGATCGCGCGCCAAGCCGGCATCGTCGTGCCCGAGGGCGTACGCGTGCTGATGGCGGTCGCCGATGCCGTCGGGCCCGAGGAACCGCTGAGCTGGGAGAAGCTGTCGCCAGTGCTCGCCCTCTACCGCGTCGGCGACTGGCGCGCCGGCATCGCGCGCTGCGCCGAACTGGTGGCCTTCGCTGGCCTCGGCCACACTGCCGTCATCTACACCGCTGAACACCACCAGGACCGCGTCAGCGCGATGGCGCACGCCGTGCCGGTCGCCCGGCTGCTGGTCAACCAGCCGAGCTCCCACGGCGCGATCGGCGATCTCTACAATCAGCGGCTGGCGCCGTCGCTGACCCTCGGTTGCGGAACCTGGGGCGGCAATGCCTTCGCCGGCAATGTCGGCGTCGAGCAGCTGCTCAACCGGGTCACGGTCACCGAGCGGCGCGCACGGATGCAGTGGTACCGCGTGCCGCCGCGCGTCTACCACGGCTGGGGCTGCCTCGAGCATGCGCTGACCGACCTCGCCGAACGGCAGCGTGCGGTGATCGTGACCGATCGCACGATGGTCGAGTTCGGCTACGAGCGGCGGGTGCGCGCGCTGCTCGAGCGGCAGGGCCTGCGCGTCGAGACCTTCAGCGAGGTACGCCCTGACCCAGATCTAGCGACCGTCGAGCGCGGCGCCGCTTTCCTGCGCGCTGTGCGTCCCGACACCATCGTCGCGCTCGGCGGCGGCAGCCCGATCGATGCCGCCAAGGCGATGTGGCTGCTGTACGAACAGCCGCAGGCAGCGTTCGCCGCTGTCGCCATGCGCTTCATGGACATCCGTCAGCGCATCCAGCGGCTGGAGCCGCTCGGCGCTGCCGCCTGGTTCGTCGCCATCCCGACGACCAGCGGCACGGGCTCGGAGGTCACGCCGTTCGCCGTGATCACTGGCCCCGATGGGGTGAAGTACCCGCTCGCTGACTACGCGCTGACTCCGACCATCGCCATCGTCGACGCCGAGCTCGCCGCGCGCCAGCCGCGGGCGCTGACGGCGGCCAGCGGCATGGATGCGCTGTCGCACGCCCTCGAGGCCCTGGTCAGCGTCTGCGCGACGCCCTTCACCGACGGCCAGGCGCTGGACGCGGTGCGCCTGCTCTTTGCGCACTTGCCGACCGCCTGGCGGGAGGGCGAGCGGGCGCGCGCTGCGCGCGAACAGGTGCACCTCGCCGCCACGCTCGCCGGCATGGCCTTCGCCAACGCCTTCCTCGGCGTCTGCCACGCCCTGGCGCACCAGCTCGGCGCGCGCTTCCACATCCCGCACGGGGTGGCGAACGGCATCTTTCTGCCCCTGGTCATCCGCTACAACGCCGCGGAGGCCGGACAGCGGCAGGCCGCCTTCGCCCGCTACGACCGGCCCCTGGCCGCGGCGCGCTACGCGCGGGTCGCCGAAGCGCTCGGCCTCGGTGGCGACGACGAGCGCGCGCGGTGCGAGCTGCTCGCGCGAGCCGTCGAGAACCTGCGCCGCGAGCTGCAGCTGCCGGGCTCGGTGCGCGAGGCGGGAGTCGACGAGGCTGCCTACTTCGCGGCGCTCGACAGCCTGGCGGAGCGCGCCTTCGACGACCAGTGCCTCGGCACCAACCCGCGCGCGCCGCTGATCGAGGACTTGCGCGCGTTGTATCGCGCGGCCTGGTCGGGCGGCTGAGTCCGCGCGCGCGAGCACGCAGAGAACGACACGGCCCCGGCGAGCGCCGGGGCCGCTTCGTCGCGTCGAGCGGGTGGCCGCTCAGCGATCAGCAGTCGTAGTACAGGACATACTCGAGCGGGTTGGGCCGGAAGCGGTTGAGGTCGACCTCGTTGGCCTTCTTGTACGACAGGTAGGCATCGAGGAAGTCCTCGGTGAAGACATCGCCGGCGGTCAGCCAGGCCTTGTCCTTCTCGAGCTCGCTGATCGCCTCCTCGAGGCTGCCGCAGGTGCTCGGGATCTTCGCCAGCTCCTCGGGCGGCAGGTCGTAGATGTTCTTGTCCATCGGCGGGCCGGGATCGATGCGGTTCTTGATGCCGTCGATCGCCGCCATCAGGATCGCCGCGAATACCAGGTAGGGACTGCCGGACGAATCGGGGCAGCGGAACTCGAAGCGGCGGGCCTTGTCGCTGCCGACATGCGGGATGCGGATCGAAGCCGAACGGTTGCTCGCGCTGTAGGCGAGGTTGACCGGAGCTTCAAAGTGCGGGACCAGGCGGCGATAGCTGTTGAGCGAGGGGTTGGTGATCGCCTGGATCGAGCGGCCGTGCTTGAGGATGCCGCCGATCGCCCACAGCGCTTCCTGGCTCAGCTTCGCATAGCCGTTGCCGGCGAAGATGTTCTTCTCGCCCTTCCAGATCGAGTGGTGGGTGTGCATGCCGCTGCCGTTGTCGCCAAACATCGGCTTGGGCATGAAGGTCGCGGTTTTGCCATGGCGATATGCGGTGTTCTTCACCGCGTACTTGTACTTATGGACGGCATCGCCGGCGGTGACCGTCGTCCCGAACTTGATGCCGATCTCGCACTGGCCGGCGGTCGCCACCTCATGGTGATGGAGGTCGACCTCCATGCCCATGGTCTGCATGTTGGTCGTGATCTCGCTGCGCAGGTCCATCAGGCGGTCGGCGGGCGTCGCTGGGAAGTAGCCCTGCTTGTGCTTGATCTGTTGGCCGAGGTTCGGGTACTCCTCGGAGCCGGTATTCCACACCGCCTCTTCGCTATCGATGAAGTAGAAGGCGCCCTTGGGCTCCGAGGCGTAGCGGACATGGTCGAAGATGAAGAACTCGGGCTCGGGGCCGAAGTAAGCGACATCGCCGATGCCGGTGCTCTTCAGGTAGGCGAGCGCCTTGTGCGCGATGCCGCGCGGGTCACGGCCATAGCGTTGGCCCGTGCGCGGATCGTAGATGTCGCCGAAGAAGCAGATCGTCGGCTGCTCACGGAACGGATCAATGAAGGCAGTCGCCGGATCCGGCTTGATGTTCATGTCCGACTTCTCGATGCCTTGCCAGCCGCGGATCGAGCTGCCGTCGAAGGGCAACCCTTCTTCGAAGAGCTCCGGCGTCAGGCGCCGGGCGGTGATCGTGAAGTGGTTGAGGGTGCCGAACATGTCGCCAAACATGATGTCGACATATTTGGCGCCGTGATCCTTGGCGAGTTGCAAGGCTTTTTCGATGCTCATGGGGTCTCCTCGTGGTGAGAGGTGTGAAGGTTCATTATGTGCGTTGTCGCAGGGGGGAAGCGACTGCTGCATGACGCAGCAGTCGCTTCCCGCTCTCGTCCGAGCGCGCGTTCAGATCGCGTCGGGTCCGCGCTCGCCGGTGCGGATGCGGATGCAGTCTTCGAGCGGCAGGATGAAGATCTTGCCGTCGCCGACTTTGCCCTCCTCGCCGGTGCGTCCGGCCTTGATGATCGCCTGCACCGTGCGCTCGACATACTCATCGTTGACCGCGATCTGCAGCTTGACCTTCCGCAACAGGTTGACTGTGTACTCGTGGCCGCGATAGATCTCGGTGTGGCCCTTCTGGCGGCCGAAGCCCTGGACATCGCTGATCGTCAGGCGGACGACCTCGACTTCGCTGAGCGCCTGCTTGACGGCTTCCAGCTTCGAGGGCTGGATGATGGCTTCGATCATCTTCATAGTGTGTTCCTTCGGGGTATGAGGTTAGGTGATCGTCCAAGGAAGGAAGGCTCAAGCGCTGTGCGCGTAGGCTTCTTCGCCGTGCTGCGTGAGGTCGAGGCCCTCTTCCTCTTCGCTGGCGCTGACGCGCAGGCCGATCAGGGCGTTGACGATGCCGAGGATGATCGCCGTGCCGATCCCGCTCCACGCGATGGTGACGAGCGTGCCAAGGAACTGCGTCCAGACCTGGGCGCCGATCGACGGACCGTCTGGCGTGCCGACGCTGCCGAAGCCGCCGAGGGCGGGCGCGGCGCAGACGCCGGTCAGGATCGCGCCGACGAAGCCGCCGACGCCGTGGACACCGAAGGCATCGAGCGAATCATCATAGCCGAGCGCGCGCTTGAGGAAGGCGACGGCGGCGAAGCACAGCGGGCCGGCGACGACCCCGATGATCAGCGCCCCGATCGGGCCGGCGGTGCCGGACGCCGGGGTGATCGCGACCAGGCCGGCGACCGCGCCGGAGATGATGCCGAGCACGCTCGGCTTGCCGAAGCGGAGCCACTCGCAGACCATCCAGGACAACGCTGCCGTGGCGGTGGCGACCTGCGTCACCAGCATCGCCATGCCGGCGTTCATGTCGGCGGCGACCGCTGAACCGGCGTTGAACCCGAACCAGCCGATCCACAGCAGGCAGGCTCCGACCACCGAGAGGACCAGGCTGTGCGGCTTCATCGCCCGCTCCGGGTAGCCCTTGCGGGGGCCGAGCATCAGCGCGCAGATCAGTCCGGCGACCCCGGCATTGATGTGGACGACGGTGCCGCCCGCGAAGTCGAGGACGCCCCAATCCCACATCAGCGCACCATCGCCGCTCCACACCATGTGGGCGATCGGGAAGTAGACGAGCGTCACCCACAGCGCCATGAACAGCAGCATCGCGCTGAACTTCATGCGCTCGGCGAAGGCGCCGACGATCAGCGCCGGAGTGATGATCGCGAAGGTCAGCTGGAAGACGAAGAACACCGACTCTGGGATGCCGAAGACGAGGTTGCCTGCATCCTTGCTGATCCCGGCGCCAAGCGCCCGGTCGAGACTACCGACGAAGGAGTGCAGGTTGACGACGCCCTTCTCCATGCCGCTGGTGCTGAACGCCAAGCTGAAGCCGTACAGCGTCCAGATCACTGTGACCAGGCAGGTGATCGCAAAACACTGCATGAGGACGGAGAGCGCGTTCTTCGCCCGGACGAGGCCGCCATAGAAGAGGAGAAGGCCGGGGATCGTCATCAGCAGCACCAGCGCGGTGGCGGTCAGCATCCACGCCGTGTCGCCGCTGTTGAGGGTGGGCGTGCTGGCGGCTGCCGCGGTCGCTTCGTCAGCGAAGGCAGCCGTCGAGGCGAGCAGCGCCGTCAGGAGGGGTAGGGTTCTCGACATAGGCATCCTTTCGTGGGATGGACAGCGCGCGGCATGCAAACGCTACGCCAGCGCGCTGGCCGCGGTTGCGCTCGCTGTCGACAGATCGTTGCCAGGCAATGCGTTGATCGCCATGCTTGGCTGCGGTTCAGCAGCGCGGAGGCGGGCACGATCGCTGTGCATTTTTTGAGCAAACGATCAGTGAACTGGCTTCAGGGCCGGGTCGCTTGGGCGGGACAGCGCCGCACGCGTGCGCTCGAGGAGCGACTCATGTGGCACTGGCAGCAGCGAGGTGAAACCACCCTTGCCGCGCGACGAAGAGTCCCATACTAATGCTTTCCTTCCCCGCCGTCACCCTGGCCCCGCACGCCGCGGCCGGCCCGGGCCGGCAGCACCCCGTCAGCAAGGAGAGAGCATGTCCCGCTACCTCGGGCCCCGCCTGCGCAAAGTGCGCCGCTTCGGCAGCGAGCTGCCAGGCCTCACGACCAAGTCAGCGGCCAAGCGCCCCAACATCCCCGGAATGCATGGACCGACGAAGCGCACGGGCGGCAAGCTCAGTGAGTACGGCCTGCGCTTGCGCGAGAAGCAGAAGCTGCGCTTCCACTACGGGCTGACCGAGCGCGCCCTGCGCCTGGTCTATCAGCGGGCCCTGCGCATGCCCGGCGACACCGGCGCCAACATGCTGGCGCTGCTCGAGGGACGCTTCGATAACCTGGTGTGGCGGGCGGGGCTGACGCGGACCATTCCCGCGGCGCGCCAGCTGATCAGCCACGGTCATGTCAACCTCAACGGCAAGCGCGCCAAGACCCCGAGCCAGGTGCTGGCGGTCGGCGATGTCTTCCAGGTGCGGGAGTCGGCGCGCAATCGCGAAGACATCCGCATCACCGTCAACAGCCCGCTGCGCGAGCGGCCGAGCGGCCTCGAGATCGACATCGACACCTTGACTGTGACCGTCAAGGCGATCCCGGGCCGCGATCAGGTGCCGATCACGGTCGACATCCAGAAGGTGATCGAGTACTTTGCGCAGTGAGCAGCGATGCTCTGCAAGCGCGTCATCGTCTGCCTCGATGTGCGAGCGGGGCTCGTCACCAAGGGCGTGCGCTTCCAGGGCAATGTCGATCTCGGCGACCCTGTCGAGTTCGCCGCGCGCTACGATGCCCAGGGCGCTGACGAGCTCGTCTTCTACGACATCACAGCGTCCGCCGAGAAACGGACGCTGTTTCTCGATGTCGTGCGCCGCGTCGCTGAGCGCATCTTCATTCCCTTCGCGGTCGGCGGCGGCATCCGCGACCTCGAGACGATGCGCGCCGTGCTGCTGGCTGGCGCCGAGAAGGTTTCGATCAACAGCCCGGCAGTTCGCGATCCCGAGCTGATCACGCGCGGCGCACGCGCCTTCGGCAGCCAGTGCATCGTTCTCGGCATGGATGTGCGGCGCTGCTCGCCGTCACGCGACATCCCCTCGGGCTACGAGGTGGTGATCGATGGCGGGCGCACGCCGACGGGACGGGATGCCGTCGCCTGGGCCAAGGAAGCGGTGGCGCGGGGGGCGGGCGAGATCTGCCTCAACGCGATCGACACCGACGGCGTGCGCCAGGGCTACGAGCTGAGGGTGACGCGGCTGATCGCCGATGCCGTCGCCGTGCCGGTGATCGCCAGCGGCGGCGGCGGCGAGCCCGCGCACTGCGTCGCCGCGGTCACCGAGGGCGGCGCCGATGCCGCGCTGGTCGCCAGCATGGTCCACTACGGCCACTACACGGTCGGCGACATCAAGCTGGCGATGCGCGCTGCGGGGGTTCCGGTGCGGCCCCTGTTTGCGGCGGCTGCGACTCCTCCCGCCGCTTGCCAGCAAGCGCCGGATTCTTCGTGAGCCCTTCCGCCAGCTGCATCGTCGAGACCGGCTTTTCGAGGATCACGGTCACCCCGGCTTCGTTCCATGCGGCTTCGCTCTCCGGCGTTTTGACGCCCGTGATGGCGACGATGAAGAGATCGCGGCGCTGCTCGCGCAGGCGGGACGCCAGCTGCCAGCCTGGGATTCCAGGCATGTCGCCATCGAGCAGCGCGGTGTCGATAACCTGGCTGTTAGCAGCGAACCACTGCTCTGCTTCTGCGGGATCGGCGAAGGCATGCACGTGGGCCCCCAGCGTGCGCAGCATGCCGGTGATCACCTGGCGTACAACGTGATCGTCATCGACGAACAGAACCCGCAGCCCGGCGAGGGCATCGTGGGCTATCGTCGTGCGGCGGCGCGTACTGCTTTCCTTGATGGCCGGGAACCACAGATGGAAGGTCGTGCCCTTGCCGACCTCGCTCTCGACGCGGATGCGGCCTCCCGCTTTCGTGACGATTCCATGCACGACCGAGAGCCCGAGGCCCGTGCCCTTGCCGATCGGTTTGGTGGTGAAGAACGGATCGAAGATGCGGTCGAGGATATGAGGCGGGATGCCGGTTCCGGTGTCGCGGACGCTGATGCGGACCCAGTCGCCGGGGACCAGGTCGAGTTTCTGCGCTTCTGAGCCTTCTACCTGCACACGCCGGCACGAGAACTCGAGCTGGCCGCCGTTAGGCATCGCATCGCGGGCATTCAGCGCCAGATTGACGAGGATCTGCTGCAGCTCGTGACCATCGATGCCGATCGATCCGGTGTCCGGCGCCAGATCCTTGCTGAGCCCGACGCTGCGCCCCAAGGCATGCTCGAGGAGCGACGCCGTCTCTTCGATCAGCGGCTTGACTTCGCAGCCCTTACTGACGGACTGCGCGGCGCCGCGCGCGAAGATCAGCAGATTGCGCACCGTTCCGGCCGCTCGTTGCGCGGCGCCGACGATGACTTGAGCGTGGTTGCGCAGCGTGCTGTCGTAGCGCAAACGCAATGACAGCAGTTCAGCATTGCCGAGAATGGCGGTCAGCACATTGTTGAAGTCGTGCGCGATACCGGCCGCCAGCTGGCCGACGGCTTGCAAGCGATCGGCCTGCCGCAGGCGCGTCTCCGCTTCGCGGCGCGCCTCCTCGGCGCGGCGTCGCCGCTCCATGGTGACGAGCAGCCACCCGATGGTGAAGGCCTGGGCCGCCACGACCGCGGTCGCAATCAAGATGACGTCCTTGTGCTGCTCCCAGAAACCGGGCACATAGTTGACGATCGTTGCCGAGGGCGGCACCCGCGACAGCGGAATGCCATACTTTTCGAGCCCTTGCGCGTTGACGGCGAGCGTCAGGCGGGGCTGCATCCGCACCGGGATCTGATCTGCGGGAGTGCCGGCGAGCACTGCTCGCACGAGCTCGCCGGCTTCAGCGCCATGGATGCGGCCATCGAAGAGACTGCCTCCGACGATGCCGCGAGGGAGCTGGAAGCTCCAGACTCCGTAGACCGGGGCGGCGCTGATCTTCGCGGCGCGCATCGCCGCATCCTCGTGGCTCTGGGTCTGGCCGCTGGCATCCCGGTTCCAGCACAGCAGCAGCACGGCGTCGCGCTGCGGATGCAAGCTGCGCAGGACGCCTTCGGTTTCCTCCCAGGTTCCTTCGCCGATGTATTCGACTTTGCGGCCCTTCCATGCCGAAGCCGGCAGGGCATCGAGTTTGCGGCGATTGGCGATGCCGGTCTCGGTGTTGTCGTTGACGACGACAATCCGCTCGACCTGCGGCTGCAGGGTAACGGCCAGGGCGACGCCGCCGGCAGGGTCATATGCCTCGACGACGCCGGTCGTGTTGGGCGGGCGCTTCGCCGGATCATAGTAGTTGATGCCGCAGAAGACGATCGGCACATCGGGCGCCAAGAGCTCGCGGTGCTCGAGCGCCAAGTTGAGCGCCAGATCGTCGACGACGACCACGGCTTTCGCCTTGGAGAACTGGCGCAGAGCACTGGCGAGCGCCAACCGCTCCTGCGCCATCGCCGGCCAGGGATAGCGTTTGTGGTCGAGATGCATGAACACCGGCTCAGCGACGCCGTCCAGGGCCTCTTTGAGCCCTGCAGCCACCGCGTCCGCCCAGTCCTGGCCGACATGGTAGCTGACCAGGACGAACACGCGGGGGACGCTCGCGTGTTCCGCGGCGATGATGCCACTCGAATTCGTCCAAGGGGCCGCTCCGAGGAAGAACAGGATCGCGATGGCGGGCAGCAGTCGGGGACACCGCATTTTTCCCCTCGGTGGAGTCCTTCTCAAGGGCAAGCGTTCAAGAGCAAGCGTCGCCTTGCAACCACCTGGCGGCAGTGGATCAGCCACGACAATGCGCTTCTCATGTGGCAGGAGCTGCGCGTGCCGCGGGAAGCCGCTGGACAGCGCCTCGATGTCTGGCTCGCGGCGGCGCTCGGCTGCACCCGCTCGCTCGTCCAGCGCCTGCTCGATGATGGACGCTGCGCGATCTACCCCGGGAAGGCGCGCGCTGGTCGCAGCTTGACGGGCGGGGAGCTGGTCAGCATCGAGGTCCCCGAGGTCGAGCCGGCGAGCGTCGAGCCCGAGGACATCCCGCTCTCCGTCCTGCACGAAGACGAACACTTGCTCGTCGTCGACAAGCCGGCTGGCATGGTCGTGCACCCAGCGATCGGCCATACCCGCGGGACCCTGGTCAACGCCCTGCTCTGGCGCTGGCCGGACGCGCGCTCCGGCGGCGAGGCCTGGCGCCCGGGCCTCGTCCATCGCCTCGACGCCGAGACCAGCGGGGTGATCTGTGTCGCCCGCAGCGCCGAGGCCCTGGCGTTCCTGCAGGCGGCCTTCGCCGAACGGCGGGTGCGCAAGCAGTACCTCGCGCTCTGCGCCGGCCGTCCGCGCGCCGATGTCCTGCGCTGCGAGGCCCCGATCGGCCGCGATCCCCGCGACTTCCGCAAGCGCGCCGTGCGGCGCCTCGGCGAGGGCGAGGCCCGCGAGGCCGAGACCCTCTTCCTCGTTCGGGCGCGCGGCGACGGCTACAGCGTGGTGGAGGCGCGGCCGCGCACCGGCCGCACCCACCAGATCCGCGTGCACCTCGCCCATCTCGGCCATCCCGTGCTCGCCGATCCGCTCTACGGCCGCAGCCGCACCTGGCCTCCGGGCCTGGCCGACGGCGCTCCCGGCCTGCGCCGCCACGCCCTCCACGCTTGGCGCCTGGTCGTTCCGCATCCCCGCGGCGGCGAGCTCGTGTGCACGGCGCCGCTGCCCGCGGATCTTCAGCCCTGGGTACCGGCGGGCCTCGAGCCGCTGGCGTGAGCTTCAGCTGACGCCGTACTGCCGCAGCTTGGCGTAGAGCGTCGAACGGTCGATGTCGAGGATTTCGGCGGCGAGCTTCTTGTTGCCGCCGCAGTGCTCGAGCACACGCAGGATGTGGGCGCGTTCGACCTCGGCGAGGGTGGCGAGCGGGCTGGCGACGGCGACGGTCGCCGGTCGCACCTGCACCTCCGGCGGCAGATGGCTGCGCTCGATCAGCGGACCCTCGGCCATGATGTAGGCGCGCTCGATCGCATTGCGCAGCTGGCGGACATTGCCCGGCCAGGGATAGCGCAGGAGGGCGGTGCGCGCCTCCGGGTGCAGGCGCTTCGGCGGGCGGTGCAGGCGCCGCGCTGCGTCCTCCAAAAAATGCTCGATCAGCAGCTCGATGTCGCCCGGCCGCTCGCGCAGCGGCGGCAGGGTCACCGCCAGCACCGCCAGGCGGTGCAGGAGGTCCTCGCGGAAGCGTCCGGCGCGCGCCTCCGCCGCGAGGTCGCGATTGGTCGCCGCGAGAATGCGGACATCGACCCGGCGCACCACCGCCTCGCCGACCCGCTGCACCTCGCCCTGCTCGAGGGCGCGCAGCAGCTTCGCCTGCGCGGGAAGCGGCAGCTCGCCGATCTCGTCGAGAAACAGCGTCGCGCGGTCGGCGAGCTCGAAGATGCCGGGGCGGGTCTCATCGGCGCCGGTGAACGCGCCTTTGACATGGCCGAACAGTGCGCTCTCCACCAGGCCCTCGGCGATCGCCGCGCAGTTGATCACCTGCAGCGGGCGGTCGGCGCGCTGCGAGCGGGCGTGCAGGGCGCGCGCGACCAGCTCCTTGCCGGTGCCGCTCTCGCCGAGGATCAACACCGGGGCCTCGGTCGGCGCTGCGCGCTCGATGAAGGCGCGCACCGCCTGCAGCGCCGGATCCTCGCCCAGCAGCGCGACCTCTCCTTTCGGACGCGGAACGGCGCTCAGCCGTTCGACCTCCGCGGACAGCTGGGCGAGGCGCTGCTGGTTGGCGAGCTGCACCGCGAGCTGGTTGGCGACCGCGGCAAGGAACTCGAGGTCGAGGCGCGTGAACGGCTGGGTCCCGCGCAGACGGTCGACATACAGCAGGGCCTGCACCTCGTCGCCGATGCGCAGCGGCGCTGCCATCGCCGTCACCACGCCCGCCTGTACCATCGAGGCCGAGGGCGGCAGATCGGCATCGGGAGTGGCGGCGGTCGCCAGCGGCGGCAGGGCGACAAGCAGCGGCTCTGCGCGCCGCCGGACCTCCGCCAGCAGGGTGCGCGCGAAGGGCGTGGCGCCCCAGCGCGCGCGCAGCCGCTTCTCGTGCGGCGGCCACAGGCTCCAGCCCTCGGCGTCGGGCAGAAAGACGGCGACGCGGTCGCTGTCCAAGACCTCGGCCGCCGCGTCATCGAGGATGGTGAAGAGCTCATCGCGTCCGCGTGCGCCATGGCTCTGCAGGACGATGTGGTGGAGCAGCGCGAGGTAGGCGGTGGCGCGCTCGCCGCCGAGGCGCAGCAGGCTGCTGGTATGGGTGCGCTCGAGGCCGATCACCGTCGCTTCGGCGGCCGCCGGCGCGGGGCGGCTCTCGAAGCGCAGCCAGGTGCGGCCGACGCGGAAGGTGCTGCCGTCGCACAGCGGCATCGATTCGATACGGCCCTGCTCGCTCCAGGTGCCGTTGCTGCTGCCGAGATCGCGCAGCCACCACTGGCCGTCGCGCTGTGCGATCTCGCAGTGCACGCGGCTGGCCTTGACATCGGGCAGGCAGATCGGGTTGTCGGGGTCGCGGCCGATGGTCACGCGCTCGCCGGCGACCTCGAAGGCTTGGCCCTTGGCGGCTCCTTCGATGACCCGCAGCACCGGCATGGCGGCGATGCTTGCGCCGCCGGCCGCCGGGCAATGGCGCGGCGTGTGCTAGACAACCGGAAGGCTCAGCCAACCTGACACAGCCATGGCCAAGCGCGACTACTACGAGGTGCTCGGCGTCGGCCGCGACGCCAGCGAAGAGGAGATCAAGAAGGCCTACCGCAAGCTGGCCATGAAGTACCACCCGGACCGCAATCCGGGCGATAAGGAGGCGGAGGCCAAGTTCAAGGAGGCCGCCGAGGCCTACGAGGTGCTCTCGGATCCGCAGAAGCGCGCGCGCTACGACCAGATGGGGCATGCCGGCGTCGAGGGCATGGGCCATGCGGGCCAGGGCTTCCAGTCGATGGAAGAGATCTTCGCCCAGTTCGGCGACCTCTTCGGCGGCCGTGGCAGCCTCTTCGAGGAGCTGTTTGGCGCGCGGCGCAGCGGCCCCGAGCAGGGGGCCTCGCTGCGCGTCGCCCTCGAGATCCCTTTCCGCGAGGCGGTGACGGGCTGCTCCCGGACCATCGACCTGCGCCGCAACGAGATCTGCGACACCTGCCGCGGCTCGGGGGCCAAGCCGGGGACCAAGCCGACGGGCTGTCCGGTGTGCCACGGCAGCGGGGTGGTGCGTCAGGGTCAGGGGTTCTTCATCATCCAGACCACCTGCCCGCGCTGCGGCGGGGTCGGCAAGGTGATCTCCGCGCCCTGCCCAGACTGTCACGGCGAGGGCATGCGCGAGCGCAAGGCGACGCTGCGCGTCGACATTCCGCCCGGGGTCGAGGACGGCGTGACGCTGCGCCTGCAGGGCGAAGGGGAGCCGAGCCGCCACGGGGGTCCGCGCGGCGATCTCTATGTCGTCGTCCACGTCACAGACGACCCCTTCTTCCAGCGCGACGGCGACGACCTGATCTGCCAGGTGCCGATCACCTACGCGCAAGCCGTGCTCGGTGCCGAGATCCGCGTGCCGACGATCGACGGCGAGGCGACGCTGCGCATTCCGCCGGGCACCCAGCCCGGCGAACGGCTGCGGATGCGCGGCGCCGGCATACCCGGCCGCGGCGGCCGGCGCGGCGACCAGATCGTCGTCGTCCAGGTGCTCGTGCCGCGCAAGCTGAGCGCCGAGCAGCGGGAGCTGATCGAGCGGCTCGGCCGCCTCGAAGAGGAGATCAACGAGCAGCGCAGCTTTTTCGAGCGCGTCAAAGCGATGTTTCGCGACTGATCAGGGAGAGAGCCTATGAACGAGCCTCAGGCTGCATGTCAGCCCACCTCGGACTTGCCGGCGGCGCCCGCTTCACCGGCGAGCGAGGCGCCGGCAAGCGAGGCGCCACCGGCGCCCGACAGCGATCCGCTGGCGGCGCGGGTCCAGGAACTCGAAGCCCAGGTCGCCGCATGGCGCGAGCGCTGCATGCGGCAGCAGGCCGACTTCGAGAACGCGCGCCGCCGCCTGCGACGCGAGGCCGACGAGGCGGCGCAGCGCGCGGTCGCTCGCTTCGTGCGGCCGATTCTCGACCAGCTTGACAACCTCGAGCGCGCGCTCGCCAGCGCCAAGCCCGAGGCCTTCGCCGAGTTCGCGCAAGGCGTGACGATGATCCGCGAGAACCTGCGCGGCAGCCTGGCGGCGGCGGGCATCGTGCCGGTCGCCTGCGAGGGGCTCTTCGATCCCGCAGTGCACGAGGTGCTCGCCGAGGAGGAACGCCCGGGCGTCCCGCGCGGCACCATCCTCCATGTCCATCGCAGCGGCTGGAAGCTCGGCGAGCACCTCGTCCGCAGCGCCCAGGTCATCGTCGCCAAATGAGGCCTTGCAAGGCCGCTTCGTTGCGCAGAATCTCCTTCTCGCCGCGCGGTAGGGCGGCGGCCGTCGCGGGCGATTAGCTCAGCGGCCAGAGCACCCGCCTTACACGCGGGGTGTCGCAGGTTCGAATCCTGCATCGCCCACCAGCTCTTTCTCGGTGCTTCTTTGGGCAGTGCCTCATGGCCTGGTAGCTCAGTTGGTTAGAGCGCCGCCCTGTCACGGCGGAGGTCGTGGGTTCAAGTCCCATCCAGGTCGCCAAGCCCTTGATGGCGCCGGTTGCCGGGCGCTGCTCAGCGCGCGGCGAAGCTGCGGCTGAGCCGCTGCCAGGCTTCTTTGAGCGCGGCGAGCGGGATCTGACAGTCGACGCCGAGACCGCGGAGGGCCAGTTCAGGACGCGGTTCGACGCGACCGATCACCGCCTGCGGCAGGCCCCGGAGCAGGCGCTGGGCCTCGGCGAGGCGCTCGGGCGGCACTTCGAGCAGAATGCGGCTCTGGCTCTCGCTGACAAGCACGATCAGCGGATCGTCGACCCCGGCGCGCGGCACGGCGGCGAGATCGACCGTCAGCCCCCAGCCCCCGGCGAAGGCCATCTCGGCCAGCGCCGGCCCAAGACCGCCCTCGCTGCAGTCGTGCGCGGCGACAGCGCAGCCGGCGGCGATCGCTTGCGCCACCGCCTCGAGGATCGGCTTGGAGAGCGCGCGGTCGACCCGCGGCACGCGCCCGCCGCGGCCGCCGACCAGAGCGAGGAACTCGCTGCCGCCGAGCTCTTCACGGGTCAAGCCGACGAGCAGCAGCAGGTCGCCGGGCCGCTTGAGGTCCATCGTCACCGCGCGCCGCACATCCGGCACGACGGCGAGCGCGCTGATCAGCAGGGTGTGCGGGATGCGGATCACCCGCTCGCCCCACGTGAACTCGTTGGACAGCGAGTCCTTGCCGCTGATGAAGGGCGTGCCGTAGTAGCGGGCGTAGGCGGCGCAGGCTTCGCAGGCCCGCACCAGGGCGCCGAATACTTGGGGATCCGTGCACTTGGCCCAGGAGAAGTTGTCGAGCAGGGCGACACGTTCGAGGGGGGCACCGACGCAGACCAGGTTGCGCAGCGCCTCCTCGATGCCGGCCGCGGCCGCGTGCCAGGGATCGATGTCGGCGTAGCTCGGGTTGAGGCCGCAGGCGATGGCGAGGCCGCGCTGGCTGCCGAGCAGGGGGGCGACGACGGCAGCGTCCGAAGGACCGTCGTGGGCGGCGCCGACCAGCGGCTTGACGATCGATCCGGCCTGCACCTCGTGGTCGTACTGGCGGATGATCCACTCCTTGCTCGCGAGGTTGGGTCGGGCGAGCAGGTCGCACAGCAGGCGCGCGAGGTCGCTCGGGCGATCGAAGACGGCCGGCTGCTCGAGCGGGGGCGTGAAGACGGCGAGCCGCTCGCGGCGCGGCAGGCCGTGGTGCAGGAAGCGCATGTCGAGCTCGCCGACCACTGTGCCGTGCCAGCGCAGGAGGAGCCGGCCGCTGTCGGTGACGCGGCCGATCGCCGTCG
This sequence comes from Planctomycetota bacterium, assembly GCA_025055595.1. Classification (GTDB taxonomy): domain Bacteria; phylum Planctomycetota; class UBA11346; order UBA11346; family UBA11346; genus UBA11346. Next base: position 4,281 of record JANWWU010000032.1, on the reverse strand, counting down.
CCTCGACGCCTTCAGCCGCGCAGATCGCCAGGCACTGCTCGAGCTTCGCTGGCGGCACGGCGGCGACCATCCGCTCCTGGCTTTCGCTGATCCACACTTCGGTGTAGGAGAGGCCGGCGTACTTCAGCGGCACGCGCTCGAGGAAGATCTCGGCGCCGTGCTCGGCGGCCATCTCGCCGCAGGCGCTCGACAGGCCGCCGGCCCCGCAGTCGGTCAGGGCATGGAAGCAGCCGGCGTCGCGGCACTGCAGCAGCACGTCGAGGCAGCGCTTCTCCTCGATCGCGTTGCCGATCTGCACGGCGCCGCCGCTGGTCTGCGCCGAGCGCTCGGAGAGCTCGGCGGAGCTGAAGGTCGCGCCGTGGATGCCGTCGCGGCCGGTGCGGCCGCCGATCACGACGAGCCAGTCGCCGACCTGGGCCTGCTTGTCGACGCAGGACCGGGGGATGAGGCCGACCGTGCCGCAGTAGACGAGCGGGTTGCCGACATAACGCGGATCGAAGCGCACGGCGCCGTTGACCGTCGGAATGCCCATGCGGTTGCCGTAGTCGCGCACCCCGGCGATGACGCCCTGCATCAGGCGGCGCGGCGGGATGACGCCGGGCGGTAGCGCGCTGTCGGCGGTTTCGGGAGGCGCGAAGCAGAAGACATCGGTGTTGCACACCGGCTTGGCGCCGATGCCGGTGCCCATGATGTCGCGGATCACGCCGCCGAGCCCGGTGTTGGCCCCGCCGTAGGGCTCGATCGCCGAGGGGCGATTATGGGTCTCGACCTTCATGCACACGCCCCACGCGCCATCGAAGTCGATGACCCCGCTGTTGTCGCGGAACACCGACCAGCACCAGGGCGCGGCGATGTCGGCGGTGGCGCTGGCGATCGTGCTCTTGAGCAGGTTGTCGATCAGACGGGTGCGCGGCGGTCCGTCCTCGCCTTCCGGACCGGTGTAGCGGACCAGGCCTTTCAGCGTCTTGTGCACGCAGTGCTCGGACCAGGTCTGGGCCAGAGTCTCGAGCTCGACATCGGTCGGCTCCCGGCCGAGCGCGCGGTAGTGGGCCTGGATGGCGCGCATCTCCTCGAGGTCGAGCGAGAGGCAGCCGCGGCGCGACAGTTCGAGCAGCGCCGCATCATCGAGGTGGCGGATCGGCACCTCGAGACGCTGCTGGCGCGCGTTGCCCGCGGGTTCGCGCAGGCGGATCGGCTCGGCGGGATCGATCGCTACCTCCTCGATCGCGCGGTTGGCCAGGGCGCCCCAGGCCAAGATCTCGAGATCAGCGTCGCTGCCGCCGGCGACCTCGACACGGGTGCCGACCCGCACCAGATCGAGGCGGATGCCGAGATCGGACGCGCCCTTGATCACCGAGGCCTCGACCGGGTCCATGACGCCGGGCAGGCGCTGCACCTCGATGACGCGGCGGCCTGGACAGGGCGGGGGCCGCAGCAGGACGCGCTCGACGATCGGGTCGGCGAGCAGCTCGCGTCCCAGGCGCTCGGCGGTCGCGGCATCCAACGCGCCGCGCAGCAGGTAGTAGCGGCTGCGATAGAGGGCGGTGATCCGCGTCAGCCCAAGCAGCGCGGCTTCGCGCAGCAGATGCTGGTCGACAGCCGGGATCAGCGGACAGACATCGATGCGGACGACGGGCATGGCGGCACGATAGAGCAGCAAGCAGCGCTGCCAGGCCTCGCGCCTTGTGCGCGTCCGGCGCTTCGCAAGGTGGAGCCGTGCCTGACGCAGCGCTGCCGGTGTCGGTGATCGTCCTCGCGCGCAACGAGGCCGCCCGCCTCGGCCCGTGCCTGCAGAGCGCAGTCTGGGCCGCCGAGCGCCTGGTCATCGACAGCGGCAGCAGCGATGGCACGCCGGCGATCGCCGCCGCCCACGGCGCGCGCGTCGTCGCGATGGGTTGGCACGGCTTCGGACGGCAGCGGCAGCTGGCGGAACAGCATGCGGCGCAGCCGTGGATCTGCATGCTCGATGCCGACGAGCGGTGCTCGGCGGCGCTGATCGCGGAGCTGCGCGTGCGCTGGGAGGAGTGGGAGCGCAGCGGGATCGCGGCGGTCAGCTTCCCGCGGCGCACCTGGTACATGGGGCGGCCGCTGCGCTGGTACCGTCCCTTCGCGCGCGATCGCGTGCTGCGGCTCTATCGGCGCGGGTCCGCGCAGTGGAGCGATGACGCGGTGCATGAGCGCCTGCGCTGCGCTGGGCCCGTCGCGCGCGCCAGCGGCTGGCTGGAACACCACAGCTATCCGACAGTGACTGAGCACTTGCGCAAAGCGGCGCGCTATGTCGACCTGTGGGCCGAGCAGCGCCGCGGGCGAGCGGCGCGGACCTGGCTGATTCCGCTGGCGTTGCCGGTGTACCTGCTGCGCGATCTCGTCTGGCGCCTCGGCATCTGCGACGGCACGCCGGGCGTGATCGCGGCCTGCATCACCGCCTTGAGCTCGGCGCTCAAGCGCGCGCGCCTCGCGGAACTGGCGGCGGAGTCGGCATGCGCGTCGCGCTGATCATCAGCACCTATCAGTGGCCGGCGGCGCTGCGCGCGGTGCTGCACAGCGTGCGCGCGCAGACGCGCCGTCCCGACGAGGTGCTGATCGCCGACGATGGTTCGGGCGAGGAGACCGCGGCGACGCTGCAGGAATTTCGCGATTTGCCGCTCGCCCACGTCTGGCATCCCGACGAGGGCTTCCGCCTCGCCGAGATCCGCAACAAGGCGATCGCCGCCGCGCGCAGCTCCTACCTGATCTCGATCGACGGCGACATGCTGCTGCATCCGCGCTGCGTCGCCGACCACCTCGCCTGCGCGCGTCCCGGCAGCTTTGTCCAGGGTTCGCGCATTCCGCTGTCCGAGGAGCGCAGCGCGGCCCTGCTGGCCGACCCCGGCGCCCTGCCGGCGTGGTGGCAGAGCGGCGTGCGCCGGCGCTGGAAGCAGTGGCGCTCGCTGACGCTGGCGCGCTGCCTGGCCTGGCCCTCGCGCGATCCGCTCAGCGTCCGCGGCTGCCATCAGGCGTTCTGGCGCGAGGATCTCTTGGCGGTCAACGGCTTCGACGGCGAGATGCAGGGCTGGGGTCGCGAGGACAACGAGCTGGCCGCCCGCCTCATTCACGCCGGCGTCGTCCGCCGCAACCTCCGCCAGGCGGCGATCGCCTGGCATCTCTGGCACCCCGAGCGCAGCCGCGCCCAGCTCTCAGCCAACGACGGCATCCTGCAGCGGACCTTGACGACGCGCGCGACGCGCTGCGTGCACGGCATCGATCGTTGGCTCGCCGATCCCGCGCGCTGGATCCGCGCCGACTGGCGTCCCTCAGCCCGCTGAACCGATGAAGACCCTCTGCTGTTTCTTTGCGCGCGTCGGCGACCTGGTGATGCTGACGCCCTTCCTGCGCGCGCTCGCCGCGCAGGGCCCCCTCGACCTCTGCGCTCGGCCCTGGGCGCGCGCGCTGCTCGCCCACGAGCCGTGGCTCGGGCAGATCCACACCCTGGCCAAGCCGAATCTGCCCGCATGGCAGGACTGGCTGCTTGGCGGCGCGCGCTGGCGCCTGGGCCGCCAGCTGCGGGCCCAGGAGTATGAACGAGTGCTGATCTTCAGCTCGGAAACCACGCGGATCGCGGCCTGGGTGCGCGGCGTCGTCACTCGCGAACGCCTCCAAGTCGTACCGGTGCCGAGCGACGGTCATGCGGTCGATGCCTTTCGAGCCGCTGCTGCCGATATCGGCCTCGAGATCAGCGATCCATGGCCGAGGCTGAGCATTCCAGACGCCTTGCGCCGCCAGGCGCAGCAACGCCTGCGCCGCTACGGGCAGCGCGTGATCGCCGTTCAAGCCGGTTCTTCGCTGACCCATCGTTGGTGGCGCAAGCAGCCGAACCTGAAGGGCCTCGCTCCCGAGCAGTGGGCGCGCCTGTGCAGCGAGATCCTCGCCGCCGGCGATGGCGATGCCGTGATCCTGCTCGGCTCCGCTCCCGAGCGGCGCGAGGCGCAATCGATCATCGGCGCCCTGCCTGAGCGCTGGCGTGAGCGGGCGCATGACCTGACCGGCCGCGTACCGCTCGACGAGCTGCCGGCGCTGTTGGCCGCCTGCAAGGCCTGCATCTCGGTCGACACAGGGCCTGCGCACATCGCCGCTGCCGTCGGCTGCCCGCTGCTCGTCATTTTCGGCCCCACCGACCCGCGGCGTTTCGCTCCCCGCGGCGAGGGGCCGATCGTCATCCTCGAAGGAGAGGCGGCGTGCCGTCCCTGTCATGGCACGCCATTGTTTCGCACCTGCCGCGACAACCGCTGCCTGCGCGATCTC
>JANWWU010000018.1 GCA_025055595.1 Planctomycetota bacterium | reverse complement strand
TCTCCGGCACGGCGACGGGGGGAACGGACTACGAGGCGCTCGGCACGAGCGTGACGATTCCCGCGGGCGAGGCGCAGGTGACGCTGACGGTGACGCCGCTTGAGGACACCGAGTTCGAGGGGGCGGAGACGGTGGTCGTCGGCATTGCCGCGAGCGCTGCGTACACGGTGGGATCGCCCTCGAGCGCGACGGTAACGATCGCGGACAATGACCTGCCGGTGGTCAGCATCACGGCGGTGGATGGGGAAGCGGCTGAGGGGACGCCGGTGAACACGGGTCAGCTGCGGATCCAGCGGACGGGGACGACGGCGGCGGCGTTGACGGTGGTGCTGGCGATCTCCGGCACGGCGACGGGGGGAACGGACTACGAGGCGCTCGGCACGAGCGTGACGATTCCCGCGGGCGAGGCGCAGCTGACGCTGACGGTGACGCCGCTTGAGGACACCGAGTTCGAGGGGGTGGAGACGGTGGTCGTCAGTATTGCCGCGAGCGCTGCGTACACGGTGGGATCGCCCTCGACCGCGACGGTAACGATCGCAGACAACGACGTGAACCATCCGCCAGCACTCGTTTCCCCGGATCGCGATGTCAGCTGGATGGCCATCGTCGGAGAATCCTGGACCCAGGCTGTCAAGGCCGAGGACCTCGACAGCAGTGATGCCCTCGAGCTGGAAGTGACCGAGCAGCCGTCCTGGCTTTCGGTCGAACGGGTTGCTGGGCGGAGTTGGCGGCTGCGCGGCATCCCGCCAGTCGCCGGAACCGTGGTCTGGCGCCTCTGTGTGGTCGATCAGCGAGGTGCGCGCAGCGCCGAACGCCACGTGACCTTGCAGGTGGTGCCGGCGGCGACGGTGGTGCTGACGGTTGCTTTGCCGGAAGCCTCGACGCGCAGCAACCCCCGCTATGGTCCTCTAGCGCCCGGTTCATCAAGAGGCTTTGAGACGCTGCGCGACGCTTTCCGCGACCTCTTCCCGACGCGCGCACGGGCTGTGTGGTGGCAGGGTGGCTATCGCGACCTTCCAGAGCTGCCTCCCGTTGACGAACGCGAGTACCGGGGCGTGTTCTTCGCGACGACCGTCACGCGGCCCTTCACGCTGCCGGCGGTTCCGCGGCGCGCTGCGCCTTACGCCGTGCCCCTGCCTGCAGGGTCGAGCGCCGCGACGCGTTGGCACTTCATCGGTGTGCCACCGCTGGCGGTCGACGGCAGCGGCACGACGGAGACGACCCACGCCTGGGGAGACTTCCGTCTCGAGACCAGCGATGGCCAGCCGGTGACAGATGAAGCCGTCGTCCTCGACGTGCTGGCATCGGGCATCGACAGCGATCCTCGAGTGCGCATCCAGCCCTATCTGTGGGACGGGACCCGCTATGTGCGCGCCGGCGTCCTGCAGAGCGGGGTCGCCTACTGGGTTCCCAATTTCGGCAGTCAATCTTACCGCCTCGTGCGTACAGCTGCCGGCGATCGACGCGGTCGTTTCGCTGATCTGACCTTCTCGGGCAGTGCACCGGGCCGTGCTACACGGGTGCGTGCGCACTCCGTCGTCGATCGCTCCGGACCGCCGGCTCCGCCGGCCTTCGAGGATGCTGTGCAACAGGCTGAGCCGTCCGCTGTCTCAGCTGCGCCTCCTGCCCAGACCAGCGCCGGCAGCTGCGGGGCCGGTGCGCTGGCCATGGTCTGCGCGGCCTTCGTGGCGGTGCGTTTGCGTCGCTCGGCCAGGCGCTGAGCCGGCGCGAGCATCGGCTTGGCGTTTCGCGCCGCGGCATACAAGAAAAGCATGCGTTGGTACGCGTTCGTGTGCATCCTTCTGGCGATGGCGGCTTGTGCAGGTCGCCCAGCTGGGCACATCAAGCACCTTGATGGACCCGGACACTCCGAGCATGCTCCTGGGCAGATGAAGAAGCGCTGATGGCCCGCGCGAGCGCCCGACCAGTGTGCTATGTGACGGCGCCGAGCTGGCCAGCGCGCAGCCCGATGGAAGCTGAGGAGGTGTCCAGCGCCCTCGCGCCGGTTGCTGCCGCGTGCGGGTTTCTCATCGAAGTCTCGCCGATCATGCGGCAGGTCTGGGCTGGTCACGGGGCCTGGAGCGATCCCGCAGAGCGGATCGCCGATCTCGAACGCGCTGTTCAACGTGAGCTGGTGTGGTCGCATCGCGGCGGCTTCGGCTGCATCCAGCTCATCCCTGCGGCGCTGAACCTGCGCCCGGCCGAGCGCCCCGGCTTCGCTGGCTACAGCGACAACACCGTGCTGCACGCCCTGTGGTGGAAGCAGGGCTGGGAGGAAGCCTTCTATACCGGTCGGCCGCCGCGGCATCCGGCATCGCGGCAGTTGACCTCCTTGATCACGGTGATGCGCGGCGAGGGACTGCGCTTATCGCAGCATGACACCCTCGGCGTGCGACCCTTGGTCGATGGCGAAGCCGAGGGCCGGCTCTTCGTCGCGTGCCTCTCGGTGCTGGCACACCTCGCTGGTACCCCGCTGCAGCCCGATCTCAGTGGCGCCATCCTCTGCCTCGAGGACGTCGACGAGAAGCCTTACAATGTCGAGTTCGCGCTCTGCCAGCTGCACCTCGCCGGCATGCTGCGCGGCGTGCGCGGGCTGGCCTGCGGGTTCTTCACCTACAGCGAGAAGAGCGAGTACAGCGGGCCCCACATCGACGCCGTGCTGCGCGCCTGGGGCGAACGGCTCGGCATTCCGGTCATCGATCGTCTGCCCTTCGGGCACATCGATGATCATCTGGTACTGCCGACGGGCAGGGCGGCCTGCCTGCGCGTGCGCGGACCGCAGTGGAGTCTCGAACTCGCTGAGCGCCCGCGTCCGCCCTGGCTGATATGAGCGCGCTGCGCGCTGTCGCGCTGGCGCTGCTGACCCTGGTCGGCGGGGTCGGGGCCGTCCTCCTGGCCAGCCAGCCGATGGTGCAGCAGGCGCGCCGGCCGGCGTGGCCGCCGCAGGCGGAGGCGGGCGCCGCCCGCCTCGCGCTGATCGCCGGCGTGCCCGCGCTCCTCGTCGAGGGCGACGCCGAGCAGCGGGGCCGCGCCAGCGCCCGGCTGGTCGCGCGTCAGGCCGCGGATCTGTTCGCGATCATGCGTTGGAATCCGCGCCTGGCGCTGGCCGATGCCGAGCGGCTGGCGGCGCACATCGCCGAAGACGATCGCCGCGAGGTGCTCGCCTTCGCGGAGTGCGCGGGGCTCGATCCGCAGCGCCTGCTCGTCGCCCAAGCGATCCTCGAGACCCTGTGCACCGCCGCCGTCCATGTGCCGAACGCGCTCATCGCGCGCAACATGGACTTCTTCCCGCCCGTCATCTTGGCGCGCCACACGCTGCTGCAGGTCGTGCGCGCCCCGCAGGCTCATGCTTACTTGGCGGTCGGCTGGCCGGGCCTGGTCGGCGTGATCAGCGGGGTCAACGAGCACGGGCTCGTCGCCTGCGTGCTGCTCAACTGGCTCGGCGACGAGCTGCCGCCGGCCGAGCCGCTGGCCCTGCGTGCCCGCGCCATCCTGCAGCGCTGCCGCAGCGTCGACGAGGCCTGGGCGTTGTTCGCGCAGCGGCCGGTCGGATCGCCGCACTTCCTGCTGTTGGCCGACGTGCGGCGCGCGCTGGTCGCGTGGTGGACGCTTGCCGGCCCGCGCTGCGACGAGGCCGGACCCGATGGCTGGCTGTTTGCGAGCAACTGGCCGCGGGCGGGTCCGCTCCCGCGGGACGGCGATGTCCGCGGAGCGCGTCTGCTCGCCGCCTGTCGCGCGCTCCCGTCGCCTGGCGACCCCGAGGCGTTGCGCGCCACTTTGGCGACCAGTTATCTCCCGGGTCTGAACGCCCAGGCCATGCTCTTCGATCTGCGCCGGCAGCGCCTGCACCTTGCGTTGGCGGAACCGGGCCTGCCGGCAGCCTGCGCGAGCTGGCGCGAGATCGCCTGGCCCCCGCTTTTTGCTGCCGGACAACCGGTACCGCAGCCTCGGGCAAGCGCTGACTGACCCTTGCCGTCTGCGCAGCATCGCGATAGTGGGCGCTTCACCCGGAGCTGCTCATGATCGCGTCGCGCCGCGTGCTCGTCCTCCTGTCGATCGCTGTCCTGATCGTGGCCGCCGGCGGCTGCAAGCCGCGTCATCCGCGCTCGGCAGGCGCGGGACAGGGCGCAAGCATCGCTGAGCAGGAGCAGAGGCTCCAGGACAGCCGCACGGTGGCCGCGCTGCGCGCGGAGAACGAACAGCTCAAGACCCAGTTGGCGCAGGCGCGCGAGGAACTCGAGAAGAACCGTGGCGGCACGGTCGGCGCGGCGCTCGGCATCGGTGCCGCCGACCTCGGCGAGGGTTGGACCCAGGTCGGAGCCAATCGCGTCGCCCTCGGCGAAGACTTCGCCTTCGAGAAGGGCTCGGCGACGCTGAACAAGGAGGGCAAGGCGGCGCTGCAGCGTTTGGCCCTGCGGCTCAATGACGGCGATCACGCCAACGCGATGGTCGTCGTCGAGGGGCACACCGACGAGAGCCCGGTCAGCCGTCCGCGGACGCGCGAGCTCTATGTCGACAACTGGGGCTTGTCGGCGGCGCGCGCCGCCGCCGTCGTGCGCGCCCTGCAGGAGGCAGGGGTCAACCCGCAGCGCCTGCGCGGTTCGTTCCGCGGCCAGTACGCGCCCGTCCCCGGCGCCAAGGACAAGGCCGCGCACCGCCGCGTCGAGATCTACCTCGAGAAGTGAGGTGCGCCGCCGGTGGCGGCGCGCAGGCATGCGGCGCGCGCTCCTCGTCCTGTGGCTGTGGCTGGGCGGCGCGGTCCTGGGCGCTGGCGAGGAGCTGGGCCGGGTCGTCGATCAGCCGCTGCGCTTCGTCAATGGCCGGGTGATCACCATCGGCGACCTGCGCTGGCGCAATGGGATGCGGGTCGAGTCCTATCGTCGAGCGGGCCGCCCGCTGCCCGAGACCCGGGCCGCCCTGCTCGCGTTCCACCGCGAGTCGTTGGAAGAGCTGACCGACGAAGAGCTGCTGCTGCAGCAGGCGGAGGAGCTGGGCGTCAGCATCGATCGCGAGCAGCTGGCCAGCGATGTCCGCAGCGAAGCGCGCGAGCGCGGCCTGGACATCCGGCAGCTGGCCCAGCTCAAGCGCTGGCGCGAGCGCGAGGCCAAGCTGCGCGTGGTCGTCAACTGGGTCGAGGGCCGTGCGCCGGCGGTCGCCCCCCAGCAGCTCGCGCTGGCGTACCAGCAGCGCCGCCAGGAGTTCGCGCGGCCGGCGCGGGCGCGCGTGCGCTTGCTCGCGCTGCGGCCGGCGAGCGACGACGAGCGTCGGGAGCTGCGCCGGCAGCTCGCCAATCTGATGCGCGATGTCCAGCAGAGCCCGGAGGAACCGCTCGCGGCGCTGGCTCGCTCCCGGCTCGAGGAGTTTCTGGCGGCGGATGTCGAGGGCCAGCAGAGCATCCTGTTGGCGTTCGCCCAGGCCGTCGCCGCGAGCGAGAGCGTGCAGCGCGAGGGACGGGCCCTAGTCGAGCGCGCGCGCGAGCTGCTGGCGCGCGCCCAATCTGCCCTGGGCGAGGCCCAGTGCCGGGCCGAGCTCGAACGCTGGCGGGCGGAGCTCGCGCTCCGCCCCGCGAGCGAGCGCGAGGCCGCCTTCGCCGATCTCGCGCGGGCGCGCAGCCAGGGCCCGCATGCCGCCGATGGCGGCCTGCTCGGCTGGGTCGACGGCGAGAACTACGGGCCGGAGATCGCGCGCCAGGCCCTGGCGACGCCGGTCGGGGCGCTGTCCCCCGTCTTCGCCAGCGCTGGCGCGCTGGCCGTGCTGCTGGTCGTCGAACGGGAGGAGGCCCGGGTGCAGGAGTTCCAGGAAGTCAGCGCGTTGCTGCTCGCTGCGCTCGAGCGCGAGCAGCGCAACGAGGCCCGCCGGCGCCTGCTGGCGGCGCTGCGCGCGCGCGCCGTCATCCGCGATGTCGTCGACCTCGGAACCCTCGTGCCATGACGCCGCATCGGGGACTGGTCAGCTCGCAGGGGGAGCCGGCGTCTTCAAAGATGATGAGCGATGCCGTCGAACTCGCGCAGGCGCTGCCAGCGCCGACTGCCGAGGGTGTCGCCGAGCTCCTGGCGCGGGAAGAGGGGGGCCTGCGCCGCGTCATCGGCTTCTATGTTCGCGGAGCCTCGGCGATCGACGATGTGTGGCAGGAGACTGCCCTGCGCGCGCTGCGCCGCCTGCACACGCTGCGCGATCCCGCGCGGCTGCGCGGCTGGCTGTACCAGATCGCGCGCCATGCCGCGCTCGATTGGCTGCGCAACGCCGATCGCTCGCGGGTGCAGGCGCACGAAGAACTGCCCGAGGCGGTTGACGAGCGCGGGCCGATGGATCGCATGCTCAGCGCCGATCGCCTCGCCGCCATCCAGCGCGCGATCGCCGAGTTGCCGCCAAGCCAGCGCGAGGCCCTGCGCCTGCGCCTCGAAGAGGGCCTCGATCATGCGGCGATCGCCGCGCGCCTCGGCATCAGCCGCGAGGCGGTCGAGGTGCGGCTCTATAAGGCGCGGGTGCAGCTGCGCGAGCGGCTCGCCGAGATCTGGGAGGGCGAGCTGTGACCGAGCTGCGCGAGCTCAGCTGCGAGGAAGCCGAGCCCTTGCTGCCCCTGGTCGCCGATGGCGCGCTCGGACCGGACGACGATCCGGCGCTGTTTGCGCACCTCGCTCGCTGCGCGTCCTGTCAGCGCGCAGTCGCGCAGCACGACCTGATCGCGCTGGCGATCGCACGCGGGGCGGCGGCGAGCGCTGCTCGCCGCTCCTGGTGGCGGCGGCCCTGGCTGGCGGCGGCCGCCGGCCTGGCGCTGGCGAGCGGCCTGCTGCTGGCGCTGAGCGCGCCGCGCGGAGCCTCGCCGCTGACGCCATCTTCGGCAGCGCCGGCCGTTGTCGCCGAGAGCGCCGCTGGCGCGGCGCCGGAACCTGTTGCGTTGCCGGCCGCCGCCGAGGCCTCGGCGGCAGCGACGCCGCTGGTCATCGCCGTCCCGCGCCCCGATGGCTGCACGCTCTATCTCGTGCGGCAAGGCGGCCGCTGGAGTGTCGTCTCTCTCGAGCACCTCGATGGAGCGGTGGAGGTCGGCGGCGCTTCCGCCGGGTTGCCGGTCCGCTACTAGCCGCCGGCGGCGCCCTCGGTGGGGATGTCGAAGCGGAACCAGCGCTTCTTGCCGACGCGCAGCACTAGGCGCCGCTCACGGGCATCGGCGGCGGTGACCAGGCGCTGCGGGTCTTCGATCCTCGCATCATGCAGGCAGACTCCGCCGCCGCTGATCAGGCGGCGGGCTTCGCTCTTGCTCGGCGCCAGCCCCGCGCGCACCAGCAGGTCGGCGAGCGGGATGCCGGCCGCCAGTTCGCGTTCCTCGAGCAGCGCGTGCGGGATGGCGGCGCCGCCCGCGTCGTGGTCGGCGCCGAAGGCGCGCCGCGCGCTGTCGCGGGCCTGCTGCGCTGCCGCCTCGCCATGCACCCAGCGCGTCACCTCCCAGGCCAGGCGCTCCTTCGCCGCATTGAGCGCCGCACCGCCTTCGGCGGTGAGGGCGCGGATCTCCGCCAGCGGCAGCATCGTGAAGTAGGCGAGGTAACGCGCGACATCGGCGTCGGCGGTGTTGCGCCAGAACTGGTAGAACTCGTAGGGGCTGGTGCGCTCGGCGGCCAGCCACACGGTGCCGGCCTCGCTCTTGCCGAACTTTCCGCCGTCGGCCCGCGTGATCAGCGGCAGCGTGAGCCCGGCGAGTTCGAGGCCGTCCTTGCGCCGCGCGAGCTCGATGCCCATGACGATGTTGCCCCACTGGTCCTGGCCGCCGAGCTGGACGCTGACGCCGGCGGTGCGCGCCAGGTGCCAGAAGTCCCAGGCCTGCATCACCATGTAGTTGAACTCGAGGAAGCTGAGGCCGCCGCCCTCGAGACGCGCGCGCACGCTGTCCATCGTCAGCATGCGGTTGACGCTGAAGTGCGGGCCGGCCTCGCGCAGCATCTCGATCCAGCCCAGCGGTCCGAGCCAAGCGGCGTTGTCGACGACGGTCAGCGGCCCCTCGGACAGCAGGCGCTGCAGCTGGCTGGCGATCGCTCGAGCATTGGCCGCGACCTGTTCGCGGCTGAGCATCTGGCGCTGGCTGCTCTTGCCGGAGGGATCGCCGACCAGGCCGGTGGCGCCGCCGATCAGCGCCACGGCGCGATGGCCGCAGACCTGCAACCAGCGCAGGGCGACGATCGGCACCAGCGAGCCGACATGCAGGCTGTCGGCCGTCGGATCGAAGCCGATGTAGGC
>JANWWU010000017.1 GCA_025055595.1 Planctomycetota bacterium | reverse complement strand
CCGCCCCTCTCAACTCGCGGCCCCATTGAAGCCCCGGCCCCCCCGCGTCCAAGCGCCTCCCCGTCGAGCATTTCCGCGAGCAAAAACTCGCGGCCCCATTGAAGCCAGCGCGGCGACGACCACTGCCTCGATGCCCTCCGCATTTCCGCGAGCAAAAACTCGCGGCCCCATTGCAGCCGAGGCACTGGAACGGCACAGCGGCTGTCGGCGGCTGCTTTCGTCGAGCGCATCGCACCCCGTGGCGAAACGGCGCTCGCGGCAGCGCGATTGCGACGCCGGTCCGATGCCTGCATCGGCGCGCGCGGGAGAGATGAGGGCAGATTCTGCTTGGCCACTACCGGCACTTGGTCGAGGGCCGGCGGCTATAGAACTGGAAAGCATGGAAGACCCGTTGGCTGCCGAGCTCTGCGATCGACAGCCCGATCCCGAGGATCCCGCGTGGCGGCGACTCGTCGACCGCTTCCTGCGCGAGCGCGTGATCCCGGAGATCGTCCGACGCTGGGACGGATTGACGACGCTGCCGGACCCGGCGACCGCTGAAGAGCGGCTGCGGTCGCTCTCCGAAGAGCTGCTCGATGGCATCGCCGGCATCTACGAGCGGCTGCTGGTCGAGGGCGTGCCGTCAAGCTACTGCGACGGACCCCGGCAGCGGGGCGTGCCGCTCGAGCGCTTTCTGACGAAGTGGCTGTGGCGCAAGACGCAGCATCCAGCGTCGCGGCGGCGGGCGCAGGCAGTGGACGACGACGCCGAGTGCGAGCCGGAGCCGACGGGCACGGCCGCAGACGCCGATCCCGCGGTGAGCGTGTGGGCGGCGGAGGCGCCCAGCGCGACCCCGCATCCGACCGGCGTGCCGCTGTCGGGCTGGCCGCGGTTGCGCCTGAGCCGGCAGCTGCAAGCGTGGCCGAAGCCGTACCTGTGCGGGGCGCTGCTGGCCTGGCCGCGCCTCGATGGGACGCAGGACGCGGTGCGCAGCCTCTGCGAGGCGTTGCTGGCGGCGATTCCGTGCGACCGCGCGTGGCAGGCGCTCAACGAGGAGATGCGGGCCTGCGACGCTCCGCTGCCGAGCTGCTGGGGCGATGGCCGGGATCCCCTGTTGCTGCTCCAGGCGTTGCACGAGTTCGCTTGGCACCAGCTCTGCCGCAAGTGGGAAGCTGCAGAGCAAGCGCTGCAGCGCGCGCGCGCTGCCGCCGACCCCGCGCGCTGCGATGAAGCCTGTCGCGCCTTGGAGCGCCTGGCGGCGATCGCGCTCTTGATGCCGGCGGCGGTCGTCGACCGGCGCACGCTCGCGGCCTTCCTCGGCGTCGAGGAGAACTACGCCAGCCAGCTCGTCGTGCGCTTTCGCAAGCTCGTCCAGGAGGGCCTCTTCGTCAGCGACGATCCCCGCCTGGCGCCCGAGCGGCTGGAACAGCTGCAGGACGAGCTGGCGGACCGGCCCCAGCCGCCGACGGCCGGGCCGGAGAACCCGGACTCGCTTGCGGAAGGGCCGGAGGACGCGCGATGATGCCGAACGATGGCCGCGATGCCGGCGTTCCGACGCCCTGGCCGCCGCTGCGCTTCGCCGCACGCTACCCGGACGGCAGCAGCCCACTGCTCAAGCACCTGCTCAAGCATGTGATCGAGCAGCGCGACGAGCGCTGGCAACAGCTGCTGCCGATGGGGGAGATCGATCTCGTCCGCGATCCCTCGACCCCCGAGCCGCTCTTCCAAGAAGCGCTGCACCTGCTGGCATTCCGCTACGAGCACCTCGCCGGCGTCCTGGTGGTGCGGCGCTGGCTCGAGCAGCGCGACATCGCGGGGTGGCTGACCGTGCTCGATGAGGAGACCCTGCGCTGGGGCCTCGGCGCCTGGGACGAGGAGCGGCGCCTGTGGGTGGTGGCGGCCTGCGAGCGCCGTCGCGACCAGCAAGGAGCGTATCGCCTGCTGACCTGCTTCCGCTCCGCCGTGCGCACCAAGCAGGACTACAGCGCGACGCGCTTTCGGCACTGGGTGTGCGGGACCCTGCTGCAGCAGGCGGCCTGGCCGGCGCGCCTGGTGTTCTGCGGGAAGGGCCCGGTGCGCGAGCTGCTCGAGGCGGCCGATGTCTGAGCGCGGCGCAGCGCGCTTGGGCGCCGTGGCTGTCGGCGCTCGGCGGGGCGCGGGCAGCGGCGATCGGCGCCGGGGCGCAGCGAGGCCGGGAGCGCTGTCAGAAACGCCGCGGCTTGCCGGTAGCACTGATGAGGAGCCTTCCGTGGACCGCACGCCTTCGTTCCGGCAAGCCCAGCTGTGCCGCCCGGCGCTGTGGGAGCCGAGCGGGGCTACGGCGTGGGCGGAGGCGACCGCCGGCGGGAGTTCCGCCGGCTTGACGACATTCTTCTGATTCTGGGAATTCGATTATGATTCCACACCCCTCTTCTGCCGAGAACTTGCACCGCGAACTGTCGCAGCTGGAGCGGCTGGCGCGCCGCGCCCTGGCGACGCCGGAGAGCGCGCCCGAAGCCGTGCCATGGCTCGGCATCCTGCTCGTTCACGGTCGGGCGAGGGAGCTGAGCGTTGACTGCGCTGCGTTCGACGCCGCGCTGGAGGCGGTGGGCGACGCCCTCGAGCAGCTCGCCGACTTCGGCGGCGTCGATCTGGCGATCGCCATCGAGCGCGGGCAGGGCCTGGCGCTGTACGCAGGTCAGCGCGGGGTCAGCGAAGCGCAGCAGCGGCGCCTCGACGAGCTGGCGCACGACGCCGAGCAGTGCCCGCTCGATGCCGACGCCGCGGCGCACCTCGAGGCCTTCCGCGACCGCTACGCCCTGGCCGAGGCGCCCGGCCTCTGGCCCTGCGTGCGCTGGCCGCTGCCGGCCGAGGTCCTCGCCGAGGCCGAGCGCCTGCGCATCGAGCGGCGCCTGCGTTTGGCGCCGGCGCTTGCCGCGCTGTCTGAGAGCGAGGCGCTGGCCCATGCCGCCGATGCCGGCGAGGCTTCGCCCTTCTTCTGCGCGCGCTACAACAGCCAGCCGGTGATGGTCGAGCTGGCGCAAGGCCTGTCGCTGGAGGTGCAGCGCAGCCTGCGGCCGAACTGGACGCTGGCGATCACGGTCCGCGGGGCCCCGGTGTTGCGCGCGCGCGCCGGCTGGCGGCCGCTGCGAGCCGATGCGCAGGACCCCGAGACCTGGCGCCTGCCGCTCGCCGCGCTGCCGCCGGAGCAGCGCGTGCAGGCCCTGCGGCAGCCGCTGGTGATCGACGGCGTCGCTGCGCGCTGCGGCCGCTGGCGGCTCGTCGCCGAGTGAGCGCCGCGTGAACCGGCATGATCTGCTGAACGATCGCCGCGCCTGCTGGTCGACGATCGGCCAGGTCGAGGACCTGGCCGAGCTGTGGGCGGCGGCGCGCAGCGCCGATGCCAGCGAGCGCCTGCGCCAGCGGGCGGAGTGGGTGCGCCGGCGCGTCGCGCCGACGCTGGCGCCCTTCGCCGCCGCGGCCGAGGCTCCGCGCGGCGCGGCGGTGCTGACGACGGGCAGCGGCCAGCGCGGCGCCCTCGGCTTCGTCTCTGCCTCGTCCGGCGAGTCGGCGCGCTGGCAGCACCTCGTCGATGCGGTGTGGCGCTGGGTCGGCGAGCAGCGGACGGCGCTGCTGCCGGTGTTCCAGGTCGCCGCGCAGACACAGGGCGACAGCCTCGGCCTCTCGCTGTGGCTGGCGATGCTGGCTGCAGCCTACGGACTGCCGGACCCCGCCGACAGCCCCTGGGCCAGCACGGGCGCGCTGGAGATCGGCGACGGTCGCCTGCGCCGCCTGCGGCCCGTGCCGGCCGAGACCCTGCCCGCCAAGGCGGCGGCGGCGCGCCGCTTCGGCTATCAGCGCCTGCTGGTCGTCGAGGACCAGGAGTGCCCCGCCGATCTCGGCATCGACATCGTCCGCCTGCCGGCGGATCCGGCCTGCGCCCAGCTGCGTGCGCTCGAGCTGCTGTGGCGCGCTGCGCCGTGGGAGCGGATCGCCGCCGCGCTGGATGCGATCGATCGCCGCCTGCTGCAGCGCTCGCGGCCGGCGGAGCTCGCCACGGTGCAGAACCTCGTCGCGCCCTGGCTGGAGGATCGCCGGCCGCTGCTGGCGGCGCTCGCCGCCCATCTGTGCAGCAGCGCCGCCCTGCATCACGGCCAGACGGCGCTCGCCCGAACGTTCCAGCAGGCCTGCGAGGAGCGGCTCGCCGAGGCGCGTCGCCAGCGGCAGTGGCCGGCCGGCCGCTTCGGCGACCTCCTCGAGGGGCGCCTCTTTGCCCACCGCGCGATCATCGCGCTCGACGCCGGGTTGTGGGACGAGGACGACGACAGCGTCTGGCAGCGGCTGCCGCGGCTGATCGACGAGCATGCGCGCGAGGCGCATCGCCCGGAGCGCGCCTTCCAGGCCCTCTGCCTGCGCAATGCGTACGGGCGCTGGCTCGAGTATCGCGGGCGCCTGCGCGGCGATCCCGCGCTGCTGGCGCAGTCGTGGGCGCGGCGCACCGCCGAGCACGACGACTGGCCGCGCCTCTTCGACTTCGCCCGCGACCAGCTCGGCGAGGCCAACAGCACGCTCGAGCGCCAGCATCACCAGTGCATCGATGTCCTGGCGAGCTGGCACGCCCTGCACGGCCGCCTGCCCGAGCGCGGTGAGCTGCCGGACCCGGATTGGCGCGAGCTGTCGCTGTGGCCGGAGCTGGGACCGCCGGCTTGGGAGCGGCTGACCGATTTCGGGCTGCTCTACGCGCTGCAGTGGCGCGCCCTCCGCCGAACCTGCAGCGAGGACGACGCCGCCGCGGCCTGGGCGCGCGCCGAGCGGCTCTGTGCCGGCAGCGGCTGGCGCTATCCGTACTTCCTGATCGCCGAGTGCCTCCTGCGCTATCGGCTCGGCGACGCCGCGCTGCAGGCACGCGCCGCCGCGGCCCTGGCCAGCGCGCCCGAACTCTTCCCGGGGCCGGAGCGCGCCGAGCGCCACTCGGTGTTCTGCCTGCTCGCCCTGCGCGCCGGCGCCCTGCTCGGCGCCGCCGCCCCGCCGCGCGCCCACTGGTGCCGCCCGCCCGCCGGCAGCGCGCTCGCCAGGCTTTGCGCCGAGATCGCCGCCGACCCGATCCGCCGCGCCCCGTACTGACGGCGTGCGGCGCCGCTAGGCCCGCGGGGAGGCGTCGACGATGCGGCCGTCGCGCAGCGTGTAGCGGACATCGGCGATCGCTGCCAGCGCGGCGTCGTGGGTGACGAAGGCCACCGCCAGACCTTCCTGCGCCAGCTCGCGCAGCAGCTCGATCAGCTGGCGTCCGGTCGCCGAGTCGAGGTTGGCGGTCGGCTCGTCGGCGAGCAGGATCCGCGGGCCGTGGATCACGGCGCGGGCGATCGCCACCCGCTGCTGCTCGCCGCCGGACAGCTGCGCCGGCCGATGATGCAGGCGCTCGCCGAGCCCGCAGCGCGCCAGCAGCTGCCGCGCGCGCTGCTCGGCCCCGGCGCGCGCTGCGCGGTGGAAGACCGTCGGCAGCAGCGCATTCTCCAGCGCGCTGAGGTGCGGCAGCAGGTGGAACTGCTGGAAGACCATCCCGATGCAGCGCCGCTGCAGCTGCCGGCGCTGCGCGGCCGTACAGCGCGCGGTGTCGATGCCGTCGAGCACGACGCTGCCGGCGTCCGGCCGATCGAGCAGCGCCAGGCAGCCGAGCAGCGTGCTCTTGCCCGAGCCCGAGGGGCCGAGGATCGCGGTGCAGGTGCCGGCGCGCAGCTCGAGGTCGACGCCGGCGAGCGCGCGCACGCGGTGCCCGCCGACGCGATACTCACGCACGAGGCCGCGCGCAACGAGCAGCGGCTCAGCCATGGCGCAGGGCCTCGAGCGGCGCGACGCGCGCCACGCGCCACGCCGGCCAGGCCGCGGTCGCCAGCGCCAGGCCGGCGATGAGCAGCGCCGTCAGGGCGAGGCTGGCGAGATCGAGGCGCAGGATCTCGCCGGCTGGCGCGTAGGGCAGGTGCTGGCGGAGCCAGCCTTCGAGGGCCGCGCTGCCGAACCCGGCCGCGCCGAGACCGAGGATCAACCCGAGCAGCGCAATGACCAGGGCCTCGCCGAGCGCCAGCAGCGCCAGCTGCCCGCCGGATGCGCCGAGGCAGCGCAGGACGGCGAACTCGCGGCGGCGCTCGAGCCCGGCCATCAGCAGGGTGTTGGCCAGGCCGAGGAAGCTGACGGCGAGGACGATGCCGACGACCGCGCTCATCAGGCTCAGCGTGCCGTTGACGAGCGCGAGGATCTCGGTCTGCATCGCCTCCGCCGGCACCACATAGGCGTCGGGCAGGGCTTCGATCGCCGTCTTCACCTCCGGCAGCCGCGCGATGTCCGCCAGCTGCACGCCGATCGCCGTCAGCATGCCCTCCTTGCGGAACCAGCGCTGCGCCGTCGCCAGCGGCAGGAACACGATCTGGTCGTCGTGGCTGCGCGTGCGCTCGAGGATGCCGACGACGCGCAGCTCGCGGTCGAGGCTCGGCACGCGCAGCACGCTGCCGACCTCGGCCTGCCAGCGCTCGGCGACCGCGGCGCCGAGCAGCGCCTCCGCGGCCTGCGGGGCGCTGAACCAGGATCCGCGGAGCCGCCACTCCGGCCGCAGCTGCGGCACCTCCTCGCTGATGCCGAAGAACAGGTCGAGGCCGCCGCTCGGCGCGACCGCCGTCGCGATCAGGTAGCCGCCGGCGCGGCGCACGCCGGGCAGCGCCTGCACTTCGGCCAGCAGCGCATCGGACAGGTGGCGCGGCAGCTCGCCGCCGCGGACCAGCAGGGTCGCCGCCACCGTCGGGCAGCCCTCGGTCGAGACGAAGAGGTGCACGCCGGTGCGCGCCAGTTCGGCGCGCAGCGCGCGCTCGTAGCCGCGCGCGACCGCGAGCACGGCGAGGACCGCGGCCGCGGCGCAGGCGATGCCGAGGACGGTCAGCGCGCTGCGCCACGGCGTGCGCGCCAGGTTGCGCGCCGCCAGGCCGGCGAGGTTCATCGCCGTTCGACGCGGCTCGCCTCGAACGACAGCCGTGTGCGGCTGCTGCCGGCGTTCGTCCGCTTCTCCGCCACGCGCAGCCAGCCGGTCAGCCGCACCGGGGTTCCCGGCGCGAAACGCTCCCAGCCGCTGACCGCCGTGTGCACCTCGATCGCGTCGAGGCCCTCCTTGTAGGTGAAGCAGCCCGCGCAGCACAGCTGCACGAAGTGCCCCTCGAGGATCACCGGCCGATCGCGCCAGCGCTGCGGCTCCTTCAGCAGCGCTGCCAGCCGCACCCGCTCCGCCGTCGATCCGGGCTCGGAACTCGCCGCGGCCGTCGCAGCCGGCGGACAGCCCGCGGCCTCCGTTGGGCATGCCGTCCCGCAGCCCTCGGCGGCAGCGGCGATGGACAACGAGCACACGAGGGTCCCAGCAAGCAGTGAACGCATCCGCCCCTCCGCGCACGCGCGGCGTACCCACGCGTCGTCAAGATCATCTCTTCGCCGTGCGCTCGCAGGCAAGCTGCCGCGAACCCAGGTTGTGCGTGACCGATGCCCGCCTGCCTGGGCTGGCAGCGCGACCGTCGTGCGCGGCGCCGAAACCGCTGGCATCCCTTCGCAGGGTCGCGGTCACCTCCTTCTCGCCAGCAGCGCCGCCTGCCCGGGCTTCGAGCGCACCCACCATCAACGCTTCGACTTCGGCGAGGGCGCGTCCGGGTCCTCGTCGTCACGACGCTGCTTGTGGTCGTTCTCCGAGTCGTCCCGAGGGTCCCGATCAGACTCGTCGTCGCCGCGCTGCTCGCGGTCGCGCCGCCGAGCTTCGCGGTTGTGGCCGTGGCTGCCGCCGCTGCGCTCGTCGCCGCGCACATGCTTGGCGGCGAAGGGCTCGAGCTTGCCGATGAATGTGCGCTTGTCCTTGCCTGGGACGGCATCGCCGGGGATCAGGTCGTAGCCGTAGAGGACATCGGCCTGGGGTTGGGCCGGATCGAAGGCGGGCAGGACCTGGGCGCGGATGCGGTCCTTGCCCTCGGCCTGCTGCTGGAGGGCTCCCCTGGTCCACAGCACCTGCAGGCCGGGGGCCGCGCCGGCGAGCCCCATCTTGGGCCGGGCATGGCGCTGGAACCACACATGGCCGCCGCGCTGCTTGCGGTTGTCGTTGTCGACGACCGCGCGCGGATAGCGCAGGAAGGGCACGGGCTCCTGGCTCGCCTGCCACAGGCGGAAGCGCGGCAGCAGATCCTGCACCAGCGCTGCGAGGTCGGCCGGCAGCTCGAGGCGCTCGCCGTGGCTGCTCGACAGGCGGCGGACCTCCTGGCCCTGCTCGTCCAGCACGCGGCAGGCGGTGATGCGGCAGTGGCCGAGGCCGAACGGCTTGCCGCCGCCCAGCCGCCAGTCGACGGTGCAGGCCGCCAGCAGCAGGGCGAGCTCGCGCTGCGTCAGCGCGCGGACGGCGAGGCGCAGCCGTCCGACCTCCCCTTCCGGCAGCAGGTCGACGGTCTTGTTGACTTTCTGCTGCGCCGGCAGCAGCTGCCCCTGTTCGCCATAGACGCCCTGGTTCTGATAGAGCCAGGGCGCGCGCTCGCCGCGCTCGCTCGTCGTGCGGTAGACCTTGTAGCCGCGCAGGGGATCGCGCTCGCTGATCAGATCCGGATCGGGATTGTCGCGATAGAAGGCGCGGCAGCCGGGATGCGGGGGAGCGAGCGGCGCCAGCGCGATGCCCGTCAGGAGCCGCGTGCGGGCATCGCGGAACACGAGGTTCTCCGGCCGCACGCGCGCGGCGAAGGCCGCCGCCGGTCCCGGCTGGCCGGCCTTGCGCCAGCCCGGAGCGATCAGCTCGGCAAGATCCTGGCGCGGCACCTGGCCGAAGAGGTTCGTCACTTCATCGACGAGGCCATCGGGATTGACGCAGTCGGGAAGCATGTGGCGATGATGCTCGGCGATCACCTGCAACAGCTGCTGGCCTTCGCGACCCCAGCGCGCCCACTGGATGCTCTTCACATCCTCCGGGCGCTCGATGCGCTGCAGATCGAGCCGCACGGGTTCCAGCCAGACGAGGTCGCCGGGGCGCAGCTCGGGGCGCTCGCCGTGGCGGTTGCGGCCGAGGTAGGCCCCCCAGAGCCTGGGCGGCAGCGTGATCTCGCGCTCGCCGGGCTTGAACAAGCCCTCGCGCTTGCCTTGCTTGTGGATCGGGCGGCCGGAGAGCTTGACCCGCCAGGCATGGCGAGCATCGCGAGTGTGCGACAGCGAGCTGCCGTCCTCCGTCGCCCAGAGCAGCGGCTGGGGCTTGCCGGACTGCGGGCGCTCGAGGTTCAGGTTCGCTTTGCTGGCCGCAGCTTCGAGCTTGGACAGCTCGACCAGGCGCGTCTCGCCCAGCCGCACCGTGCCCTCACGGGTCGAGCTGCCGGGACGCACGACCTCGGCGAGGAAGACCCGCGCCGGGACGCGGTCCTTGGTCGCCTTGCCGGCGGGGCCCAACGAGCGATCGCGGCCCTGGCAGAGCCAGACCTCCTCATCGATGTGGCCGAGGGTGCCGGCGACGATGCCGAGCAGGCTGCGCAGGGCGCCGCGCACCCCGCTCGCCGGGACGATGACATCGTCGCCGATGGTCAGCGCGCGATAGCGACGATGTCCGTTCTGGTCGCTGACCGGAGTCGGAGCGCAGCTGAGCAGGGGGCTCAGGGTGCGCACCTCGAGCTCGATGATGCCGGTGAAGCGATCAGGCTCTTCCTCGTCGATGCTCAGCGGCGTCGGCGGCTGGCGGCGGATCTCCCCGGCCTTGGGGAAGGGCAGGAACGTGTAGGGGTTGTGGAAGGGGGCGCCGATGACGCTGGCGGGGGCGCCGCCAAGATTGTTCGTGTCGGCCTTGGTCAGCGGCCGCTGGCCCTTGCTGGCGGGCGGGGCCGCGGCGGGAGCGGCGCGCACGTGTTGGCTCTCGACCTTGTTCTTCAGCTCTGACAGGGCGGCATGCCAGGCCGTACCGGGAGCGGCTTTGCGCAGCGCGGCGTTGATCTCCATCAGCAGGGCCCCGCGCTTGCCGGGATCGCCCTGGATCGCTGCCAGGCGGCGCTCCCACTGCGCGAGCTGCTTCTGCTGGGCTTCGTTGAGGCCATCGGCGGGGGAGGCGGGGCTGTCGCTCATCTCAGACCTCGCTGGGAGTGAGGGCGGTGAACACGGCGGCATGGGGGCCGGTCGCCTGCGGCGGCGCGGCCAGCGCCAGGCGACCCGCGGCCTTGCTCGAGCCGATGCGCAGCAGGCCGAGATCGAGGGCGCGCAGGCAGGCCGCCAGCCAGCGCGCCTCGCGCTCCTCGGGGTCGACGATGCGGATGGTGACGGCGAAACGCAGCTGCGGGTCGCAGAGCACGGTGTTCGAGAACAGGAAGCCGTCGTTGGCGCCGCCGGTGATGCGATCGACCGCGACATGCATGCGCGGCTGGCCGTTGTCATCGTCGGATTTGCGCGCGAGCGCATCGCTGATGTGGAGGCGGCCCTTGGCGTAGCCGCTGCCGAACAAGCGCATCACCGGGCAGGGCACCAGTTCGGAGAGCAGGCGGGGATGGTCGGCGAGGCGGTCTTGAATCTCGATGCGCTGCGACTCCGTCGCGCGGCCCCACAGGATGTCGGCGCCGTCGGCCGGCCGCTCGCGGTGCGCCGCCAGCGTGTCGGAGCGCGGGCGACCGGGATCCGTGGCGAGGGCGCCCTCGCGGGCCGCAAGCCGCGTGATCCAGGCCCGGAACACCCCGCGCAGCGAGCTGCCCGGAATGCGCCAGTGCAGGCGGCCCTCGGCATCGAGGACGCGCTGCGGCTCGATCTCGTACTCGAGGCCCTGTCCGTCGCCGATGCACAGGTCCTGACCGCGCGGGATCGCCAGCACGCAGCGCACGGTCAGCACCTGGCCTTCGTCGCTGCGCGCCGGCGGCAGGGGACTGCCGTGCGCGAAGCGGCGATGATAGCGTTCATCGAGCCAGGCGGCGGCCTCCGCGAGCTGGCGCAGGTCATAGCGACGGTAGAGCGCCGGACCGGCGAGCGCGACGCGCCCGATGCCGCGCGCGGCGTGGCCGCCGAGCGTCATCCCGTCGAGCAGGGCGAGCAGCTCGGCGAGGAACCGCGGCGCCTCGGCTTCGGCTTCGCTCTCCAGGACGAGCACCGCCGTGCCGCGGGTCTGCGGCGGCAGCGCGGCGAGTTCGACGAGGGCGCCCTCGCGCACGCTGCCGCGATGGCGATCGATGCTGTTGTGGGTGCGCCGCGACATGTGCTCGGCAGGCGCCTCGAGCACGGTGTCGGCGACCTGCAGCGGGCTGCGCTCGCCGCGCGCTTCATCAAAGGCGCTGCCGAACCAGCGCGCGACCGGCCGCGCCTCCGCGGACACCCCGAGGCGACCGGCATAGGCGTGGCGGAGGGCGCCGGCCAGCGCGGTGCCGCGCAGCACCGGCCGGTTCTGCCCGTCGAGGGCGATGGCGAGGCGATTGCCGCCGTCCTTGCCGGCGCCGGGGTGCACGCCTTCGGGGAAGACGAGCGGGACGGTCAGGCGGTGGATGCTCAGGGCGGTCATCGGCGATCTCCCGGGACACGGCGGTTGGCCACCGCCAGGTCATGCCAGACGCGCAGCGCGGTGGCGGCATGCGGCGACGCCAGCACCTTGTCGAGGCCGCCTTGGCTGAGCACTGGCTTCCAGCGCTGCCAGACGCGCGAGGGCCGCAGGCGCTGCCCCTCGATCCACGGCTGCGCGGCGCCCTGCAGCGCCTTGGCGAGCAGGGCGGCGATCTGGCTCGGCGAAGGGCCATCGGGGCCGGCGGCCTGCCACAGCTCGAGGCCGAGCCTGCTGGCGTCGTCGATGCGGCTCTGCACGCGGTTCAGCGCGGGCTTCGTCTCGTAGAGGGCCTGGGCCAGGCCGGGGTGCGGCAGCAGGGCGCCGAAGCCGGCCTCGGCGCCGTCGCCAAGGCCGCGGACCAGCGCCGCCGCGAGCTCTGGCAGCGGCCGCTTGAGGACGAGGACGGAACCCGGCAGGATGCAGCGCCGCGCGCGCAGGCGGTTGTGGTCGGGAGACGCGCGCTGGCCGAGGCCGAGGCGGTTCCAGCCGAAGCGGATGCCGAGGCGCGCCCAGCAGCGCTCATGATCGACCGGCCAGCCTTGCCGCTCGGCGAACGCCGCCAGCACCTGCCCCGCGACGCCGAGCTCCTGGTCGTCGGGCAAGGCCAGCGGCGACTGCACGACGAAGATCCGCGCCTCGGTCGCCCGCGCGAGCTCGCCAAAG
>JANWWU010000097.1 GCA_025055595.1 Planctomycetota bacterium | reverse complement strand
CCACGCGACGACCGTGCCGTCGCGCTTGAGTGCCAGCGAGTGAGCCCCACCTGCCGCGATCGCGACGACGTCGGCAAGACCTGCCGGCACCGTGCTCTGGCCATACTGATTATCACCCCACGCGACGACCTTCCCATCCCGCTGCAGGGCCAGCGTGTGGCCCTCACCCTGTTTACCACCACCAGCTGCGATGGCGATGACGTCGACCGCGGTGACGGGCAGGGTGCTCTGACCGTAATCGTTCCCCCCCCAACCGACGAACTCGTAGACCTCGCTCGCCGGCAAGCGCAGCAGGGCGAGCAGGGCGACGAGCGGCCAGAAGGCGCGCCAGCGGCGGCGCGGGTTCGGGGTCGGCTGCCAAGGAGCAGGCATGGGGTCCTCCGTGAAGCGCGGCAGCACGGTCGGCGCAGCCTGCACACTTCATCCTTACCTACTTCCTACCTGCGGCGCGGGCCTGTCAAGCGCCGGCTGCGCCGCCCGTCGGGCTCGGCGCTGCACACCGCTCGCTGAGGCGCGATTGGCCGCGGCGATGCGTGCGGCGGAAGGCCGAGCGCAGCGGCGGCGATGGGAACAGCTCGGCGAGGCGGCAGCGCACGGCGGCCCGCCAGCCGCGGGCCAGAGTGCACGCAGCCCCCAACGCGGCCTTGGCGGCGCGCGCAGCCGCGCAGAGTGCGCGCATGCTCGCGGCGCTGCTGCTCGTCGCCGGCATGGTGCTCGGCGCGATCGTGCTCTTCGGGCTCGTTGTCGCGCTCGGCCGCTTCGCCGTGCGCTGGCTGCAGGTGCCGGCCGATCCGGTCGAGGAGGCGCTCTACGAGCCCCAGACCCCGGCACTGCAGCCGCGCGGCGCAGCGGCAACGGCGCCGGCGCGCGCGGCGGCGCGCGCCGCCCAGGCCGCGCTCGGGCAGCGCGCCTACGCCGTGCTGCAGCAGGCGCGCGCCGCCCGCGAGCTCGCGCTGTGGGTCGGGCAGTGGCGACCGGACCTGCGCGGAGAGGCGCTGGCCGCGGCCGAGCAGGCGCTGCAAGCCGCGGAGCGCGCGCGCCAGGCCTTCGCCGCCGACGACGCGCCGGCGCTGGCGGCAGCCGAGCTCGCGGCGCGCACCGCCGAGGCCCGGTTGCGCGCGCTCGACGCCGCCTTGCCCGACTGGCAGGCCGCGGAGCGTCGCCGCCTGCTGTGGCTGGCGGCGGCGCTGCTGGTGTCGCTGGCGCTCGCGGGAGCGGCCTGGTGGCTCTGAGCCTGAGCGGGGCCTGGCGCGAGCGTCCGGGGCCGGTCGGCCGCTTTCTGCGCGCCGCGCTCGCCCTCGATGCGCCGAGCGTCAGCGCCCTGGTCGAGGCCGGGGTGCCGCACTGGGACGCGACGGCCCTGCTGCGCCGCCTGGTCGAGAGCGGGGAAGTCGGCGCCGGCGGCTGGGACCCGAGGGCGCGCGCCGCCTATGGCGAGCTGCTGCGCGAGCCGCCGGCCGCCGCCCCGCTGCTGCAGCGGCTGCCGGAGGGCGAACGGCCGCGCGAGAAGGCGCTCGAGCGCGGCATCGAGAGCCTCGGCGACGCCGAGCTGCTCGCCGTGCTGCTGCGCACCGGCGCGGTCGGCGAGGGCGTGCTCGAGCTCGCGCAGCGCCTGCTCGCCGAGCACGGCGGCCTGGTCGGCCTGGCGCGCCTGACGCCGGCCGAGCTCGCCGCGCTGCCGGGGCTCGGCGAGGCCAAGGCCGTCGAGCTCGCCGCGGCCTTCGCGCTCGGCGCCCGCCTCGCCGCGGCCCAGGCCAGCGAGCGGCCGCGCCTCGACCGCCCGGAAGCAGTCGCCGACTTCGTGCAGCGCGCGCTGGCGCCCTTGTTGCTGCCGCTGCCGCACGAGGAGCTGTGGTGCCTGCCGCTCGACAGCCAGTGCCGCCTGCTCGGTCGTCCGCGCGCCGTCACCCGCGGCGATGTCGACGGCGTCGATGCCGGCCCGCGCGCCTTCTTCCGCATCGCGCTGGCCGCCGGCGCGGTGCAGGCGATCGCCGTGCACAATCATCCGAGCGGCGACCCGACGCCTTCGGCCGCCGACTGGGCGGTGACCGAGCGGCTCTGCGCCGCGGGCCGCACCCTCGACATCGCGCTCTGCGACCACCTGATCATCGGCCAGGGCGGACGCTATGCGGCGCTGCGCTCGCTCGATCCGAGCCGTTTCCGCTGAGGCGCCGCCTCCCGCATTGACCCCCGGGGCGCGCTTCTAGCGTGAGCGCCCACGCGCGGCGCCCGCGCTGCGAGAGCCCATGCCCAAGCGCACCGACATCCGCTCCATCCTGATCATCGGCTCCGGGCCGATCATCATCGGTCAGGCCTGCGAGTTCGACTACTCCGGGACCCAGGCCTGCAAGGTGTTGCGCCAGGAGGGTTTCCGCACCATCCTCGTCAACTCCAATCCGGCGACGATCATGACCGACCCGGAGATGGCCGATGCGACCTATGTCGAGCCGATCACCCCGGGCACCCTGCGCAAGATCATCGCCCGCGAGCGCCCCGATGCGATCTTGCCGACCCTCGGCGGCCAGACCGCGCTCAACAATGCGATGGCGCTGTTCGAGGACGGCACCCTCGCGACCTACGGCTGCCAGATGATCGGCGCGACCGCCGAGGCGATCCGCCGCGCCGAGAGCCGCGAGGAGTTCGCCGCCACCATCCGCGGCCTCGGCCTGGCGATGGCGCGCGCCGAGCTCGCGCGCAGCTTCGAGGAGGCGCTGGCGGTCAAGGCGCGCATCGGCCTGCCCTGCATGATCCGCCCGAGCTTCACGATGGGCGGCACCGGCGGCGGCCTGGCGCGCAGCGACGCCGAGTTCGAGACCATCGTCAAGCGCGGCCTGATGCTGTCGCGCATCCATGAGGTGTCGATCGAGGAGTCCTTGCTCGGCTGGAAGGAGTTCGAACTCGAGGTGATGCGCGACAAGAAGGACAATGTCGTCATCGTCTGCTCGATCGAGAATGTCGACCCGATGGGCATCCACACCGGCGACTCGATCACCGTCGCCCCGGCGCAGACGCTGACCGACCGCGAGTACCAGCGGATGCGCGATGCCGCGATCGCGATCATCCGCGCCGTCGGCGTCGAGACCGGCGGCTCGAACATCCAGTTCGCCGTCCATCCCCGCGACGGGCGGATGGTCGTCGTCGAGATGAACCCGCGCGTCTCGCGCAGCTCGGCGCTGGCCTCCAAGGCGACCGGCTTCCCGATCGCCAAGATCGCCGCCAAGCTCGCGGTTGGCTACACCCTCGACGAGATCCAGAACGACATCACGCGCGAGACCCCGGCCTGCTTCGAGCCGACGATCGACTATGTCGTCACCAAGATCCCGCGCTTCGCCTTCGAGAAGTTCGGCGAGGCCGACGACACGCTCGGCTACCAGATGAAGTCGGTCGGCGAGGTGATGGCGATCGGCCGCAGCTTCCCGGAGAGCTTCCAGAAGGCCCTGCGCGGGCTGGAGATCGGCGTGCCCGGCTTCGCCGCGCGGCGCCCCGGCGACGACGGCGATCCGGCGCGCAAGGAGGAGTACCTGCGCGCGATCGAACGGCCGACCGCGCAGCGCGTGTTCCAGATCCGCCACGCCTTCCAGGCCGGCGCCAGCGTCGAGGAAGTGCACGCGCGCACCGCGATCGATCCCTGGTTCCTGCACCACCTGCAGGCGCTGGTCGCCCACGAGCGGCAGCTCGCGCAGCGGCGGCTCGCCGAGATCGATGCCGAGACCCTGCGCGCGGCCAAGCGCGCGGGCTTCAGCGACCGCCACCTCGCCCAGCTCTGGGGCTGCCGCGAGGAAGAAGTGCGCCAGCGGCGCTGGCAGCTCGGCATCCATCCCGTCTACAAGCTGGTCGACACCTGCGCCGCCGAGTTCGCGGCCTACACGCCGTACTACTACTCGACCTACGAGGACGAGTGCGAGGCCCCGCGCACGCCGGCGCGCAAGATCATGGTTCTCGGCGGCGGCCCCAACCGCATCGGCCAGGGCATCGAGTTCGACTACTGCTGCTGCCACGCCGCCTTCGCCCTGCGCGAGGCCGGTTACGAAGTGATCATGGTCAACTCGAATCCCGAGACGGTGTCGACCGACTACGACACCAGTCACCATCTGTTCTTCGAGCCGCTGACCGTCGAGGACGTCCTCGAGATCCACCGCGTCATGCAGCCGGAGGGCACGATCGTCCAGTTCGGCGGCCAGACCCCGCTCAACCTCGCGCTGGCCCTCGAGGCCGGCGGCGTGCGGATCATCGGCACCGCGCCCGCCGACATCCAGCGCGCCAACGACCGCGAGGCCTTCCGCGCCGTCGTCGAGCAGACCGGCCTCAAGCAGCCGGCCAACGGCATCGCCCGCAGCTTCGCCGAGGCGCAGGCGGTCGCCGACCGCATCGGCTACCCCGTCGTCGTGCGCCCGAGCTTCGTCCTCGGCGGCCGCGCGATGGAGATCGTCCGCGATCGCAGCGAGCTCGCCGGCTTCATCGAGCAGGCGATGGAGGTGCATCCCGGGGCTCCGGTGCTGATCGACAAGTACCTCGAGCACGCGATCGAGGTCGATGTCGATGCGGTCAGCGACGGCACGCGGACGGTGATCGGCGGGGTCCTCGAGCACATCGAGGAGGCCGGCGTGCACTCCGGCGACGCCGCCTGCGTCATCCCGCCCTATTCGCTCTCCGAGCGCCTGGTGCAGCGGATGTGCGAGATCACGGCGCTGCTCGCGCGCGCGCTGGCGGTCCGCGGCCTGATGAACGTCCAGTTCGCGATCCGCAACGAAGAGGTGTACCTGCTCGAGGTCAATCCGCGCGCCAGCCGCACCGTGCCCTTCGTCAGCAAGGCGACCGGCGTGCCCCTGGCGAAGATCGCGGCCCTCGTCCAGGCCGGGGCCACCCTCGACGAGCTCGGCGTGCACCACATTCCGCCGCCGCAGTGGGTGTGCGTCAAGGAGAGCGTCCTGCCCTTCAACAAGTTCCCGGGCGTCGACACGGTGCTCGGACCGGAGATGAAGTCGACGGGCGAGGTGATGGGCATCGCCCCGACCTTCGGCGAGGCCTACTACAAGGCGCAGCTCGCGGCCGGCGCCGCGGTGCCGCTGTCCGGCCCGGTGTTCATCAGCGTCCGCGACAACGACAAGCGCATCGCGATCACCCTCGCCCAGCAGCTGGCCGACCTCGGCTACCAGATCCTCTCGACGCGCGGCACCGCCGCCTGCCTCGAGCGCGGCGGGGTCCAGGTCAGCGTCCTCAACAAGGTGCAGGAGGGCGGCGACACCGTCCTCACCCGCCTCAAGGACATCGCCTTCGTCATCAACACGCCCTCGCAGAAGGGCGCGCGCCACGACGAAGCGAAGATCCGCAGCGCCTGCGCGGTGATGGGCAAGCCCTACTTCACGACCGTCAGCAGCGCCGCCGCGCTGATCGGCGCCCTGCGCCAGCTCCAGCGCCAGGACTACGGCGTCGCCACCCTGCAGGAGATCCTGCCCGCGCGCGGCCTGTGGCGCCCGGCCCGCGCCCAGCCGGCGGGGTAAGGGAGCAGCCCGCGCTCGAGCGGCCTGCGCCCGCCGCTGCAGACCACCTGCGCTCAGGGCGGCAGCTCACGGCGCGGGTGGCGGCGGGGGCGGCGGCAAGGGAGTGTTCAGGTCGTTGTTCAGCAGGGCGGCCTGGGTCGCTGCCCACGCTTGCAGCGCCTCATAGCTGGCAGCCGAAGCGGTGTCGGCCATCGGCGTCACGATCGACGCCCCCAGCTCTTGATAGCTGTGCATCAGGTCGATCGCGAGATCAGCAAACAAGCTGGCCATCTCGGCGCTGAGATCGCTGAGTGCCACAGGGGCGGCGGAGACGCTGTCCGCTGGCAGGGGCGCCACAGGGGGCGGGGGGGAAGCGAGGGCCGGGGCGGGGGCGGCTGCAGCGGCGCCTGGGAAGGGCGGCTGCTGCGTGGCCTCGCTTGCGACACCGGCGGGAGCGGCGGCAGCGGTCCCCGCCTCTCCTGCAGCGCTCGCGCCACCGCTCAGAGCAGCTCCCGCGGCCTCACTGCCGCTCACGGCCGCGCTGGCAGCCGCCGAGGTCGCCAGCAGCTGCTGGCGCAGCTGCTGCAGGCGGTCGAGGTCCCAGGGCGTCCCTCCGGGAGCGCGGCCCAGCGCTTGATCCGCGATGCTGGCGCGGCTGGCAGCCGGGGCATCGATCTGCGGCCGCAGCTGCAGCGGATCGACCTGCGCGGCCAGGCCAACAGCGGTATCGGCGGCGATGCCCTGGCGCGGCAAGAGCGCGAATTCACCAGCCTTGCCGAGCAGCTTGGCGATCTCGGCGCGGGTGCGCGCGGTGACTGCGCCGCGTACCAGCACGGCGTAGTCGGCATCGCGGCGTACGCGTTCGACGACGAAGAGGGTGCCGCGCACCTCGAGCTCGAGGGCGGCGCCGCGCACAATGACGGCGCTATACGGGCCACGGTCGAGTACCTCGATCTCCGCTGCCCCTTCGTTGACTTCGAAGATCAGGCGCCGCTGCCCGCTGGCGTCGCTCTCCTCGCGGAAGAGGCCGGCAGCGGAGGGCGCCAGCGCGACGAGGACCCCGGGCGCTGCCTGAGCTTTCAGAAACGCGGGGGCTTGGGCTCCGGCCGCGACCACTTCTTCGGGCGCGATGGCGGCGTCGGGGGTCGCGGCGCGCTCGGCGATCCGGCCCTCACCGATCGTCCACACCGCGATCGGCTCGCCGGCGTACAGGGTGAGGGAACAGCAGCTGATCAGAAGCCATGCACGCATGGGTCACTCCTGTGTCGCAGAGGGGAAGTTCCAGGTGAGGCGCACTCCGGCCTGCCAGCGCTCGTACTCGCGGCCGGCGACATCGCTCCAGCGGTTCGACCACGCGGCGAGTCCGCCCAGCCAGAGGCCAGCGGCGAGGTGGCGATCGACCGAGACGCTCGAGCTGAAGGTCAGGGACTGCTCGCTGTCGGTGGCTGGCGCGGGCTCGCTGGCGTACTGCCGGGCATCGAGCGCGACCCGCAGGCCGATCTCCCACTCCTCGGGGCGCAAGCGCAGCGCCGCCCAGGGCTGCGCCGTGACATAGCTTTCATCTTCTGCGCGCGCGTTGTAGCGGCCGAGGCGCAGCGCGCCTTCCAGACGATGGCGATCCCAGCGCCACCAGTGACGCCACACCGCCGCCGTCAGCAGCCCACTGCGGGGGTCGGGATCGCCGTAGCTCGTCACCGCCGACAGCTGGTCGGGACGATCGTTGATCGCATCGATGTGCAACAACGCCAGCTCGAGCGCAAAGATGTCGACATGGTCGAGGCGCATCCAGGCGACGCTGCCGCCGCCGCGCAGCTCGGCAGCCGCGCCCTCTTCGCTCTGCCACAGGCGCGTCGCCGAGAGCGCAGCGCCGAGCGTCACCTGCTCGACTTGCTGCGCGCCGACCGCGCTCACCGAGCAGCGCAGGGTATCGAGGTCCTCCAAGTGGGGGCGGCGATCATAGCCGACTTGGGCCTGGAGCTGCAGCAGCTGCTGCGCATCGCGCCAGGGGCGCCAGGTCAGCGCTGCCTCGCTCGCATACACCGCGGTCGCGGCATGTGAACGGTCGGGATCATGGTCGAGCAGCGCGTTCGAGTCCCACGAGGCCCCCAAGCGGACCATCGCTGCAAGCGACGGCACGGTATCGCGGGCGGTGCGCACGCCGGCGCGCAAGCCGCCCTCCCCGCTCACTGGCGGGGCCGCGCTCTCGCCGGCAAGCAGGGCACCGATCGTCAGCAGGCACACGGCGGTTGATCTCATGCGTACTCCTTAGGGTTCGACAAGGATGCGAAAACCGATCGCCGCGAAAGCCGCGTGCGCCGGCAGGCTCTCGACCGCATCGCTGCGCAGGCGAGCGAGGTCCTCATCGGTCCAGCCACCGCCAGCAACGCGGGCATCGTACGCCAGCCCGCGGTCTGTCACCCATTCGCGGACGCTGCCAGCGAGATCGCGGTGTCCGAAGGGGCCGAGATCATCGGGAGCGCTGCCGACCGCCGCGGGATGGTCTCGCTTGGGGACGGCGCACACCGCCAACGCATGGTCGCCGCGCGGCCCCCAGGGGAAGATGCGGCGTTCGTCGCCGCCCGTCGCAGCGTAGCGCCACTCGGCGAGGGTCGGCAGGCGCACGCGCTTGCCAGTGCGCCGCGCCAGCCAGGCGCAGTAGCGTTCGGCATCGCTGCGCGAGATGCCGCGCACCGGCTCCTCGAGGGCCTTGGCGATCGGCTGCCAGCTGCGCAGCTCATCGCCCTCCGCGACCGCCTGCCACACCGCGAGGTCGAGGCCCGCACCTTGGCGCGGGAACAGCGCGAGGTCATCGCGTTGTTGCCGCATCCAGGCGCGGTACGTTTCCTTTACCTCTGCGGCCACCGCCGGATCGGCGAGGAAGGCGGCATAGTGCCGGACCGTCACTTCGTGCTCGGCGAGCCAGAAGCCGCGCTCGAAGGGCACCCAGCGCAGCCGCATGCCGACCTCGGGCGGCGGTCCCGGCGCCCAGGCCAGCCGCGTCAGCTGTCCAGGCCGCACGACGATCGCCGCCACCTGATCGCCATCGCGCAACTGCCAACGGCCGTGCGGCAGCGTGACGGCCTGTCCGGCGGGCAGGGAGCGCGTCTCGCCGACGGGCACGAAGCGTCCCACGCCATCTTCCTCGAGCCGGCGCGCCTGGACCGCAGCCGTCACCAGTACCTGGCCCTGCGCTTCGGCCTCGGGATCGCTGCCAAGCTGGGTGAGCAGGGTGCCGAAAGCGGCGCGCGCGGCCTCATCGCCAGAGCGCACGGCCTCCTGCCAGCGCATGCGGTAGAGCGCGATCAGCAGTTGCCGGGCGGCGACCGCATCGGGGTGCTGGGGCTCCTCGCGCAACGCATCGAGCGCGGTGCGCGCCGCACCTTCGGCCAGGGACCACTGCTCCATCATCCGGCTGCGCGCCGCGCGCGCGGCTTCCTGGGCTGCAAACAGGGGCCGCTTGCCGTCGGCCGGCTGATGCGCCAGCTCCCGCGTCAAGCGCTGCACTTC
>JANWWU010000075.1 GCA_025055595.1 Planctomycetota bacterium | reverse complement strand
CGCGCCCGCGCCGCCCGCCGCCGACAGGAGGGCGGCAGCGGCCGCGCCGCCTGCGCGGCGCGGCGCCGGCTTCGCGCCGCCGACGCTGCTGGCCGAGAGCGGCGAGCGCGGCTTCCTCTCGCCCCGCGTCCGGCGCCTGATCGCCGAACACGGCCTCAAGACCTCGGACCTCGCCTTCATCGTCGGTACCGGCGCCGGCGGCCGCATCACCGCCGCCGATGTCGAGCGCTATGTCGCCTCGGGCGAGCCGCTGCCGCCGATCCGCCAGGCGGTGGCCGCCGGCATGACCAAGAGCTGGACCCGGCCGCTGGCGACCGTCGCCATGCCGTTGGCGCTCGAGCCCCTGCTTGCGCATCGCCGCCAGGTGCCCGGCCGTCCCTCGCTGACCGTCTACGCGCTGCGCGCGCTCGCCGTCGCGCTCGCCGCCGGCAGCCCCTTCGCGCGGCGCCTGACCGGCACCCGCCTGCACGCGCCGGCGAGCATCGACCTCGCGGTGGCGGTCGAGGTCGAGGGCGGGGTGCTGACGCCGGTGATCCGCCGCGTCGAGCACCAGACGCTCGCTGCCCTGACCGAGATGGTCGAGGCGGCGATCGCGCGCGCGCGCCAGGGCACGGTCGCCGACGCCGGCGAGGCCGTCGGCGCCGTCTCCAACTACGGGGTCTTCGGCATCGCCTGGGCGACGCCGATCCCCCTGCCCGGGCACAGCGTGATCCTCGGCATCGGCGCCCCGCACGATCACCCGGTGTGGGATCCCCAGCAGCGCGGCTGGGGCCGGGAGCGGCGCGTCGAGCTGACGCTGACCTTCGATCACCGCCTCGCCGACGGCGGCGACGCCGCGCGCCTGCTGGCGCGCATCGTCGACGGGCTGGCCCACCCCGAGCGGCTCTAGGCCGGGGCGCGCACCGCGTCCGCGCGCTCGAGCAGGCCGTAGCGCCGGAGCTTGCGGTAGAGCGTCGTGCGGTGGATGCCGAGCTCGCGTGCGGTCGCCGTGCGGTCGCCGCCGTGGCGGCGCAGGGCTTCGCGCAGCGCGCGCGCCTCGGCGAGCGACAGCGGGTCGCTGGCCAGAGGCGCCGCGGCCTCGGCGAGGGCCGCGATCTCCTCCGGCAGGTGCGGCACATCGATCGGACCCTCGCCGCACAGCACGAAGGCGCGCTCGATCAGGTTCTCGAGCTCGCGCACATTGCCCGGGAAGCGATGGCGGGCGAGGGCGGCGAGCGCGGCCTCGCTGATGCCGCGCACGCGGCGGTTCTGCAGGCGGTTGAAGCGGTCGATGAAGTGTTCGGCGAGCAACGGGATGTCCTCGGGCCGCTCGCGCAGCGGCGGCAGTTCGAGGCGCACGACGTCGAGGCGGTAGTAGAGGTCGAGGCGGAAGCGGCCCTCGGCGACCATCGCCTTGAGATCGCGGTGGGTGGCGGCGATCACCCGCGCGTCGGCGGGCTCCGGCGCGCGCGCGCCGAGCGGCTCGTAGACGCGCTCCTGCAGGACGCGCAGCAGGCGCACCTGCATCGCGGCGCTGATGTCGCCGATCTCGTCGAGGAAGATCGTGCCGCCCTGGGCGCGCGCGAAGCGCCCGGGGTGGTCGCGCTTGGCGTCGGTGAAGGCCCCCGCGCGGTAGCCGAAGAGCTCGGCCTCCAGCAGGCTGTCGGGCAGGGCCCCGCAGTTGACGGCGACGAAGGGCCCTTCGGCGCGCGGCGAGAGGCTGTGGATGGCGCGCGCCACCAGCTCCTTGCCGGTCCCGCTCTCGCCGAGGATCAGCACCGTGCTGCCGCTGGCCGCCACCGTCGGCAAGAGCTCGAAGAGGCGCTGCATCCGCGGGCTGCGGCTGACGAGGTCCTGCAGCTTCCAGCGCCCGGCGAGCTGGCGCTCGAGCTCGACCTCGCGCGCGCAGTCGCGGATCGTGCCGACGGCGCCGATGACGCGGCCTTGGGCGTCGGTCAGCAGGTTGGTGGTGACCATCACCGGGCGCACGCTGCCGTCGCGGTGGCGCAGCTCGCCGGGGCGATCGCGCAGCGCCTCGCCGCTGCTCAAGGTGTGGACGATGACGCAGCTGCCGCCGCAGCAGGGCCCGAGCACCTGCTGGCAGTCCTTGCCGAGCACCGCCGCGCGCTCGTAGCCGGTCAGGCGCTCCGCGGCGCGATTGAACGAGGTGATCCGCCCGCGGCGGTCGACGGTGATCACGCCTTCGGCGAGCGAGTCGAGGATGACCTCGGCGATCGGGACGCCCATGCGTGGTAGCCTGGGTCGCGCCCGCCCCTCGCAATGCGCTGGCGCTGCCTGCCTTGGCGCCGGGCAGCGCTGCGTAGGGTGGGAGCGGTGACGGAGCCTCCTGCGACCGCCAGCGGCTACCGCCTGATCCGCGCGATGGTCCTGCGCCGACCGCGCCTCGTCGCCTGGATCGTCGTCCTCGCCTTCCTCGTGCCGCTGATCAGCGCCCCGGTGCCGTACCTCGGCAAGGTGATCATCGACGAGCTGGTGTTCCGCGAGCGAGCCGAGAGCGCCGTCGACGCCTTCCTCGGCGTGTCGACGACGGTGTGGATGCTCGCCGGCCTGGTGCTGCTC
This sequence comes from Planctomycetota bacterium, assembly GCA_025055595.1. Lineage (GTDB taxonomy): Bacteria > Planctomycetota > UBA11346 > UBA11346 > UBA11346 > UBA11346. The sequence goes on along the minus strand of JANWWU010000075.1, from coordinate 2,215 downwards.
GGCGTCCTGCTCAAGCTGCTGTCGACCGTGCTCGGCGGCTGGCACACCTACGACATCCTGCAGATCACGCGCAACGGGCTGCACGATGTCCGGCTGCAGGTCGCCGAGCGCGTGATGGGCGTGCCGATGCGCACGCTCGAGACCCTGGCGCCGGGGGCGGTGGCGGCGCGCCTGACTCACGATCCGCACCAGGTCGATGGCGCGGTGTTCACCGTCCTGCGCCACTGCCTGACCGCCGGCTTCACCATCGTCGTCGTCACCGCCTTCATGCTCGCGATCGATCCCTTCCTGACGCTCGTCGTCCTGGCGACGATGCCGTTGACCGCCCTGTGGTCGCTGGCCTGGTACCGGCGCCTGCGCGACTTCTCGCGCGAGGAGAGCGACCGCACGGCGGCGCTCGCCGCGACTTCGGCCGAGGCCTTCACCGCGATGAAGACGATCCGCGCCTGCGCCGCCGAGCGCGCCTTCCTCGAGCGCATCCGCGCGCGCTGCGAGGCCCTGCGCTACGAGGGCATCCGCCACTGGACGGTGTACCACACGATCGGCGGCCTGCTCTCCCTGCTCTCCAACCTCGGCGCCGACATCTTCCTCTTCGTCGGCGGCCTGCTGGCGATGCAGGGCCGCATCTCCTTCGGCGAGTTCTTCGCCTTCGCCGGCTACCAGGCGATGCTGTGGGGGCCGATCAACACCCTGCTGACCACTGGCCAGGCCCTGCAGGCCGGGGCGGCCGGGGCCGACAAGCTCGCCGAGCTCGCTGCCCTGCCCCAGGAGCCGCACCGCGAGCGCGCCGGCGGCCTCGCCGCCGAGCGCCTGCGCGGCGAGATCGTCTTCGAGGGCGTCCGCTTCAGCTACGACGGTGTCGAGGAGGTGCTGCGCGACATCACACTCAGCATCCGTCCGGGCACGATGACGGCGCTGGTCGGGGCCAGCGGCAGCGGCAAGACGACGCTCGCCAACCTCGTCCTCGGCTTCTACCTGCCGACGGCCGGCCGGCTGACGATCGACGGCATCGATATCCGCGCCTGGGACCTCGCGCGGCTGCGCGCGCAGTGCGGGGTGGTGCTGCAGGACGCCCCGCTGTTCGACGACACGCTGCGCGCCAACCTGGTGCTCGGCGAGGAGCGTTGGAGCGAGGCCGAGATCTGGGCCGCCCTGCGCGCCGCGCACCTCGATGCCGTCGTCCGCGGCCTGCCGCAGGGCCTGGAGACGCGCATCGGGCAGGCCGGGGTGCGGCTCTCCGGCGGCCAGCGCCAGCGCCTGGCGATCGCCCGCGTCTTCCTGCGCGATCCCCGCCTGGTCATCCTCGACGAGGCGACCAGCGCCCTCGACTCCGAGACCGAGCGGCAGATCCAGCGCTCCTTCGACGCCCTGCTCGCCAATCGGACGGCGATCGTCATCGCGCATCGCCTCTCGACCGTGCACCGCGCCGATCAGATCGTCGTCTTGCACGGCGGGCGGATCGTCGAGATCGGAACCCACGGCGAGCTCGTCGCGCGCCGCGATGGCCGCTACCGCGAGCTCTACGAGGCCCAGGTCGAGGGCATGCTGCCGATGAGCGGGCCGACGCGCAGCCATCGGGAACCGACATGAGCGTCGGCCTGCAGGCCCCGGGCCGCGAGGCCGACCGCGAGCTGCCCCGCCCCCCGGCCCCGCGCTGGCTGTGGTGGTCGATCGCCGCGACCGGCTTGGCGACGCTCTGCTGCCTCGTCGCGGTCCTCGCCATCCCGCTCGAGGAGCGGCTGCCGCTGGTCGGCATCGTCGAAGACGGCGACAGCCTGCTGATTCACGCCCCACGCGAGGGCCGCATCGCGCGGCTGTGCGTGGCCGACGGTCAGCAAGTGACGGCGGGCGAGCCGCTGCTGGCGCTCGAGGACGCGGCATGGCGCCAAGAGGCGGAGCAGGCGCGCGCCGCGCTGGCCGAGGCCGAGGCGGCGCTCGCGGCGGCGCTCGCCGAGCAGGCCTGCGCGCTGCCGCAGGAGCTGCTGCTGGCGGCGAGCGAGGCGACGGCGCTCGCTGTCGTCGTCGCCGAGCGCCAGGCCCTCTGGGAGCGGCTGCGCCAGGGCGGAGAGGGCGCGGTCTCGGCCTGGGAGCTGGCGCGCGAACAGCTGGCGCTGCGCGAGGCCGAGCGCGCGCTGACGCGGGCGCGCGCCGCGCAGGCGCTGATCGACGGTCCGTGGGGCGAAGGCCAGCGCGCGGCCGCCGCGGCGCGCGCGCA
>JANWWU010000006.1 GCA_025055595.1 Planctomycetota bacterium | reverse complement strand
AACTGCATTGTCGCAGGTTCGAGTCCTGCCGGGGCCGCCAGATTGACAAGGGGTTATGAATCCAGCCACCAACGAGCCAACAGCCAGCCACTTTCAGGGCCAACAACCAGCAGCGAGCAAGATCTGCTAGCCAGGGATGTTGGTTGTCCGGACGTTGGTTGGCAGCTTTCTTTTGAGCGCTCTGCCGCCGATCTTGCAAGCGAAGGCGTACAAGTATAAGAGGGGGTTCGGTGGATGGATCCCCCTGCGCCCTGCCCTCTTTGTGTAGGCCTCTGTTTCTGGCAATCTTCAAGTGAATAAATGTGGCCGTGGAAGTGCTGCGCAGGGGGCAATCCCGGACTTCACAGACGATCAGATCACGAACGAAGGTGCGCGCTGCGCGTGATCGCAAGCATGAAAGTTGATGTATGAACTACTGGCTTCAGCTCTTCACCGGAACTACATGGGATGAGTTCCGCAAGGCCGGCGGGACGACGACAGGGTTTAGGCAACGCAGAAAGCCAGTCGTCGAAAAGATCCAGCCTGGTGACATCTTGCTGTGCTATCTAACAGGCGTGATGCGGTGGGTCGGTGCGCTGGAGGTCCTTGGAAAAAGCAGCAATACTCACTCTCTTTGGTGTCAAAGAGACTTTCCCATCTGCCTGGACGTCAAACCTCTCATCCTCTTGAATGCTGAGCACGGCGTCCCAATGCAGCAGTTGGAGGGACAGGTGGATTTTTACACCGGTCCTCACGACGCAGGTAAGTTCAAAGGCTTTGTCCGTGGCAGTCCGAACCTCTTCAAAAGGCGCCAAGATGGCGATTTGATTCTGCGCAAGCTTCAAGAGGCCGATCGCGAGCCGATAACCCGGCCGGTTGATGCCCGAAAGCTCGCTCGCCAACCGATGTTCAAAGCCGAACAGCATTCTGGCAAGATGCATGTGAAAACCTTGGTGACGGTCCCGGAAACGGCAGATCTCGAGGATGCTCGACCTCAGCAACAGGAAGAGCGGTCACAGCATACCGAGATCCAGCATCTCCTAATAAAATTGGGCGCTGACATGGGCCTCAAGGTGTGGGTGGCGCGCAACGATCGCTCCCGCGTGCACAATTACGGGTCTGTGCCGCACATGCTCGAAGAGCTTCCGTTGCAATTCAATGAGGCGACGCAGCGCACCATCGAGTTGATAGATGTTTTGTGGCTGAAGAACAACTCGATTGTCGCGGCGTTCGAGGTGGAATCTACCACCTCCATCTACTCGGGGCTGTTACGGATGAGCGATCTCCTGGCATTGCAGCCGAATCTAGACATCCGTCTGTACCTCGTAGCCCCCGATGAGCGACGCGAGAAAGTCGCGCAGGAAATTCTGCGCCCAACATTCAAACTGCGCGAGAAACCATTGCCCGAAGTATGCGGCTATCTCTCTTTCTCAGCGCTGCGGCAACACGTGGAAGGAATCTACAAGCTGCGCCTCGAAAAATCATTGTCCCCGGATTTTTTGCAGAGTCTTGCCGAGTACTTCGCCTCGTCTTCGTCCTCTGATCAGTGAGAGCACTTTCCTCGTTGCCAGAGCGAAATCCCTCGCTTCGGCAGGTCAGAGACTCGAAGCAGAGAGATTGTCGAGAATCCCGAGATATCGTCGTGCATCTGGGCGACGGCTTGCTCGAGGCGCAGATAAAAAAAGAGAAGCCTCGAACTTCGATGAAACCTGTTTTGGTACTGGTGCTTCACCGACGCCAATGACGATCCGCTCATGCCAGATGTAGCGGCGGCGGCGCAGGTGCGACGCCTGGGCTGGCTGCACTTCATCAATGACTGCACGCTCGATTTCCTGACGCCGCTCTTGCCGAGCGGGGTCGCCGTCGGCTGGATCGGGGTGATGGAGGGCCTGGCCGACGCGGTGAGCCAAGGCCTGCGCCTGTTCAGCGGGCGGGCGAGCGATGCTCAGCGGCGGCGGGTGCCCTGGGTGCGCGCCGGCTACCTGACCAATGCCGTCGCTCGGCCCTTGACTGCCGTCGGCATGCTCGCCGCCTGGTGGTGGTGGATCGTCGCCTGCCGCGTCCTCGATCGCCTCGGCAAGGGGCTGCGCAGCAGCGCCGCCGATGCGCTGGTCGCCGACTGGACCGAGGGCGAGCAGCGCGCCCGCGCCTACGCCCGCCTGCGCTGGATGGATCACGGCGGCGCGATGCTCGGGGCCCTGGCTGCCGCCGCGGTCGCCTGGGCTGTGCCGACCGAAGGCCTGTGGGTCGCCGTGCTCGCGCTGGCTCCCCTCGCCCTGCTCGTCCCCTGGCTCGCCGGCGGCCTGCAAGACCGCCAGCTTCCCGAGGCGCCGGCCACGGGCGCTGGCCGGCCCCTCGGCTGGTGGCCGCGCGCCGCCATCCTGCGCCGGCCCCTGCTCGCGATCGCCGCAGCCAGCCTCGCCCTGCGCCTCAGCCCCCTGCTGATCCTCATGCATGTCGCTGGCTGGTCAGGAACGGCGCCGCAGGCCGCCTGGCCGCTGTGGCAGCTCTGCCTCGGCTGGGCGGCGCTCGGCCTGATCCAGGCCCTGGCCGCGGCCGCCGCCGGGGCGCTGACCGTGCGCGTGGGGCCGCGCCGAGCCCTGCAGGCGCTGTGGGCGTTGGCGGCCGCCGACTGCGCGCTGCTCGCGGTCGGTGAGGGGCCGGCGCTGCTGCTTGCCGGTCTGCTGTGGGGCCTCATCCAGGGCGCGCTGGAAGGCACCGAGAAAACCTGGCTGGCCGAGCTGGCGCCGGCGGCTGAACGGGGCCTCGCATTCGCGGCGCTGGCGCTGGTCGGCGCTGGTGCCGGCCTGCTCGGCAACGCCGCTTGCGGCTGGGTCCTGGCCCACGGGGGTCCTGGCGTGTTCGCCGTCCTCGCGCTCTGCTGCCTCGCTGGCGTCCTGCTGACGCTCGGACGCAGCGGCGACCGCGGCACAGCGTGAGGCTGGCCGCCCGCGCGTCGCCGCTAGGGTGCGCGCCATGCGCCGTGCGCTGCAGCGCGCTGCGGTCATCGGAGCGCTCGCGGTCGGCCTCCCCGCCGGCGAGCTCTCGCTTGCCGAGAGGGCGCTCGCCCAGCTGCGGATCGCCGATCAGCAGCGCGCCGAGCTGGCGCGCGAGCGCGCGGCCTGGCAGAGCGAGCGCCAGCGCCTGGAAGCCATGCTGGCGACGCTGACTGCCGAGAATGAGCGGCTGGCAGCCGCGCTGACCGAGGCGCGCCAGGCGCACGCTGCGGCGCTGGCCCGCGCCGTCGATCGCAGCGCGGCCGAGCAGCTCGACGACGCCGAGCGCCGCCTGCAAGCAGCGGCCGCACAGCTGCATGCCGCGCTCAGCACCCTCGCCGGGCGTCTGCTGCCGGGCACCCTGCCGCCGCTGCCAGCCAGCGCCAGCCTCGCCGACCTCGAGCGGCTGCTCGAGGCGCTGGCGGCGGCGGAGCGCGCCGCCAGCGCGCTGCGCGTCTGCGTCGTCGTCGGCGAGCGCGCGGGGCAGCCGGAAGCCGTGAAGGCGCTCTCGGTCAGCGGCGCCGCCGGCTGGTGGCTGTCGCTCGACGGCACGCGAGCCGGCTGCCTACGCATCCGCGAGGGCCGCGTGCTGCTCACGGACTGCGACCCGGAATGGTACCCGGCGATCCGCGAGGCCGTCGCTCAGGCCGAGGGCCGGGCGCCGGCGCGGGTGCTGCTGCTGCCGGACGGGGGACCATGAGCGGCTGGCGCGGCGCGGCGTGCTGCCTGTTGGCGCTGGCGGCCCTGCGCGGCGGCGAGGCGGCGGTGGCGGCGGCCGCCGCGCGCGCCCAGCAGGACAGCGAGCGCGCGCTGGCCGAGCTGCGCGCGCGCATCATCGAGGAGCGCACCGCACTGATGCAGCGCCTGCAGCAGGCGATCGCCGAGGGCCAGCAGCGGCGCGCCGAGCTGGCGGCGCTGCACGCCGAGAGCGCCGACCTGCAGGCGCGCGCCGCGGCCCGGGAAGCCGCGGAGTCCGAGCGTCGGCAGCGGCTGGAAGCGCTGTGCGCGCGCCTCGCACCGAACGCTTTAGCGCCGCCGCTCGCGGAGCGCGCCGCGGCCGCCGCCGCGGCGCTGGCGGCGCGGACCGCAGCGTTGGACGCCAGCTGCGCGCGGCGTCTCGACGAGGCGCCAGTGATCGGCCGCGACGGGCGGCTGGCGACGGTGCCGGTCCTGCATCTCGGCGCCGCGCGGGCAGTGGCGCTCGGCGATGGGTCCGCGCAGCGCGGCTGCGTGCAGCGCAGCGCCGACGGCCGCGCCTGGGTCGTCGTCGGCCCGCCGCTGCCGGCCAGCGTGCTGCCCGGCTCCCCGGAGCCGGCGATCGCCCTCGATGTCAGCGGCCAGGGCGCGCTGCGCGCCGGCGCTGCGCCGTGGAGCCTGCGCGACTGGCTGGCCGCCGGCCGCACCTTCATCTGGCCGATCATCGCGGTGTTCGCCGTCGGCGCCGGCATCGCCCTGCACCGCGCCTGGCAGCTGTGGCGCGACCGCGCGGAGCGCCAGCTGCTTGCGGAGGCGCGGGTGCGCTGGCAGCGCGGCGAGGCGGCGGCGCTGGAAGCGCTGGTCGCACAGCGGCAGGGCCCGCTGGCGCGGGTCCTCGGCGCCGGCCTGGAGGCGCTCGCCCAGCCTCCGAGCGCGCGGCAAGCGGCGCTCGAAGCCGCGCTGCTGCGCGAGAGCTCCGGCCTGCAGCGCGGGCTGACGGCGCTGGCGGTGCTCGCCACCGTCGCCCCGCTGCTCGGCCTGCTCGGCACGGTCACCGGGATGATCGAGATGTTCGGCGCCCTGGCGCTGCACGGCAGCGGGCAGGCGCGCGCCCTCTCCGGCGGGATCTCGGAAGCGCTGGTCTGCACCCAGGCCGGCATGCTCGCCGCGATCCCCCTGCTGCTGGCCCACGCCGCGCTGTCGCGCTGGGCCGAGCGGCGCGCGCTGCTGCTCGAGGAGGCCGCGACCCTGCTGTCGGCCGAGCCGCGGGAGGCGAGGGATGATCGCTGAGCTCGCCGCGTGGTGGAGCGGCGGCATCGTCATGCCGCTGCTGTTCGTCGTCGGCTGCCTGCTCTACAGCGTGCTGATCGAGCGCACGCTGGCGCTCGCCCGCAGGCGGGCGCCCCCCGCCGACGAGGCCGCGCCGGCCTCGCCCCCGTCGTCGCTTTCCGAGCGGCTCGCGCTGGCGCGCGGCCTGGCGCTGGCGCGCGCGCTGGCGGCGGTGCTGCCGCTGCTCGGACTCTATGGCACCGTGAGCGGCATGGTCGATACCTTCGCGGCGCTCGCGGCCTCGTCGGCGCCGCCGGTCCAGGGCGCCAGCCGCGGCGTCGGCCTGGCGCTGGCCAGCACGCAGTACGCGCTGGCCCTCGCCGTGCCGGCCTGGCTGTGGCTGTGGGCGCTCGAGCGGCACGTGCGAATCCTGCAGAACGCCAGCGACCAGCGCGCGCCGACCGCGCGCGCGCTGCCGCCATGAGCCGCTGGCGGCGCCGGCGCGGCGAGGCGCGCCCGCTCGAGCTCAATGTCATCCCGCTGGTCGATGTCGTGTTCTTCCTGCTGATCTTCTACGTCATGAGCACGGTGTTCGAGCGCGAGACGGCGCTGGCGCTGGAGCGACCGGCCAGCGCGCAGGCGCGCGCGGTGGCGAGCGACTTCGTGGCGGTGGCGATCGCCGCCGATGGCCGGATCGCGGTGGCCGGGCGCAGCCTGGAGCTGGCGGAGTTGCCGACAGCCGTCGCCGCCGCCCTGGCGGCGCGGCGCACCGCCACCGTGGTGGTGATTCCCGACCAGCGCGTGCCGATCGGCACCCTGCTGGCCGTCATGGATGCCTGCAGCGCCGGCGGCGCCGCCGAGGTCGAGGTCGCCGCCGTCGCCGGAGCGGCGCGATGAGCGCGCGCTCCGCCAGCGGAGCGCGGACGGGCTGGCGCGCCTGGAGCTGGGCGGTGCTGGCCTCGATGGCGCTGAATCTCGCGCTGGTCATCGCGCTGGCCGCGGTCAGCCAAGTGCCGCCCGCCTTCTCGCCCGCGCTGCCGACGCTGCGCTGGCAGCACCGCGAGCTCGCACCCGCCACGCCAACCCCGGCTCCGGCCGCGCGCGGCAGCGAGTCGGGCGACAGCGCCGCAGCCCGCGGCCCCGCGGCCGTCTCCTGGCAGCAGGCGCCGCCGCTGGCGTTGCCGCCGCTGCCGCCCCTACCGCCGCTGCCGGCCAGCGTCGCGCCACCGCTGGCGGAGCGCGGGTCCTGGCCCGCGCCCGGCGAGGGCGGCGACCGCGCGTGGCTGCGCGAGCTGTCGCCGCTGGCGCCGACGTGGGGCGTCGATGGCACGCGCGACGCCCTGCCGGCGGCCAGCGCGCTCACCGAGCGGCCGGCGCAGCGGCTCGGCGACCCCGATCTCGCGCGCTTCTACCCGCGCCTGGCGCGCCTGCGCGGGATCAGCGGGACGACGCGCCTGCGCTGCCACATCGACGAGGCCGGCCAGGTGACGGCGGTCGAGGTGCTGGACAGCGAACCGCCCGGCGTCTTCGAGGACGCCGCCGCAAGGCTGGGCCGGGCGCTGCGCTACCGGCCGGCGGAGCGCGCCGGCCGCCCGGTGCCCAGCGTGGAAGAGGTGCTGATCCGATGGGTGCTGCAGTGAGCGGGCGCTGGCTGCTGTCGCTTGCCGTCTGCCTGGCCCTGCGCGCCGGCGAGGAACCGGCGGTCAGCGACCTGCTCGCGCGCCTGCGCCAGGCCGCGCCGCAGGAGGTCGTGGAGGCGATCGACCGCTGGCCGCCGCCGCTGCCGGCGGCGCTGGCGCTGGCCCGCGGCGAGGCGCAGTGGCGGCTGGCGCTGGCGGCGGCGGACCCGGCGGCGCCGCTGGCGGCGGCGGAGCGCGATTTTCGCGCCGCCCTCGCCGCCGCCCACACCGCGCGGGCGGCGCGCTGGGGTCTGGCGCGCTGCGCGGCCCTGCGCGGCGCCTGGAGCAGCGCGCTCGCCGAAGCGAGCGCCGCGCTCGCCGGCGGCGACGGGGAGGCCGAGCACTTCGCCTTCCTCGCCGAATGCGCGCTGCGCGCCGGCGACCGGCGGCTCGCGACCCTGGCCGTGCAGCAGGGCATCCTGCGCTTCCCCAGCGAGCGCCGGCTGCGGCGCCTGGAGCTGCAGCTGCTGCTGGCCGCCGAGCAGGCGGCCGAGGCCGCGAGCGCCGCTCGCGCCCTGCTCGCCGCAGATCCCGATGACAGCGAGCTGTGGCGCGCCCTGGCCTGGGCTGCGGAGCGGCTCGGCAACGATGCCGAGGCGCGCGCCGCTCTGGAAGCCGCGCTGGCCTGCGCGCCGGCCGACGCCGAGCTGCGCCGGCAGCTGGCGAGCCGGCAGTGGGCCGCCGGCCAGGCGCTCGCCGCCCTCGCCACCCTCCGTCCCCTGCTCAGCGAGCCAGCCGCCGCCGACCCCGCCCTGCTCGCCTGGGCCGCAGAGCTGGCGCTGGCGAGCGACGAGGTGCCGCTGGCGCGCCAGTGGCTCGAGGCCGTGCCGAGCGCGCAGCGCGGGCGGGTCCATCACCGCCTGGCGGCGCAGGCCGCGCTGCGCGCCGGCGAGCGCGCCGCGGCGCAGGCCGCGATCGCGGCCCTGCTCGAGCTCGGCGAGGACGATCCCGCCGTCCTCGTCTGGGCCGGGCAGTTCGCCGAGGAGGCTGGCGAGGCGCCGCGGGCCGAAGCGCTGTACCGCCAGACGCTGGCCGGCGGCGGCCAGGCGGCGCCGGCCGCCCGCCTGCGCCTGATCGCGCTCTGCCTGCGTCAGCAGCGGCGCGACGAGGCCCGCGCCCTGCTCGACCGCCACCTCGCCGAGCAGCCCGATGACGGCCACGCCCGCGCGCTCTGGCGCTGGCTCGCCGAGACGGCGCCAGAGCGCTGACTTCCCGCGCCGACCAGGGTCGCGAGCATGCGGCCATGCCGAGCACCGACCTCGTCTTCCGCAGCCAGGCCGAGCACCGCGCCTGGCTCGCCGCGCAGGCCGCCCTGCCGCGCGGCTTCCGCGTCGGCGTCACGCGCTTCGCCTTCGAGCCGGCGGAGGCCCCGAAGCGCGCGCAGATGACGCTGACCCTGATCGCCGCCGCCCAGCCGACGCCGGCCTTCGCCGCCCTGTTCACGCGCAACGCCTGCCCCGGGGCCCCGATCATCGTCGGCCGCCAGCGCCTCGCCGCGCCGGCGCTCGGCGCCCTGGTGATCAACAACAAGGTCAGCAATGTCGGGGCCCCCGGCGGGGTCGCCGACTGCGAGGCGGTGTGCGCCGCGACCGCGCGCCTGCTCGGCATCCCGGAGAGCGCGGTGCTGCCGGCATCGACCGGCGTCATCGGCTGGAAGCTGCCGCTGTCGGCGATGCTCGCCGCCCTGCCGGAGGCGGTGGCCGCGCTGAGCGCGGCGCAGGGCATCCTGCCCGCCGCCGAGGGCATCTGCACCACCGATCTCTACCCCAAGATCCGCCGCGCCGATCTGCCGGAGGGCAGCATCGTCGGCATCGCCAAGGGCGCGGGCATGATCGAGCCGAACCTCGCGACCATGCTGGTCTTCGTGCTCAGCGACCTCGCCATCGAGCGCGAGGCGCTGCGCGCCGACCTCGCCTGGGCCGTCGAGCGCTCCTTCAACCGCCTGACGATCGACAGCGACACCTCGACCAGCGACATGGTCGTCGCCTGGAGCAGCGGCCTGGGCGGCAGGCCCGAGCGCGCGGCCTTCCGCACCGCCCTGCTGCGGGTCTGCGGCGACCTCGCCGAGGACATCGTCCGCAACGGCGAGGGCGTGCACCATGTCCTGCGCATCCGCGTGCGCGGCGCGCCGAGCGAGGGCGTCGCGGTCGCGCTCGGCAAGGCGGTCGCCAACAGCCCGCTCGTGCAGTGCGCGATGCTCGGCAACGATCCGAATGTCGGGCGCATCGTCGCCGCCCTCGGCAAGGTCGCGCCGCAGCTCGGGATCGACCTCGCGCGGCTCAGCGTGGAGATCGGCGGCATCGTCGTCTATCGCGACGGCGCCTTCCGCCTCGACCGCGACAAGGAGGCGGCGCTGCATGCCCATCTGCGGCAGGCCGAGCTGTATGCCAGCGCGCCGCCCGCCGAGGGCCTGCGCTTCCGCCCGCCGATCTCCTGGCCGCCGCATGAGCGCGCGGTCGAGATCGCGGCCGACCTCGGCCTCGGCGAGGCCGAGGCGACGGTGCTCGGCGCCGACCGCAGCCACGAATACATCACCGAGAACGCCGACTACCGCTCGTGAGCGCCTTGCCGCCCGCAGCAGCGCGCGAGCATGCCGCCATGCCCGCCCGCCGCCGCCTCGGCATCCTGCTCTCGGGCTCCGGCTCGACCTACGAGAACCTCGCTGAGCGCTGCGCCGACGGCACGATCCCCGCGGAGATCTGCGTCGTCGTCGCCAGCCGCCCCGACGCCGGCGGCATCGCCCGCGCCGCGCGCCTCGGCCATCCCTGCGTCGTCGCCGGCGACCCCGCGCCGGCGCTGGCCGAGCACGGCGCGGAGTGGGTGGCGATGTGCGGCTGGCTGCGCTACTGGGACCCGCCGCCGCCCTGGGCCGGGCGCACCGTCAACATCCATCCGAGCCTGCTGCCGGCCTTCGGTGGCAAGGGGATGTACGGCCTGCGCGTGCACCGCGCGGTGCTCGCCGCCGGCTGCAAGATCACCGGCTGCACCGTGCACTTCGTACAGGGCGCCTACGACAGCGGCCCGATCATCGATCAGGAGGCGGTGCGCGTGCAGCCCGGCGACACCCCGGAGACGCTGGCGGCGCGCGTGCAGGCCGCCGAGCGCGAGCTCTACCCGCGCGTCCTCGCCCGCTTGCTCGCCGAGCCGTGAGCCGCGACCCGCTGCCGATCGACGCCCATCTGCCGGCGATCGTCGAGGCCGTCCGCCAGCGCCCTGCGACCGTGCTCGTCGCCGACCCGGGGGCCGGCAAGAGCACGCGCGTGCCGCCGGCGCTGCTGCCGCTCGTCGAGGGCAGCATCCTGCTGTTGCAGCCGCGGCGCATCGCCGCGCGCAGCCTGGCGGCGCGGCTCGCCGCCGAGCTCGGCGAGCGTCTCGGCGAGGGCGTCGGCTACGCCGTGCGCCACGAGCGGGTCGGCGGCCCGCGCACCCGCCTGTGGGTGATCACCGAGGGCCTGCTCACCCGTCGCCTGCTCGAGGATCCGCTGCTGGCGGGCGTCGGCTGCGTGATCCTCGACGAGTTCCACGAGCGCAGCCTGCACAGCGATCTCGCCGTGGCGTGGTGCGGGCGCGTGCTGCGCGGCCTGCGCCCCGAGCTGCGCCTCGTCGTCATGAGCGCCACCCTCGACCCCGCGCCGCTCGCCGCCTACCTCGAGGACTGCGCGGTGATCAGCGTCAGCGCCCCGCGCTTCCCGGTGCAGATCGTCGAGGGTCCGGCCGGCGACCTGCGCAGCCTGCCGGAGCGCGTGCGCAGCGCCGTGCTGCGCGAGGCGGCGCGGCCGGAAGCCGGCGACCTGCTCGTCTTCCTGCCGGGAGCCGGCGAGATCGCGGCCTGCGCCGCCGCCCTCGCCGACCGCGACGACCTCGCCGTCCTGCCGCTGCACGGCGGCCTGCCGCCAGAAGACCAGGAGGCGGCGCTCGCCCCCGCGGCGCGCCGCAAGGTGGTGCTGGCGACCAATGTCGCCGAGACCTCGCTGACCATCCCCGGCATCCGCACCGTGATCGACAGCGGCCTGCAGCGCGTCAACCGCTTCGACCCCGCGCGCGGCATCGACGACCTCAGCCTCGAGCCCTGCTCGCGCGCCGCCGCTGCCCAGCGCGCCGGCCGCGCCGGCCGCAGCGCGCCGGGACGCTGCCTGCGCCTGTGGTCGCCGCTCGTCCAGGCGCGGATGCCGGAGACGCTGGAGCCGGAGGTGCGCCGCGTCGATCTCGCGCCGTTGCTGCTGGCGATCAAGCGCCTGCACGGCGCCGATGCCCGCCGCTTCCCCTGGTTCGAGGCCCCCGAGCCGGAGCGCCTGGAGGCCGGCGAGCGGCTGCTCGACCTGCTCGGCGCCTGCTCCGGCCGCCACGGCCCGCTGACCGCGCTCGGCGAACGCCTGTGCGCGGTGCCCGCGCATCCGCGGGTCGCCCGCCTGCTGCTCGCCGGCGCCGACGCCGGCCTGCCGCGGCTGGCGGCGCGGCTCGCCGCCGTCCTCGCCGGCCGCGATCTGCGCCGCCCGCCGCAGCGCGGCGAGCCGCCGCCCGACCCCGCGCCGAACGATGTCCTCGACCGCCTCGAGCTGCTCGACCGGGCCCCGCGCCAGCCCGGGGTCGACCACGCCGCGGTGCAGGAGGCGCGCCGCCTGCTGCCCGACTTCCTGCGCCTGGCCGGCGGCACCGAAGGTCCGCCGGAGACCACCGAGCACCGCACGATCGCCAGGCTCTGCCTCTCCGCCTGGCCGGACCGCCTCTGCGTGCGCCGCGCGCCCGACAGCGACCGCGCACAGATGGTCGGCGGCATCGCCGTCGAGCTCGCCGGCAGCGCGCTCGCCGCGCGTCGCGGGCAGGAACGCGAGCGGCTGTTCCTCGCGCTCGCCGTGCAGGGCCTCAGCGCCCCCGGCAGGGCGGCGGTGGCGGTGCGCCTGGCCTGCGCGGTCGACGAGCAGGACCTCGATGCCGTCCATCCCGGGCGGCGCCAGCGCCGCGACCAGCTGAGCTGGGACGAGGGCCGCCAGCGGGTCGAGTCCCTCGCCGGCTGGTGGTGGGACGACCTGCTGCTCGCCGCCCACCCCGGCGCCGAAGCCGATCCGCAAGCGGTCGCCGACTGCCTCGCCGAGCACCTGGCGCCGCAGGCCGAGGCGGTGATCGGCCGCGATCCGGAGGCCGCGCGCCTGCTCGCGCGCTGGCGCTGGCTCGCCGCCCAGTGTCCCGAGCGCGCGCCGCCGCTGCCCGACCTCGCGCAGCTGCTGCGCACGGCGGCGGCCGGCAAGCGCAGCCGCGCCGAACTCGAAGCCCTGCCCTGGGAGGCCTGGCTGCGCGGCCTGCTCGGCCACGCCGGGCTGCAGGCCCTCGACGAGCTGGCCCCGGACCGCCTCGCCGTGCCGAGCGGGGCGCGCGTCCGCCTCGACTACGGCGACCCGCAGCGCCCGCCGGTGCTCGCCGTGCGCCTGCAGGAACTGTTCGGCTGCCGGGAGACCCCGTGCGTCGCCGGCGGGCGGATCCGCGTCCTGCTGCACCTGCTGGCGCCCAACGGCCGCCCCGAGCAGATCACCGACGACCTCGCCGGCTTCTGGCAGCGCACCTACCCGCAGGTGCGCAAGGACCTGCGCGGCCGCTACCCCAAGCACGCCTGGCCGGAGGACCCGCTCAACGCCCGCCCCCCGCCGCCCGGGCGGCCACGCTAGCCGCGGAGATTGGCATGGGGTTGGCGTAGTCCGCGCAGCGGGCACTGCCCGTCGAGGACTGCGACATGATCGACACCATCCGTACCGGCGATGCCCAGCTGCTGCCGATGCCCTTTCGCCTCGTGCACCTCGCCGACGGCCAGGTGCTGATGACGCGCCTGCTGCGCGCGATCGACGCCGAACGCTACAACCAGGTGTGGCGCGAGCGCGGCATCCCGACGCGCTGGGAGCGGCAGCCCGCGGCCTGATCAGCGGGCGAGGACGCCGAGCTCGAGCAGGCAGCCGAGGAGGCTGCCGGCGATGATCAGCGCGGCGAGCGCCGGCCGTCCGCAGCGCCAGGCGACGAGGAGGCCGAGGATCGCGGCGACGATCCAGCTGACCGCGGCGAGGTCGACGCGCCAGCCCTGCCCGCTGAGCGTCGGCCCGAGGGCGGTGCCGAGGCAGGCGAGGACGAGGACGACCGCGAGGATGCGGCTGAGGCGGTCCGCGGTCTTGGCGAGGACGACGAGGGCGGATACGCCGGCGAGCGCTGCCAGCGCGTGCTCGATGCTCAGCGGCAAAGATCGGATCTCCGCCGGAGGATCCTAAGGGTGCGCGCCAGCGCGCCACGGCCCTCCTGCCAGGCCCGGCAGGCCGCCCGACCGAGGGCGCGGCGGCGCGCGCCGTCCGCGACCAGCGCCGCCAGCTGCTCGGCGAGGGTCGCTGGCGCGAGCTCGACGATGGCCTGCGCCGCGCGCAGCAGGCGCATCGGCTCGGGCTGGGCGCGGGTGTCCCAGCCGACGACCGTGCAGCAGCCGGCGGCGGCGGCCTCGAGCATGTTCTGCCCGCCGCGGCCGCTGCCGAGGGAGCCGCCGACGATCGCGATCCCGTTGTGCAGCGCGCACCAGCCGTAGAGCGCGGCGAGGCGTCCGATCTCGTCGACGATGATCGCGTCGCCGGCGCCGGCCGCGGCGAGGCTCGAGCGGCGCGCCGCGACCCCGAGGCGCTGGCAGAGCTGCAGCAGCGCCGCGCCGCGCTCGGGGTGGCGCGGCACGATGAGCAGCGGCCAGTGGCGGGCATGGGCGCGCCAGGCGGCGATCAGCGGCTCCTCTTCTGGTTCGCTGGTCGAGGCGATGAGGAAGGGCGGAGCCTCGGCCAGGGCGAGGCGCTCGGCTTCGGCGCGCACCGCCGCCGGCTCGGCGACGCGCACCATGTCGGCCTTGAGCGAGCCGGCGACCGCGACGCGGGCGCGCGGCACGCCGAGCGCGGCGAAGCGCGCGGCGTACGCTGCGTCCTGGGCGACGACCAGGGAGAGCGACCCGATCAGGCGCTTCGCCAGCGGACGCAGGCGCGACCAGCGCCGGAAGCTGCGCTCGCTGAGCCGGGCGTTGAGCACGATCACCGGCACGCCGCGAGCACGCGCCGCCAGCAGCATCAGCGGCCACAGCTCGGCCTCGAGCAGGACGATCGCGCGCGGCCGCGTGCGGCGCAGGAAGCGCGCGACCGCCCACGGCAGATCGAAGGGCCAGAACGCGCGCCGCTCGCCGGCATAGCGCGCTAGACCCTGCCAGCCGGTCTCGGTCGTCGTGGTGAGCAGGCGCGGCGCCGGCAGCTGCGGCAGCAGGGGCCCCAGCAGCGCGACCTCGCCGAGCGAGACCCCGTGGACGACGAGCGGGCGGTCGCGGCAGGGCGGGGCCTCGCCGCGGAGCTTGGCGGCGCAGCCGAGCAGGGCGCGCCGGCGCACCCAGAGGCGGTGCAGCAGGGCCAGCGCCAGCAGCGGCAGGCCCAAGGCCTGCACGGCACCGAGGACGAGGAACCACCAGCGCGCGCGCGCCGCGGCCGCCACCGCGCACCCGTCGGCTCAGTTCAGCACCTTGAGCAGCTCGACCTCGAAGATCAGGATCTGATCGGGGCCGATGCTCGGCGGGGCATGCGCGCCGTAGGCCAGGTCGCTCGGGATGGTGAAACGGAAGACATCGCCCTCGCGCATCAGCTGCAGGCCCTCGGTCCAGCCCTTGATCACGCCGTTGAGCGGGAACTCCGCGGGCTTGCCGCGCGCCCGGCTGCTGTCGAACACCGTGCCGTCGCGCTTGGTGCCGACGTAGTGCACGCGCACCGTGCTGGTCGCGGACGGCCGTTTTCCGCCCTCCGGGCCGCGCTTGAGCACCTCGTACTGCAGGCCGCTCGCGGTCGTGATCACGCCCGGCTGCTTGCCGTGCTCGGCGAGGTAGGCGGCGTTATCGGCCTGCCGTCCGTCGGCGGCCGCCTGCTTGCGGGCCGCCAGCTCCTGCTCATAGGCGGCGAAGAGCCGCTGCTGCTCCTCGACCGACGGGACGACCGCGGTGCCGGCCTCGGCGTCGCGCAGGCCGGCAAGCAGCGCCGCACGATCGAAGTCGCCCTCGTTGACCGCCTCGTCGATGATCTGCTTGATGCGGATGCCGATCAGGTAGCTGACCTGCTGCCGCAGGTCGCGGGCTGCAGCCGTCGCCTCGGTCGTCGCCGGCGGCGGCAGGGTCAGCGGTTCGGGGTCGCCAGCGCACAACGGCAGGGCGAGAACGAGGGCGAGCAGGCTGCGGGGCATGCGGTTCCTTCGATGAAAGGGCTGAACATAAGCCCCCCTGACCCGACGCCAGCAGCGAATGCGCCGCGGCCGGCGGCTAGCCGGCCGCAGCGCGCGCGCCGTCGAGCGCGGCGCGCGCCGCCGCCAGCCGCGCGCACAGCTCGTCGCACTCGGCGGCGCTGATGATCAGCGGCGGCGCCAGGCGCAGGACCTGGCCGGCCGCCGGTCCGACGACGACGCCGTGGTCGAGGCCGGCAGCGATCAGCGGCGCCGGGTCGTAGGGCAGCTGCACGCCGATCAGCAGGCCCTGGCCGCGCACCGCCAGCGCCTCCGGGAAGATCTCGGCCAGGCGCCGTCGCAAGCGCTCGCCGTGCGCGCGCACCGCCGCCAGCAGCGCCGGATCATCGACGACCGCGAGTACGGCGAGCGCCGCCGCGCAGGCGAGCTGGTTGCCGCCGAAGGTCGTGCCGTGCAGACCCGGGCCGAGCAGGGCCGCCACCTCCTCCTGCATGAGGACGGCGCCGATCGGCACCCCGCCGCCGAGGCCCTTGGCCAGGCACAGGACATCGGGCCGCACGCCCTCGTGCTCGCAGGCGAACATCCGGCCGGTGCGGCCGATGCCGGTCTGCACTTCGTCGGCGACGAGCAGCGCGCCGTGCTGCGTGCACAGCTCGCGCACCCGCGCCAGATATCCCGGCGGCGGCACGCGCACCCCGCCCTCGCCCTGGATCGGCTCGACGAACACTGCGGCGACGCGCGCGTCGATCGCCCGCGCCAGGGCCTCGGCGTCGCCGAAGGGCACGAAGTCGACCGCGGGCAGCGGTGCGAAGGGCTCGCGGTACTTCGGGGTGTGGGTCAGCGCCAGCGAGCCGAGCGTGCGGCCGTGGAACGAGCCCTCGCAGGCGAGCAGCCGCGGTCGGCTGCCGCCCTGGGCCCGGCTCCACAGGCGGGCGAGCTTGAGCGCCGCCTCGTTGGCCTCGGTGCCGCTGTTGCAGAAGAAGGCGCGCGGCAGGCCGGAGAGCCGGGCCAGGCGCTCGGCCAGCCGCTCCTGCAGCGGGTGGTGATAGTGGTTGCTGGTGTGCAGCAGGGTGGCGGCCTGCTCGCTGATCGCGCGCACCAGCGCCGGGTGCGCGTGGCCGAGGCAGCTGACCGCGACGCCAGCGAAGCCGTCGAGGTAGGCCCGGCCCTGCTCGTCGTAGAGCCACACGCCCTGGCCGCGGACGAAGCGGACGGGCTGGCGCGCATAGTTCTGCGCGAGGTGGGGGCAGGGCGGCAGCGGCTGCGGCATGGGCGCAGCCTAGTCGCCGGCAGCTCGGCTCCATCGTCGGCTGCGCTGCGCATTCCGTGGGCGGCGGCGCGCCTATGGTCGCCGGCGATGGAGTTCGTCGGCTACGCCGTCGCCATCCTCGTCCTGCTGGCGCTCAATGGCTTCTTCGTCCTCGCCGAGTTCGCGATCGTCCGCGTGCGCTCTTCGCGCGTCGAGGAGCTGATCGAGCGGGGCGACCCGCGGGCGCGGCTGGTCGCCGACATCCAGGCGCGGCTCGATGACTACCTCGCGGTATGCCAGGTCGGCATCACGCTGGCGAGCGTCGCCCTCGGGATGGTCGGACAGCTGGCGACGCTGGCGGTGCAGGGCGAGCAGCCGTCCCTCGCGCGCATGATCGCGGCGATGCTCGTCTCCTATGTGCTGGTCGCCGGCGCGCACATCGTCCTCGGCGAGCTGGTGCCGAAGTCGCTGGCGATCCGGGTCTCCGACCGCGCCGCGCTGTGGTGCGCGCGGCCGCTGCTCGTCTTCCGCCGCCTGTTCTTCCTGCCGCTGTGGGTCCTCAACCGCCTCGCCAACCTGCTGGTGCGCCTGCTCGGCTTCCCCGAGTACCAGCCGCACGAGCGGCACAGCGTCGACGAGCTGCGGATCATCCTCGACCGCTCGCAGGCCGGCGGCCTGCTGTCGTTCCGTCGCTTGCTCTACATCGAGAATGTCTTCGACCTCGGCGAGCTCAAGGCGCGCGACGCGATGCGGCCGGCGCGGCAGGTGCGGGTGCTCGACGCCCGCCGCTCCTGGGCCGAGAACCTCGCGGTGATCCGCGAGTCGCGGCTGTCGCGCTTCCCGCTGATCGAGGCCGAGGGCGCGATGCCCAGCGGCATCGTCCACGTCAAGGACCTGCTGTTCGCGCTCGCCGAGGGCCGCGAGCCGGAGGTCCGCGCGCTGGCGCGGCCGGCCTTCGTCGCCGCCGACAGCACGCCGCTCGAGCAGCTGCTCGCCGAACTGCAGCGGCGCCGCCAGCAGGTCGCCCTGCTCACCGACGGCGCCGGGCAGTGGGTCGGCCTGGTCAGCTTCGAGGACGTCATCGAGGAGCTGATCGGCACGGTGTCCGACGAGTTCGAGACCGAGCTGCAGCTGTCGGTCGCCGATGCGATCACGCCCGGGCGGGTGGTGCTCGGGCTCAGCGCCGGCTCGATCGCCCAGGCGGCGCGGCTGGCGCTCACCCGCGTGCCGGCGGAGGAGCTGCCGCTGCCGGCCGAGACCATCGCGCAGGCGGTGATCGAGCGCGAGCGCCTGGCCTGCACCTATCTCGGCCGCGGCATCGCGATGCCGCACGCCCGCCTCGCCGGGCTGGAGCGGCCGCTGCTCGTGTTCGCGCGCGCCGAGCAGGGGGTGCCGGTCGATGGCAGCCCTGAGCGCGCGCGCCTGTTCTTCATCCTGCTGACCCCGGCCGGGCAGCCGCGCGTCCATCAGCGGCTGCAGGCGCGCATCGCCGAGATGCTGGAGAACAGCGCCTTCGTCGTCGAACGGCTCCACGACGCCGACAGCGCGCAGGCGATCGTCGATGTCCTGCGCACCGGCGAACAGGCGGCGATCGATTGACATGGCCGAGCCCTGGTACGCCGCTGGCCTGCGCTTCGCCTGCACCCGCTGCGGGCGCTGCTGCAGCGGGGCCCCCGGCCACGTGTGGCTGAGCGAGGCCGAGGCCGACGCGATCGCCGAGCGCCTCGGCCTCGAGCGCGGCCGCTTCCGCGAAGTCTATACGCGGCTGGTGTGGCGCGGCGGCGAACCGCGGCGCAGCCTGCGCGAGCGCGGCGACGGCGCCTGCGTCTTCTGGTCGCGCGCGCACGGCTGCCTGATCTACGAGCTGCGTCCCCGCCAGTGCCGGACCTGGCCGTTCTGGGCCAGCAACCTGGTCAGCCCCGAGGCCTGGCAGGAGACGGCGCGCGACTGCCCCGGCATCGGCCGCGGCCCCCTCCACGATGCGGCGACGATCGCCGCGCTGGCCGCCGACGACGGCCTGCCGCCGCGCTGATCAGGCCTTGGCTTCGGGCGCCGGCTCGCTCGCCGCCGGGGCGCCAGCGGCCTGGCCCGCCGCCTGCTGCGCCGCGGCCTTGCGCTGGGCCTTGAGGCGGGCGGCATGCTTGCGCAGCGCCCGCCGCGTCGGCGGCACGAACTTCGTGCCGTCCTTGCGCGGCGGACGGTCCTTGGCGCGGCGCGCGATCTTCGCCGACACCGGGTAGGTGATCTCGACGCCGTGGTGCTTGAGCAGGTTGCGGACGGTATCGACCATCACCGCGCCCTGCTTGAGCCAGGCCTCGATCCGCTCGCGCTTGGCCTGGATCGCCTGCCCGTCGGGCAACAGCGGATCATAGGTGCCGAGGACCTCGAGCGCCTTGCCATCGCGCGACTCGCGGGCGTCGATGGCGACGATGCGGAAGAAGGGACGATGCAAGCGACCGAAACGAGCGAGGCGGATGCGGACGGCCATGCGTACACCTCAAGCGGGTGGCGTAGTATGTGCGCAGCGGCGACCGCGCAACCGCTGGCGCCGGCGCGGACCGGAGGCAGAACGCGATTGCGCCGACAGTCCGGCGGCGAGGATGGCGCTGATGCCTTCGCCGCCCCTGGAGCCGGCCGCCCTCATCGCGCGCGCCCTCGCCGAGCACGGCCGCGACTGCGCGATCGCCTTCAGCGGCGCCGAGGATGTCGTCCTGCTCGCATACGCGCGCCAAAGCGGCCTGCCGTTTCGCGTCTTCACCCTCGACACCGGCCGCCTCCACCCCGAGACCTACGAGTTCCTCGACCGCGTCGAGCGGCACTTCGCGTTGCGCATCGAGGTGCTGTTTCCGGACGCCGCCGCCGTCGAGGCCCTGGTCCGCGCCAAGGGGCTGTTCTCGTTCCGCGTCGACGGCCACGAGGAGTGCTGCCGCATCCGCAAGGTCGCGCCGCTGCGCCGCTACCTCGCCGGGCTGCGCGCCTGGATCACCGGCCAGCGCCGCGACCAGAGCCCGACCCGCAGCAGCCTCGAGCAGGTCGAGACGGACAGCGCCTTTCAAGGCCGCGACGGGGCGCCGCTGATCAAGTACAACCCGCTGGCCCACATGACGCTGGCCGAGGTATGGACGGTGATCCGCGCGCTCGAGCTGCCCTACAACCCCCTGCACGAGCGCGGCTACCTCTCGATCGGCTGCGCGCCCTGCACTCGCCCCGTGCTGCCCGGACAGCACGAGCGGGAGGGCCGCTGGTGGTGGGAGGAGGCGACGCGCAAGGAGTGCGGCCTGCATCGCCGCCCTGCTCCCCCCAAGGAGTGAGTCATGGGCTGTCTCAGCGCCGCGCTCGGCTGCCTCGGCGGAACCCTCGCCGGGCTCGTCGTCGGCGGACTCGCGGCCGGCATCTTGATCAGCGCCTTCCAGCATGTTCCGGAACGCGCCGCATCCGAGCGCATCGAGGATCACTATGCGGCGCTGATCGACCGCGTGCGCCAGCATCTGCGGGACCCGGAGCAGCTGCGCCGGCTGCGCGAACCCGCGCTGGTCGCGGTGCGGCAGCTCAAAGAGCTGCATCCGACGCCGAAGGACATCGACCTGCTCAGCGGCCAACCGCGGCCCTGGGGCGCGCACATCGCGTTGCTCGGCGGCTATGGGATCATCGAAGACCCCGAGCGCTGGCGGGCCTGCCTGATCTACGACCTGCGCCACGAGGGACAGCTCTACTGGCTCTACCTCGCCGATCCGCAGGCGCCCAAGGCCCTCGAGCCTCCCTAGGATCGGCCGCCCGGCGGGCATGACAGGGCGCGGCCAGGGCTAGAATCCCCTCTTCAGGGGAGTTTATGGCGACCTACACCATCTCGGTGATCGGCGGCGACGGGATCGGGCCGGAGGTGATCGCGGAGGCGCGCAAGGCGCTGCTGGCGGTCGGCGAGCGCTGCGGACATGCGTTCGTGTTCCGCGAGTACCTCGCCGGCGGGGCGGCGATCGACGCGACGGGGGTGCCGCTGCCGGAAGATACCGTGCGCGGGGTGAAGGACTCGCAGGCCCTGCTGTTCGGCGCGATCGGCGGCCCGCGGTGGGAGAACCTGCCGCACCACTTGAAGCCGGAGGCCGGCCTGCTGCGCCTGCGCCGCGAGCTCGACGCCTGGGCCAACCTCAGGCCGGCGATCGTCTTCGACGAGCTGGTCGAAGCCTCGACGCTGAAGCCCGAGGTGGTGCGCGGCACCGACATTCTGGTGGTCCGCGAGCTGACCGGCGGCATCTACTTCGGCACCCCACGCGGGATCAGCGGCGAGGGCGCGGAGCGGCGCGGCTTCAACACCGAGGTCTACAGCGAGCGTGAAGTCGAGCGCATCGTCCGCCTCGCCTGCACCCTGGCGCGCGCGCGCCGCCGTCAGGTGTGCTCGGTCGACAAGGCCAATGTCCTGGAGTCCTCGCAGCTGTGGCGCGAGGTCGCGACCCGCGTCGCGCGCGAGTTCCCCGATGTGCGCCTGACCCACATGTATGTCGACAACGCGGCGATGCAGCTGATCCGCGCCCCGCGCCAGTTCGATGTCGTGGTCACCAACAACATGTTCGGCGACATCCTCTCCGACGAGGCCAGCCAGCTGACCGGCTCGATCGGCATGCTGGCCTCGGCGAGCATCGGCGGACCGGTCGGCTTCTTCGAGCCGATCCACGGCAGCGCCCCCGACATCGCCGGCCAGGGCATCGCCAACCCGTTGGCGACGATCGCGACCGCCGCCCTGCTGCTGCGCCACGGCCTGCGCCTCGAGGCCGAGGCCCAGCTCGTCGAGCGCGCGATCCGCGCCGTGCTCGCCGAGGGCCTGCGCACCCGCGACATCGCCCAGCCCGGCTGCGCGGTCGTCGGCACCCGCGAGATGGGCGATGCCGTCGCCGCGAAGATCCGCAGCCTGCCGTGAGTACCGGCTTGTCAATGCCGCCGCTGCCGTTCTGATAGCGCGCATGCTGCACCGCCTGCCCCTGCTCGCCCTCGTCGCCCTTCTGGCTCTGCTCGCCGGCTGCGCGAGCAGCGAGAAGCGCGAACTCACTTACAAGGATGTCGAGATCGACGAGTACAAGCGCCAGATCGCCGAGCTCGAGGAGCAGCTCTACCGCAAGGACGCCGCCGCCGTGCAGCAGCAGCTCTCCGGCAAGGACGAGTCGGTCGCGACCATCCAGTCGGCGGTCGACCCGAATACCCGCGTCAGCACGCGCGAGGTCGAGGTGTCTTTCGAAGTGCCGAGCGAGGTTCTCTTCAAGAGCGGCTCGGCCCAGCTGACCGCCGCCGCCAAGAGCTCGCTCAACAAGGTCGTCGCGGTGATCCGCGAGCGCTTCCCCAATCACGACATCCGCGTCGTCGGCCACACCGACGATCAGAAGATCACCCGCACCAAGCACCTGTGGCAGGACAACTGGGACCTCAGCGCGGCGCGCGCGCGCGAGGTCCTGCTCTATCTGGAGAGCCGCGGCATCCCGGCCAGCCGCCTCGGGCTCGCCGGCTACGGCGATCAGCGGCCGCTGGTGCCCAACACCAGCGAGCAGAACCGCCAGCGCAATCGGCGGGTCGAGATCATCGCCATCCCGCCGAACGCTCCGCGCCCGCAGCCCGCCCCCTGAGGCGAGCGCCGCATGCCGGGCCGCACGCGTGCGAGCGCGCTCGCGATCGTCGCGCGCTGGGTCCTGCTGCTGTGGGTGATCTTCGCCGTCGATGTCGGACTGCGCGTCGTCGGCATCGACCTCGTGCAGTGGGGCGGGCTGTGGCCGCGCGAGCCGCGCGGCCTGATCGGCGTGCTGACCTGCCACGTCCTGCACGCCGATCTCTGGCACCTGCTGTCCAACAGCATCGCGCTGCTCGTCCTCGGCACGGTCGCGTGCTGGTACTCCCGCCGCCTGACCGCGCTCGCCGCGCTGAGCAGCGCGCTGATCGCCGGTCTCTTCACCTGGCTCATCGCGCGGCCCGGGCTGCCGCATGTCGGTGCCAGCGGCATCGTCTTCGGCCTCGTCGGCTTCCTCGTCGCCAATGGGCTGTTCCGGCGCAGCTGGGGTGCGATCCTGCTCGCCCTGCCCTTCGCCGTCCTGCTCTCCGGCCTGATCCCCGGCATGCTGCCGAGCGCCAGCAACCGCGCGCAGATGATCAGCTGGCAGATGCACCTCGGCGGCTTCCTCGGCGGCGTCTGGGCGAGCTGGCGGCTGCGCCGCCGCGCCGCCTGATCAAGGCCTGGGCAGCAGCGGCAACGCTTCCTTGAGAGCGGCGGCGGTATCGGGGTGGCGGGCGAGCGCCCGCTCGAGGGCGCTGATCGTCGAGGCGGCCAGCGGCGACTGCCGGCGCAGGGCGTGCAGCTGCTCGCGCAGATCGCGCTGGGCGGCGCCGAGCAGCTGCGCGCTGGTCGCCGCCGCCAGCACCGCCAAGCGCTCGGCGAGCGTCCCCGCGCGCTCGCGCGCCAGCGCCAGCTGCGCGCGCGCGGCCTCGGCGTCGCTTGCGGCCAGGATCACCGCGCGCAGGGCGGCGATCGCCCAGGCCTGGGCGTCGCGCGGCTGGCACCAGCGCTCGCGCCGCGCGAGGTAGGCGCCGATCAGCACCTCGTCCTGGCGGCGAACGGCGACGGCGAGCAGCGCGAGATGCGCCAGGCGGCGGTTGTCGCTGCCGCGCTCGGCGAGCTCGCCGGCGAGGGCCGGGCTCGGCGCCGCGCC
The DNA here is from genome assembly GCA_025055595.1 of Planctomycetota bacterium. Lineage (GTDB taxonomy): Bacteria > Planctomycetota > UBA11346 > UBA11346 > UBA11346 > UBA11346. The sequence continues at coordinate 10,267 of JANWWU010000006.1, read as the reverse complement.
GAGAGCCTCGGCGAGCGCCGCCTGCCGCTCGGCGTCGCTGGCGTGCGGATCGTCGGCGAGCACCGCGGCGCGCAGCGCGCTCAGGCGCTGGCTGGCGGCGGCGCGCTCGCGGGCGTCGGCCAGGCGCTGCGCCAGCTCGCCGGCGCGCTCGAGGTGGCGCAAGGCATCCTTCCAGCGCCCGGTGGCGGCGGCGAGGCGCGCGCGCTCCTCGGCCAGCCGCAGCGCGAGCAGGCGGCCGCCGCAGGCGATCGCATCGGCGCGCTGCCAGGGCGCGATCAGCAGCTCGGCATGCTCGAGATCGCAGGCCTCGCGCGCGGCCGCGGCCGCCGTCAGCGCCGCCTCCGTCACTTCGGCCGGATAGTCCTCGCGCAGCTCGGCGAAGCGCTGCAGCAGGCGGGCGACGCGCTCGCGCTCGACGCCCTCGTTCGCCGCCTGCGCGGCGAAGGCGGCAGCGCCCAGGCGCAGGCGCTCGCGCGGACACAGGTGCTCGGCGATGCCGTCGAGCCAGGCCAGGGCGCGCGCGCGGTGCGCGGGATCGCCGCCACGGCCGCGGCTCAGCAGCTGGCGATGCAGGGCGAGCAGCGCCTCGCTGTCCTCGCCGAGACGATCGCCGACCGCGGCGAGCAGGGCCTCGATCACGCCGCCGCTGTCCTCGGCCGCAAGGTCGAGCAAACCGTGGATTGCCGCCGTCGGCGGCAGCCGGCCCTCGCCGAGGTGCTGGATCGTCTCGCGCAGCGCGGCGGGCGGCGCCAGCAGGCAGCCGTCCAGCAGGCCGCTCTGCGCGATGCGCGCGCGGTCGGCGGCGCGCTCTCCGAGCCAGCTGAGCGCCAGGGCCTCGGCGAGCGCCCAGCGTGGTTCGGTGCGCGCCGCCTCGACGATCTCGAGCTCGCTGCTCGGCGCCGCCTTGCGCAAGGCCGACAGTAGGGCCGCGCGCTCCTCGGCGGAAGCCGGACTCTCGATGACGAGGCGCTGCGGCCCGCGACGCTCGAGGACGAGCAGGGCCCAGCGCAGCGCCTGCAGTTGCGCGGCGCTCGGCGCCTCGTCCTCGGCCATCGTCACGCCGAGGATGCCGAGCTGCGGGGCATCGAGCAGGGTCTGCACCGCCCGGTCGAGCTGCTCGAGATCGGCGCAGGCATCGGCCCGCCACCCTGCGGGCAGCCCCGCCGGCGGCAGCGCGGCGTCGTCGGGCAGCGCCAGCACGACGCAGACTCCCCGCCGCTGACCGCCCTGCTCGAGCGGCTCGGCGACGACGGCGAGCAGGCGCCAGCGCGGGTGCGGGGCGAGGCGCGAGAGGCGATGGTCGTGGCTGCCGAGATGCACGCCCGACAGCGCCCGCCCCGCGGCCTCGCGCGCCCGCTCCTGCTCGGCCAGCGCCCGTTCGCGGCGTGCGCGCGCGCACTGGCGCTCGGCCGCCGCCGCCTCGCTGGGAAAGCGCGCCGCCAGGCGCGCCTGCGCGGCCTGCGTCGCTTCGGCATCGGGTCCCTGCTCGCGCAGCGCCGTCGCGAAGCGGCGCGTCAGCTCGGCGAGCTCGCGCTGCCGCTGCTCGGCGAAGCGCCGCTGCTGACGCTCATCGAGCGCCGCCAGCGCCGCCTGCACCTCGGGGTCCTCCCAGTGGCGCTCGGCGATCAGCTTGCCGGCGTGCGCCACCGCTGCTTCGGCCGCGCGCGCCGCGGCGAGGATCTCCGCGATGCGCGGCTCGACGCCGGCGAAGCGCGCGACGAGGCGCGCGCGCAGCTCCTGCACGGCGGCGGCATCGGCGCCCTCGGCGCAGGCCACCGCGCGCAGGCGCTCGAGCAGGCCCTGCAGCTCGCGCTGCCGCTCCTGCTCGAGCTTGGCGCGCGCCTCGGGGTGGGCGGCGAGCAGCTGCTCCCAGGCCGCCTGCACCTGCGGATCCTCGGGACCGCGCTCGGCGAGCAGGGCCTCCCAGCGCCGCTTCATGACGCTGAGCGACGGCGGCGGATAGAGCGCCGAGCGCTCGCAGGCCAGCCCGCGCCGCCGCCAGGCATCGGCGATCATCGTCCGCAGCTCATCGCGCGCCTCCAGGGGCGCGCGCAGGATGGCGAAGGCCAGCTCGCGCAGCGCCGGCGCCAGGTCCTCGCCGCGTTCCCGCGCCTGTTCGACGTGCGCCATCCGCTCGCGGATGCGCAGCAGGCAGCGTCGCGCCTCGTCGTCGATCGTCCAGGAAGCCAGGGCCGGCGGCAGCTCGCTGGCCGCCGGCGCCGGGGCCGCGGTCGCCAGCTCGCTGACCGCTGGGAAGCAATACGCCAGCCAGGACTCCCAGCTCACGCGCGGCGTGCGCTCGGAGCGCAGAGCGCGCGGGGCGCGCGCCGGCCGCGTCTCGCGGGCGCCGCGCTCCGCGCGCGGCTCCTCGGCACGGCGCGACTCCTCGGTGGGCGCGGCTTGCGCCGCGGGCTCGTGGCGCGCCGCTGGGGGGGCGGAAGCCGGCCGCGCTTCGCCGGCGGACGCCGGCGGCGGCGCGGCCAACGGCGGCGCGCTGCTGGCGGCCTCGCGCTTGTCGCGCTTGCTCGGCCGCAGCGCCGCCAGGTATTCGTCGGCCAAGCGCCGCAGCGCGGCCAGCGTCGGGTGGTCGGCGGGGAAGGCAGCATCGAGCGCCGCCGCTGGCGGCACGCCGCCGGGGATCGGCCGCCCGGCGGCGATGGCATTGACGAGATCGACGGCGTGCTCGAGGCGCGCAATATCGCTTCCCGGCAGGGGCGGCACCCCGCTCAGGCCGAGATCGGCCAGCCGCCGCTCGAGGAACGACGGCGGCAGGCGGCCGCGGGCGCACGCCAACAGATCATGCACGGCGCTGGACCAGCGCTGCGATGGCGACAAAGGCATAGGCGGGGCAGGGTACCGCGCTGCCCCGAAGCGCCAAGCGTCGCCGGCTCGGCCGCAGCGCCGCCAGATTTGCATCGAAGGCGATCGCCGCACACTGCGCTCCGGATGAACGATGCCGACTCTGCGGCAGTCAGCTATGATCCCGATGCGCTGGAGCGTCCCGTCGACATCGCGCCTCCGCCGCCGGGCAAACAGCCGCTGATCCGCATCCGCGACCTGCACCGCCGCTTCGGCCATCGCCACATCCTGCGCGGCGTCTCGCTCGACATCTACGAGGGCGAGACGCTGGTGATCCTCGGCGGCTCGGGTTCGGGCAAGACCACCCTGCTCAAGCATCTGATGGCGATGCTGCGCCCCGAGGAGGGCAGCATCGTCGTCCGCGGCGCCGCCGCCAACGGCGGCGACCTCGAGCTGGCGGACGCCAGCGAGGCCGATATCGAGCGTTATCGCCGCGGGCTCGGCGTCGTCTTCCAGGGCGCGGCCCTCCTCAACTCGCTGACCGTCTACGAGAATGTCGGGCTGCCGCTGCTCGAGGTCGACCGCCTGCCGGCCAGCGAGGTGCAGCCGCGGGTCATCGAGGCCCTGCGCCGCGTCTACCTGCCGGCCGAGGAGATCCTCGCCCTGAAGCCGGCGGCGCTCTCCGGCGGCATGCGCAAGCGCGTCGGCATCGCGCGCGCGATCATCCAGCGTCCGCGCATCGTCCTCTACGATGAGCCGACCACCGGCCTCGATCCGGTGACCGTCAACGGGGTCAACGAGCTGATCCTCGATCTGCAGCGGCAGCTCGGCGTCACCTCGGTGGTGATCACCCACGACATCGCCGCCGCCTTCATGATCGCCGACCGCATCGCGCTGCTCTACAAGGGCCGCATCGTCGCTTTGGGGGACAAGGAGCAGACGCGCGCCAATCAGCATCCGGTGCTGCAGCAGATGCTGACCGGCTCGACGCGCGGACCGCTGACCGAGGGGTACCGCTGATGGCGCTGTCCACCGAGCTCAAGGTCGGGGCGCTGTTCTTCGTCGGCCTCGGTCTGGCGCTGTGGTTCACCCTGCAGACTTCGCGGGCAGCCAACGGCAGCGGCGACTTCACGCTGCACTTCCGCCGCGTCGCCAAGCTCGCGCCGGGAGACCCCGTGCTCTACAATGGTGTCAAGGTCGGCAAGATCGCGGCGGTGCAGCCGGTGCTCGTCAACGGCGAACCGCGGGTGCGCGTCGGCTTCACCGTCGACGGCCCGATGCGCAGCACCGTGCTGATCGGCCCGGAGAGCGAGGCGCGCATCACCCAGGGCCTGCTCGGGGGCCCGGCGCTCGAGCTGGTCGCGCAGGGCGGGGAGCCGCTGTCCAACGAGCGCCTAAAGCTGGTCCGCATCTCCGATCCCGCCTCGCTCGATGAAGTCCTGCGCGCGATCCAGACCGTCATCGAGGAGAACCGCGCCGAGCTCAAGGCGGCGATCGCCAATGCGCGCGGCGCCCTCGAGCGCCTCGGCGAGGCGAGCGCGCAGCTGCGCGACGCTGTCGCCGAGAACCGCGAGAACCTCAAGTCGGCGATCGCCAACGCCGAGCGGATGACGCGCGAGATCGGCGATCTCGTCGCCGAGAACCGCGCGGCGGTGCGGGCGATGATCGCACGCATCGAGGCCGCCGCCGACCAGATCGCGCGCCTCGTCGAGGAGAACCGCGCCGATGTCCGCGCCGCGATCGAGCGCCTGCCGCGCGCCATCGAGAACTTCTCGCAGGCGGCGGCCGAGATCCGCGACACCGTCGCCGAGAACCGCGCCGACATCCGCACCGCGGTGCAGAACATCGCCAGCTTCTCGCCCAAGCTCGACCGCATCGGCGACCACCTCGAGACCGCCACCGCGCAGATCGCCGCCGGCAAGGGCACGCTCGGCAAGCTGGTGATGGAAGACACCCTGCATCAGCAGGCGAGCAGCGTGCTGAGCAAGGCCGAGGAGCGGCTGGAAGAAGTGAAGCCGTTCACCCAGGGCATCTCGCAGCTCAAGTTCTATGCCGGCCTCGAAGCCGGCAGCAATGTGACGAGCGGCGCCAGCCGCGGCGAGGCCTATCTCCGCCTCGAGCCGCAGCCCTGGAAGTTCTGGCACCTCGGCGTCAGCTATCGCACCGCCGAGGAGGAGCGTCGGGTGCGCTCGGACGACCCCGACAAGATCCCGGTCGACATCAACGCCTTGTTCGGCTGGCGCTGGTGGCCGGACGACGACATCGAGCGCTACCGCTTGAGCCTGGCCGGCGGCCTGATCGACAGCAAGCTCGGAGTGATGATCGACCTCGCGCTCAGCGAGCGCTTCGACCTGCGCGGCATCGCGCGCCTCAAGGACAGCGAGCGGCAGCCCGACGATCGCCGCTACGAGGAGGGCGATGTCCGCGTCCGCGCGACGCTGTCGTGGCGCGTCTTCGAGCGCTGGTGGCTGATCGTCGGCGGCGACGACCTCGTCGACCGGCCGGGCGTCTTCCTCGCGCTGCGCGGCGAGCTGCTCGATGCCGACCTGCGCAACGCGCTGACCGCGATGAGCTTCGCGCAGTGAGGCCGTGAACGACGGGCTGCATGCGCTCGCCGTCGCGACGACCGCCGCCGCCGGCCTGCTCTATCTGCAGGCCGCGCGCCGGCAGTGGCTGATGCTGGCGCGCGGGCCGGCCGACGCTCGCTGGTGGTGGCTGGGCTTCGCGTTGCAGACCGCCGGCCTCCTCGTCAGTCTGCTCGATCACGGCCATCGCTCCTTCGCCTACGGCGCCCTCGCGGCCTGGGCAGCGATGGCGGCCCTGCTCTATGCCAGCACCTTCCTCGCCGCGCCCGTGCGCCTGCTGCTGGCGGTCCCGCTCGGCGCCCTCGCCCTGCTCACCGCCGTCGCCGGCGGCCTCGCCGTCGCTCCCGACGAGCGCAGCGCGCACTGGCTGCCGCTCGTCCATGCCGCGTGCATGGCGGCGCAGCTGGCGGCGATGACCGTCGCCGGCGCCAGCGCCGGCCTCTACCTGCTCGCTGCCAGCCTGCTCAAGGCCGGAAATCCGCTGGCGACGCGCTTGCCGGCGCTGCCGGCGCTCGAGCGCCTGATCGAGCGCGGCCTGGTGTGGGGCACCGCCTTGCTGATCGCCGGCATCGCCCTCGGCGGCGCTGCGATGCGCCTCTCCGACTCCTTCCGCCTCCTGCATCCGACGGCGCTGCTCGGCATCCTCGAGCTGCTGTGCGCTGCCGGCGCGCTGGCGTGGTACCGTCTGCAGCGCTGCTCGCGGCGCTCGCTGGCCCTCGCCGCGGCGCTGTGCGCCGCCATCGCGGTCGCCGGTTCCCTCTCGCAGGTGCTGCTCGCCCATGGCTGAGCCGGCGCTGCCCCCCATCGCCGTCTGGGGCATCGATCATCACCGCAGCGCGCTGCCCCTGCGCGAACGGCTGCACGCCGCGACGCCGGATCCCGTGGCCGCGGCCTCCGCGCTGCGCGCCATCCTCGCCGCCGAGGAAGTCCTGCTCCTCGCCACCTGCAACCGCTGGGAGCTCTATGTCTGCGCACCGCTGACCCGCGCCGCGGTGGAGGCCGGGCTCGCCGCCGGCGGCTGGGATGCCGGCGCCCTCGCCGCCCACGCCTACTGGCATGTCGGCGCCGACTGCGCGCGGCATCTCTTCCGCGTCGCCGCCGGCCTCGAGAGCCTGGTCCTCGGCGAAGCCGAGATCCTCGGCCAGGTGCGCCGCGCCTACGAAGCGGCGCGCGCCGCCCAGCTGTGCGGCCCGGCGCTGCATCCGCTGTTCCAGCGCGCGATCGCCTGCGGCAAGGAGGTGCGCAGCGCCACCGGCATCGGCAGCCACCGCCTGAGCATCGCCTCGGTCGCCATCGAGCTTGCGCGGCAGGTGCTCGGCGACCTCGGCGGGCGGCGGCTGCTGCTTGTCGGCGCCGGCGAGAACGCCGAGCTCGCCGCGCGCTACGCGGTCGCCGCCGGGATGCGCGTGCAGACGATCGTCAACCGCAGCGCCGAGCGCGCCGCCGCCCTTGCCGCGCAGTTCTCGGCCGAGGTCGCCCCCTGGGAGCGGCTGCCGGCGCTGCTCGCCGAGCACGATGTCGTGCTGAGCAGCACCGCCGCCCCGCATCCGGTGATCGGCGCCGCGGCGCTGGCGCAGGCGATGGCGCGGCGGCGCGCCCCCCTCGTCTGCCTCGACCTCGCCGTGCCGCGCGACGTCGAACCGGCGGCGGCGGAGCTCGACGACCTCTTCGTCTTCAACATCGACCACCTCGAGCGCATCGTCGCCGAGCACCTCGGCAACCGCCAGGCGGAGGTTGCAGCGGCCAGCGCCATCGTCGAGAGCGCGCTCGCCGCCTGGCGCCAAGCCGCGCTCAGCAGCGGCCAGGAGCTGCTGTCCGAGCTCGCGAGCTACTTCCGCGACCTGGTCGCAGCCGAGGAAGCGCGCCTCGCCGCGCGCTGCCCGGGGATCGATCGCGACGAGCTGCGCTACAGCCTCGAGCGCGTCGCCAACAAGCTGCTGCACCCGCTCTACCGCTACGCGCGCCGTCACGCCGACGACCCCGAGCGCCTGCGCTGGCTCGCCGAACTCCTCGACCTCGGGCCGCGCTGAGGCGCTGCGCGTCAGCGGCCCGCGCTGGCCCTCGCCGCGGCCGGTCGCCAGATACGCTCTCGCCAGCAGGGTCGCAGGCATGGCCAAGCGCGCGCGACCGCGGGCGAACGACAGCGCCGCCCGGCCCGGCCGCGCCGCCGCCCCGCAGCGCCCGGCCGCTGCCCTGCGCCGTCCCGCAACGGAGCGCCGACCATGCAGCACAGCGAGATCGTCAGCTTCCTCTGGGGTATCGCCGACCTCATCCGCGACACTTTCAAGCGCGGCAAGTATCAGGATGTGATCCTGCCGCTGATCGTCCTGCGGCGCCTCGACTGCGTCCTGGCGCCGACGAAAAGCGCGGTGCTCGCACGATGTGCCGAGCTGAAGACCAGGGGGTTGCAGGATCCCGATGCCCAGCTGCGCCGCGTCTCAGGCTTCGCCTTCTACAACACCTCGCCCTTCGACTTCGAGAGGCTGCTCGCCGACCCCCAGAACCTGGCGGCGAACCTGCGCCACTACATCGCTGGCTTCAGCCCGAACATGCGCGAGGTGCTCGAGCGCTTCGACTTCGACAACACGATCAGCAAGCTCGACGAGGCGAACCTGCTGTTCCAGGTCCTCGAACGCTTCAAGCAGGTCGATCTCCACCCCGACAAGATCGATAATCCGACGATGGGCACGATTTTCGAGGAGCTGATTCGCAAGTTCAACGAAGCGTTGAACGAGAACCCCGGCGAGCACTTCACGCCGCGCGATGTCGTACACCTGATGGTCGAGCTGATGCTCGCTGGCGACGAGCAGCGCATCCGGCGCCAAGGCATCGTCTGCACCGTCTACGACCCTTGTTGCGGATCGGGGGGCATGTTGACGATCGCCAAAGAGCACATCACGAAGGGTTGGCGTCGCAACGGCGAAGTCATCCGCGGGCCGATCAATCCGCTGGCCGAGATACACCTCTTCGGCCAGGAGGTCAACCCCGAAACGTGGGCTGTGTCCAAGTCGGATCTGTTCATGAAGGATCCGACCGGGCGCGATGCCGACCATATCGCCTACGGCAGCACGCTCTCGAATGACAAGCACGCGGGACGCGCTTTCGATTACTTGATCGCCAATCCGCCCTACGGCAAGGACTGGAAGCGCGACGAGGAAGCGGTGCGCACCGAGCACGAGCGCGGCGCGGCCGGCCGCTTCGGACCGGGCCTGCCGCGGATCAGCGACGGGCAGCTGCTGTTCCTGCTGCACATGCTGGCGCACGCCAAGAGCCCGAAGGAAGGCGGTTCGCGCATCGCGATCATCATGAACGGCTCGCCGCTCTTCACCGGCGATGCCGGCAGCGGCGAAAGCGAAATTCGCCGCCACATCCTCGAGCACGACCTGCTGGAAGCGCTGATCGCGCTGCCCGAGCAGCTCTTCTACAACACCGGCATCGCGACCTATGTCTGGGTGCTCACCAACCGCAAGGCGCCCGAGCGCCGGGGCAAGGTGCAGCTGATCGACGCCAGCTCGTTCTGGGCGCCGATGAGAAAGAGCCTCGGGGACAAGCGGCGCGAGATCCCGCCGGAGAAAGCCTTGGACATCGTGCGGCTGCTCGCCAACTTCCGCGATGGCGAGACGCGCCGCATCGTGAAGGACGGCCGGGAGGAGGAAGTCGTCGTCAGCCGCATCTTCCCGACCACGCACTTCGGCTACCGCAAGATCACGGTCGAGCGGCCGCTCAAGCTCAACTTCCAGGCTAGTCCCGAGCGCATCGCGCGGCTCGAGGAGGAGAAGGGCTTTCAAGCGCTCACGCAGTCGAAAAAGAAAGGAGCGGCCGGTGCGAAGGAGGAGGAAGAGGGTCGCAAACTGCAGGAAGCCATCCGCGCGCTGCTTGCCGGGCTGCCGCAGACCCTTTTCAAGGACCGCGCCGAGTTCGAGCGCGTGCTCGACGCGGCTGCCGCCAGAGCCGGGCTCAAGCTGCCGGCACCGGCGCGTCGAGCCATTCTCGCAGCGCTGGCCGAGCGCGACGAGACGGCGGCGATCTGCCGCGACACGGACAACCGACCCGAGCCTGACCCCGAACTGCGCGACACCGAAACCGTGCCGCTGCCTGTCGGCGATGACCCGGTGGATGACGACGGCGTGCCGGCCAGCGTGCGGGCCTTCTTCGAGCGCGAAGTCTCCCCGTTCGTGCCGGATGCCTGGATCGACACCACCAAGCGCGACCACAAAGACGGCCGCGTCGGCATCATCGGCTACGAGATCAACTTCAACCGCTACTTCTACCGGTACACCCCTCCTCGACCGCTCGAGGAGATCGAGGCTGATATCCGCGCGATCGAGGCCGACATTGTGCGGATGCTGGCGGAGGTGACCGGCGGGCATGCCAGCGCGTAGGTTTGCAAAATGTCGGTGGTTGCGCGTAAGTGCCGACGTTTAATTGAAATAAATGTCGGCACTTGAATCGAAATGCCGACGTTCATTAAATCCCGGTATGGGGCCTGAGCTGACATCGGCGGACCTTCAACGAGCGGGCTTAGGGGCTTTCTTTCGGCCGCGGGACGTCGCGCGGCTTGGGATCACCCACTATCGACTCCAGCGCATGGTCGCCGATGGCCACGTCGAGCGCGTAAGCCCTGGACTCTACCGACTGAACGACGCCGAGACCACTGAAATGGAGACGATCGCCATGGTCGCCTCGGCCGCGCCGCACGCCATCGTCTGCCTGCTCTCGGCCCTGCGCATCCACGAGATCGGCACCCAGTCGCCGCACCAGGTGTGGTTGGCCATCGACCGCAAGGCCCGCAAGCCCGCGCGCCTTCCCGCCAAGACGACCATCGTGCGCTTCTCGGGGCAGATGCTCACCTACGGCGTGGTCACCCAGTCCATGCAGGGTGT
>JANWWU010000027.1 GCA_025055595.1 Planctomycetota bacterium | reverse complement strand
GCGCTGGCGCGGGCGACGAGCTCGGGGTCGCCGAGGGCGTCGAAGGCCGCGAGCAGACCGCAGGCCAGCGCTCCGTAGTCCGTGACCAGGGCCGGGCGCCCGGGCAGGTGCAGGAGCCCTTGGGGACTGCGGCGCTGCCACAGCGCCTCCGCCAGCTCGCGGACCGCCGCGCTGTGCCGCGCCTCGCCGCTGGCCCGCGCCACCCAGGCCAGGCCCTCGAGCGCCAGGCCGTTCCAGTCGGTGAGCACGAGCTCGTCGCGGATCGGCCGCGGGCGCGCGGCGCGCCGCGCGCGCAGGATCGGCAGAGAGCTCTCCCAGCCCGCACGCAGCGGCTCGAGGTCGAGCCCGCTGCCGCGCGGATGCGGGATCCGCCCGGGCAGCGGCTCGCGGTGCCCGCCCGCCGCCGGCTCCTGCGGCTCGTCGTCGTGCAGGTCCCACTCGCGGGCCAGGCGGGTGCCCGCCTCCTCGCCGAGGGCGGCGCAGAGCTCGGCGCGCGTCCAGGCATAGAACGCGCCCTCGCCGCGCGGGTCGTCGGCGTCCTCGCCGGCGGCGTAGCCGAGGAAGCGGCCGCCTTCGTAGACGCGCAGCTCGCGCAGCAGGTAGTCGGCGGCGTTGACCGCGGTCGCGAGGAAGTCGCGGCGCCCCGTGCGCAGGTGGGCGCGGGCGTAGGCGCCGATCAGCAGCGCGTTGTCGTAGAGCATCTTCTCGAAGTGCGGCACCCGCCACTGGCGATCGACGCTGTAGCGGTGGAAGCCGCCGCCGACGCGGTCGTGCAGCCCGCTGTCCTGCATCGCGGCGAGGATCGCCTCGGCGATCGCCGCCTCCTCGGCCGCGCCCGACAGCAGCAGGTGCAGCTGGCAGGAGGGCGGGAACTTCGGGGCGCGCGCCGCGCTCCATGCCAGGCCGGGGTGTTCGGCGTCGTAGGCGGCGGCGAGCTGCGAGCGGAAGCGTTCGCCGATGCTCGGCGCCAGCGCGCCGACGGCGCTCTCGTCGCGGCATAAGTGCGCGGTCAGCTGCGCGGCCGAGGCGAGCAGCTGCGCGCGCCGCTCGTGCCAGGCGCGCGCCACCTCGCGCACCAGGCGCTGCCAGGAGGGCCGCGGCAGGTAGGTGACGGCGAAGAAGGGCCGGCCCTGATGATCGACGAAGGCGTTGAGCGGCCAGCCGCCGTGGCCGCTGAGCGCCTGCACCGCATCCATGTAGAAGGCGTCGACCTCGGGATGCTCCTCGCGGTCGACCTTGATGCTGACCAGGGCCGCGTTCATCAGCGCCGCCGTCTCGGGGTCGGCGAAGCTCTCGTGGGCCATCACATGGCACCAGTGGCAGGTCGCGTAGCCGATCGATACAAGCAGCGGGACATCGCGCCGCCGCGCCTCGGCGAAGGCCTCCTCGCTCCAGGGCCACCAGTCGACGGGGTGCTCGGCGTGCTGGCGCAGGTAGGTGCTGGGGCTCTGGCGCAGACGCTGTTGCATGCTGCGAAAGCCTTCCTCGCGCGCGGGCTTGGAAAGGCGGATATCATGGGCTTTGAACGCGGCCGCCAAGCTGCGCGCAGATGCGAGGCTTGACGCGATGCGTCGTGTTCGCCAGACTAAAGTTTCGGAGGCAATCATGCGCGTGCAGACTCGGCTGTCGCTCCTGAGTGCTTTGCTGGTGATCGTGCCAGGCGTGGTCCTCGGCATGCTGGCGACGCTTTCGGTGTCGGGAGTTGCAGAGCGATCATCGGAGATCGCCGCGCGCGAGCTGCGGCAGGCCGCCGTGCGCGATCTGCAGCGCGGCCTAGCGGAAGAGACGGAGGCGATCGAGAACTGGTGCAGTCAGGCAGCGATCAGCGCGCAGTCGCTCGCCGCCCTGCCCGATGTTCCGGTCGTGCTCGGAGCGCTCGACAACGAGCGAGCTTGGAACGCCGTGCAATCGGTGGCGCTCGAGGCTTTTCAGCAGCGCTTGCTCGCCGAAGTGCGCATGACCGCGCACGACATCACGATGCAGCTGCGCAGCGCGTTGCAGGTGGTTTTGGAGCGCGATATGCACGCGATCAAGACGCTCGTGATGCGACGCGGCACACCGCAGCTCGGTCCACCGCAGCCACGCCGGGTCTTCGACTTGCGCACGCGCAGCATCAGCGAACGCTTGGTGCCGACTCTGCTGCTTGGCGAAGACGAGCTGCGCTGGAGCGACGGTGCTGGCCTCGTCGACGACGCTGCTGCGCGCGAGGCGAACAGCGCGCCGTCGCTCTTCATCCGCCTCGATGACGATGCGATGGTCCTCGCTGCGACGATCTTCCGCGGTTCGGAAGGCAAGCAGGACCTCGGCGTCGTGATTCCCCCCCGCATCGGCGACGGTCAACCTCATCCCGCCTTGCGCACGGTGCTCGCCGGACAGAGCTGGCGTGGCTTGTTCAAGCTGCGCGGCCGTTGGTCGCTCACTGGCTTGCAGCCATTGACGACTGCCGATGGCCAAGTGCTCGGCATGTATTCCGCCGTCGTTCCGTTGGAAGAGATCTCGGGCGTCACCGACATCCTCGAGGTGCGACAACAGCGAGGAACCATCGCCTTCCTCGTCGATGACGAGGGGCGAGTGATGCTGCATCCTGAGCGTTCGCTCATCGGTCGGCACTTGACCGAAGACCTCGGGCTGGCCGAGGTGGCGTCAGCGATGCAGGTGCCGCGGCCGGCGCAGGGCAGCGTCGTCTTGCGCTATGTGCGCAACGGGAGCGCGCGCTACGCGACCTGGCATCGTCCTGCCGATGCCGAGTGGACGCTAGTCTACACCGGCGATTGGTCGCAGGCGACCGCGGCAGCGGTCGCCACTGCTCGCCAGGTCGTCCAGAACAGCTTCCTCAGCTTCGCGGCAAAGGCGACTGTCCGGGTCGGCGAGCGACATCGTCCTCTGTATACGCAGATGCGCGCCGTCGATGCGCAGGGCCGCGTGGTCGTCAGCATCGTCGACAACATGGTCGCCCAGCAGTTGCAGGCTCTGGACCAGGCGTCGTGGTTTCGCGCTCTGCAGCCGCAACGCGGCCTGCAGTGGCTGCCAGTGGGCATCTCCGAGCGCAGCGGCAAGCCAGAAGCTGTCGTCAGCGTTCCCGTCCTGCTGGCTGGCGCGCACCTCGGATATGTCATGCTCCACCTCGATTGGACGGTGCTCAACGATGTGATCACCGCACATCGCTATGGCGTCAGTGGGCATCCCTGGATGGTCGACGATGCCGGCGTCTTCGTGCTTCATCCCAGGCTGGCGTTCCAGGCGCGCATCGCCGACCGCGGATTCGAGGATTTGGCGCGCTTCCTTGGCGAGCATGCGGCGGCGGATGGACAGGTCGGCTCCTATCGCGTCTCCGATGTGACGAAGATGGCCGCGCAACGATCGCTGGCGATCGGCGAGCATCGCTATCGACTGGTGGTCTCCGTGCCAGAGTCCGAAATGCTGGCATTGTCGACGGCGATTGTTGGGCAGGGTGCGCAAGCGGCGCGGCGCAGCCTGCTCCTGATTGGCGCGATCGTCGCGGTCGTCATCGCCGCCGGCATCGCCGTCGGACTGTGGCAAGCGCGGCGGCTGACTCGCCCGCTCGCCGCCACCCAGGCGGTGCTCGGCCAGGTCGCGCAGGGCGATCTGACGGCGCGGTTGCGCCTGGAGAGCCGGGACGAGTTCGGGCAGATGAGCGCCTCGCTCGATCAGGCGCTGACGGCGATGAGCGAGGCCAGCCGCACCGTGCTCGAGCGCGCGCGCGCGCTCGACGAGCAGGCGCAGCGCTTGACGCGCTTGAGCAGCGAACTCGGGCAGCGCGCCAGCGGCAGCGAGCAGCAGGTGCGCGAGATCGTCGCGACGATCGAGGGCGTCGCCAGGTCGGCGACGGCGATGGCCTCGGCAGTGCAAGAGATGGAAGCCAGCATCAAGGAGATCGCCAGCGGCGCGCAGCGCGGCGCGGAGACCGCGCGCGAGGCGGTCGGCGCGGCGCAGAGCGCCAGCGCCGGCATGGAGCGGCTGCGCCAGACCAGCGAGGAGATCACCGGCATCATCCAGCTGATCAACGACATCGCCGAGCAGGTGAACCTGCTGGCGCTCAACGCGACGATCGAGGCGGCGCGCGCCGGCGAGGCCGGGCGCGGCTTCGCGGTCGTCGCCAACGAGGTCAAGGATCTGGCGCGGCGCGTGCAGACGGCCAGCGGCGAGGTCAGCAGCCGCATCTCAGCGATCCAGAACCAGGTGCAGGAGAGCACGGCAGCGATGACGCAGGTCGCCGGCTTCATCAAGCGCCTCGACGAGGTGCAGCAGACGACGGCCTCGGCGGCCGAGGAGCAGGCGGCGACGACGCAGGAGATGTCGCGCATGGTGCAGGAGACGGCGGGCGCGGCGCAGGCGATGGCGCAGAAGGCGGCAGCGGTGCAGAACGCGGCGAGCCAGACGACCGGCATCGCCGGCCAGACGCAGCAGGCCGCGGTCGAGCTGCAGCGCATCGCCGGCGAACTGAACCGGGCCGCCAGCCGCTTCCGCACCTGAGGCCTTGGCCCGGGCGCCGGCGCCGGAGCATGCCGGCATGTTGAAGGACGAGGTGGAGATCGTCGTCCGCTCCGGCCGTGGCGGCGATGGCGCGGTCAGCTTCCGCCGCGAGAAGTTCGTGCCCGAGGGCGGACCCGATGGCGGCGATGGCGGGCGCGGCGGCGATGTCGTGCTCGTCGCCAACCCCCACCTCAACACGCTCGGCCACCTCTCGCGCCGTCCGCGCTGGAAGGCCGAGGACGGCGCCAAGGGCGAGGGCGGGGAGCGCACCGGACGCTCCGGAGAGGACCTCGAGATCCCCGTGCCCTGCGGCACGCTGGTGTATCTCGCCGAGAGCGGCGAGCTGCTCGCCGACCTCACTGCCCCCGGCCAACGGCTGGTCGTCTGCGCCGGCGGCCGCGGCGGCAAGGGCAATGCCCGCTTCAAGAGCAGCACCAACCAGGCGCCGCGGCAGAGCACGCCCGGCGAGCCGGGGCTCGAGCTGCGCCTGCGCCTCGAGCTCAAGCTGATCGCCGATGTCGGGATCATCGGACTGCCGAATGCCGGCAAGAGCACGCTGCTGTCGCGCCTGTCGCGGGCCAGGCCGAAGATCGCGCCATATCCCTTCACCACCCTCGAGCCGCAGCTGGGGGTCATCGAGCGGCCGGAGCGCACGCTGGTGCTGGCCGACATCCCCGGCCTGATCGAGGGCGCCGCCGAGGGTCGAGGCCTCGGCCACCAGTTCCTGCGCCATGTCGAGCGCTGCGCCCTGCTGCTGCACCTCGTCGACGGCAGCGAGGGCGGGCTCGACGAGCTGCGGCAGCGCCTGGCGACGGTCAACCGCGAACTGGCGCGCTACGCGCCCGCGCTCGCCGCCCGCCCCCAGCTGATCGTGCTCAACAAGCTCGACGCTCGCCCCGAGCTGCCGCAGCTCGCCGCGGCCCTCGGCGCGCAGCTCTCGGAGCCGGTCCTGTGCATCAGCGCGGTCAGCGGCGCCGGCATCCCGGAGCTGGCGCAGCGCCTGCTCGCCCTGGTGCCGGAGCGCGCCGCCTGATCAGCCGGCATGCAGCTGCCGCGCGCAGGCATGGCGCTCGGCGAGCAGCTGCCGCAGGCGCTCGCGCGCGCCGGTGCGCTCGGCCTCGGCGATCTCCTGATCGAGGGCGCGCAAGCGCTGCTGAGTCTCCTCGCGCAGCACGGTGCGCGCGATCTCGGCGAGGCGCGCCGCCGGATCGCCGATCGCCGGCACGGCGTCGGCCAGCGGCAGCGCCGCCCAGCGATGCGCCGCCTCCGCCAGCGGCGGCTGCGCCGCGACCGCGGGATCGGCGACGATCGCGTGGACATCGGGGGGATCGGCGAGCAGCAGGGCCGCCGCCAGCGCGTCCCAGGGCGCCGGCCAGTGGCGCGGCTCCAGGCCCAGGGCGTCGGCCTGCCCGCGCAGCGCGCGCTCGTGGACCAGGATGTGCAGGGCCTGAGCGAGATGCAGCGGCAGCGCCGCGGGCTCGCGCGCGCGCTCCGACGCGGCGCTGGGCGCACGCGGCTGCGCCCCGGCCTGGCGCTGGCGCAGCAGGGACTCCGGAAGGCCGAGCCAGGCCGCGGCGTCGGCGAGATGCAGGGCCGCGAGCTCGCGGTCGGGCTCGCTGTCGATCGCCGCGAGCACGGCATCGGCGGCGGCGAGCTGGCCGCGGCGATCGAGACGGGCCGGCGCCGGCGCCACCGCCTGCAGCAAGTGGTCGAAGTCGCGCCGCGCCCCCTGCAGCGCGGCGAGGAAGGCCTGCTTGCCGGCCTCGCCGCCCTCGGCCAGCAGCTCGGCGGGGTCGCTGTCGTCGGGCAGGATCACCACCTTGCTGGCGACGCCGGCGGCGAGGCAGGTGCGCACCGCCTTGAGCGCGTTCTCCTGGCCAGCGCGATCGCCGTCGAAGAGCAGGACGAGATCGCCGCGGTCGCCGATCAGCGTCGCCAGCTGGCGCGCGTGCTCGCCGCTGAGCGCCGTGCCGAGGACGGCGACGCAGGCATGAATCCCCGCTTGATCGGCGGCCATCACATCGGTCGGGCCCTCCATCACGATCAGCCGCCCCTCTTCGCGGCAGTGCAGGCGCGCGTGATGGAGGTTGAAGACATGCGTCGACTTGCGGTACAGCGGGGTGTCGGTGTTGTTGATGTACTTGCCGACCCCGCGGCCCTCGGCCTTGGCCGCGGCCTCGGCCTCCGGCAGCAGGCGGGCGCTGAAGGCCAGCGGATGCCCAAAGCGGTCGCAGATCGGGAAGGTGATGCGCGCGAAGAAGCGGTCGCCGAGCGTTCCCTGCCGCTCGACCACGAGGTCGACGCGCTGCAGAACGCGCGGATCGTGGCCGGCGGCGCGCGCCGCGGCGAGCAGCTGGTTGCGCCCCGGCGCCCAGCCGACGCGGAAGCGGCGGCAGGTCTCGATGCTCAGCCGCCGCTGCTCGAGCAGATAGCGCCGGGCGGCGGCGGCCTCGCTCGACTCCCACAGGCAGCGCTCGTAGAAGCCGCAGGCGAACTCGACGGCGGCCAGCAGCGAGGAGCGCGCCTCGCGCTCCTCGCGCGCGCCGCCGGCCAGCGGCTCGAGGACGATGCCGGCGCGCCGCGCCAGCCACTCGACGGCGTCGGCGAAGCCGAGGTTCTCCTTGGCCATCACCAGGCTGAAGACATCGCCGTGCGCCTTGCAGCCGAAGCAGTAGTAGTGCTGGTCGGCGACATAGATATGCAGCGAGGGCGTCCGCTCCTGGTGGAAGGGGCAGCAGCAGACGAAGTCGTGCCCAGCGCGGCGCACTGGCGTGTATTCGTTCATCAGCTGCGCGAGATCGATCGCCTCGCGCACCCGCCGGACCTGCTCCTCGCTGTAGCGGGGCATGCCGCGATGCTTCCCCGCTGCGCCGGCCGGCAAGGCGGGCGGCGCGCGGCCAGCGCGCCGCGCGCTTGACCGGCGGCTCCGCCGCCCGAAACTGGGCAGAGGGCTGCCGCACTGCCCTCTTGCGCAGCTTGCGAGAGCCATAGCATGCCACGCTCCACCCATGTGGCGAGCTCGCTCGCCACCTCTGGGGGCCGCCGCTGGGGGTCCAAGCCCGCCGCCAGCGGCAGACCCGCGAGGGTCGTGGTCCAAGGGGCCCACCGCAGCCGTGAGGCTGACCCGGCATCGCGCCAGGGGACACTGTGAACGAGAAGATCAGGATCCGCCTCGAGGCGTACGATCACCGTATCCTCGACAAGGCCGCGCAGGACATCGTCGAGACCGCCAAGCGCACGGGCGCCCGCGTCGCCGGCCCGATCCCGCTGCCGACGCGCATCGAGCGCTTCACCGTGCAGCGCTCGCCGCATGTCGACAAGAAGTCGCGCGAGCAGTTCGAGCTGCGCACGCACTGCCGGATCATCGACATCATCGAGCCGACGGCGAAGACCAACGAGGTCTTCTCGCGCGTCGATGTCCCGGCCGGCGTCGACATCACGATCAAGCAGACGGTGAGGTGAGCATGGCCGTCGCGCTCTATGGCACGAAGCTGGGGATGACCCGGGTATACGACGGCGAGGAGGCGGTGCCGGTCACCGTCATCCAGTGCCTGCCCAACGAAGTCGTCGAGGTGAAGACGCCGGAGAAGCACGGCTTCGCGGCGCTCAAGGTCGCGGTCGGCCGCCGTCGCCGCAAGCTGAACAAGCCGATCGCCGGCGAGTACCAGAAGGCGAAGGTCGCGTTCCGCGAGGCGCTGCGCGAGGTGCCGGTCGCGCCAGGCATCGAGGCCAAGCCCGGCGCGCAGCTGACGGTGGCGCTGCTCGATGCCTCGAAGCGCTGCGATGTCGTCGGCATCAGCAAGGGCCGGGGCTTCGCCGGCGTGATGAAGCGGCACAACTTCGCCGGCCAGTACGCCAGCCACGGCCACATGGGCGAGCGTCGCCCCGGCTCGATCGGCGCGCGCATGGACCCGGCGCGCATCGACCCCGGGCATCCGATGGCCGGCCACTACGGCCACGAGCGCGTGACCGTCCGCAACCTGCGCATCATGTCGATCGATCCCGAGAACCACCTGGTCGTCGTCAAGGGCGCCGTCCCCGGGCCCAACGGCGGCCTGGTCGAGATCAAGCAGGCCTGACCATGACCGCCATCGCTGTTCCCGTCTACGACCTCAGCGGCGCCAAGACCGGCGAGATCGCGGTCGATCCCGCGAAGTTCGATGTCGCCGTGCGCAAGCCGCTGCTCAAGCTGGCGCTGATCGCGCATCTCGCCTCGCAGCGCCAGGGCACGCACAAGACGAAGAACCGCGGCGAGGTCGCCGGCGGCGGCAAGAAGCCGTGGCGTCAGAAGGGCACCGGGCGCGCCCGCCAGGGCTCGATCCGCTCGCCGCAGTGGGTTGGCGGCGGCCGCGCGCATCCGGTGCGCCCGCGCGACTACACGATCGTGCTCAACGCCCAGGAGCGGCGCATCGCGACGCGCTCGGCGCTGCGCTGGCGCCTGGAGTCGGGCTGCGTCTGCGCCGTCGAAGGCCTCGATCCGTCGAAGCCGAAGACCAGGCCGCTGGCCAAGCTGCTCGCTGCGATCGGCGTCGGCGAGCGCTCGGCGCTGATCGTCAGCGAAGGCCATCAGCCGAACCTCGTGCTCAGCGCGCGCAACCTGCCGCGCGTCGCCGTCGCCGAGCGGCGCAACCTGCATGCCGGCATCGTGCTGACGCACACGCACCTGATCTTCGCGCGGCCGGCCCTCGAGGCGCTGGTCAAGGAGCTGCCATGACTCCGCATCAGATCATCGTGCGTCCGGTCGTCTCCGAGAAGACCGTGCACCTGCAGAACAAGCTCAATCAGTACACCTTCGCGGTCAATCCGCTGGCCAACAAGGTGCAGATCGCGGCGGCGGTCGAGGCCCTGTTCAAGGTCAAGGTCGTCAAGGTCAACACGATGAACTGCCGCGGCAAGAAGCGCCGCCTGCGCACCCGCGCCGCCGGCCAGGAGAGCCGCTGGAAGAAGGCGATCGTCACCGTCGCCGAGGGCCAGCGCATCGAGGGGGTGTGAGATGCCGTATCGCCGCCTGCATACCGCCAGCCCCGGGGCGCGCCACGCGACGATCCCGGACTTCTCCGAAATCACCAAGGACGAGCCCGAGAAGAGCCTGGTGATCAAGATCCCCTACCGCGCCGGCCGCAACAGCCAGGGGCGCATCACCTGCTGGCACAAGGGCGGGCGCCACCCGCGCCTCTACCGCCTCGTCGACTTCAAGCGCAAGAAGCTCGATGTTCCGGGCAAGGTGACGGCGATCGAGTACGACCCCTATCGCAACTGCCGCATCGCGCTCGTCACCTACGCCGATGGCGAGAAGGGCTACATCCTCGCCGCCAAGGACCTGCAGGTCGGGATGACGGTCGTCAGCTACTCCGGCGCCGGCGACCCGAACATCGGCTGCGCGATGGAGCTGCGCCATGTGCCGCAGGGCATCGAGGTGCACAACGTCGAGCTGCAGCCCGGGCGCGGCGGCCAGCTGGCACGCGCCGCCGGCACCTTCGCCCGCCTGATGGCGATCGATGGCGACAAGGCGATCCTCGCCCTGCCCAGCGGCGAGATCCGCCGCGTGCCGGCGACCTGCCGCGCGACCATCGGCGTCGTCGGTCGCGGCGATGCCAATGTGCGGGTGATCGGCAAGGCCGGACGCAACCGCTGGCTCGGCATCCGCCCGACGGTCAGCGGCAACTCGATGAACCCGATCGCCCACCCCCTGGGCGGCGGCGAGGGGCACACCAACGGCGGCCGCCAGCACTGCTCGCCGTGGGGCCTGGTCGACGGCAAGAAGACGAGGAAGCGCAAGAACCGCAACAATGTCTTCATCATTCGCCGCCGCGATGGGCGGGCGATGACCACGGAGGCCTGAGATGTCGCGCAGCTCCCGCAAGGGTCCCTTCGTCGATCTCAAGCTGCTCGCCAAGGTCGAGAAGCAGAAGGCGAGCGGCGAGCGCACGCCGATCCGCACCTGGTCGCGCGCCTGCACCGTCGTTCCCGACTTCATCGGCCACACCTTCGAGGTCCACAACGGCAAGAGTTTCACCAAGGTGCTGATCACCGACAACATGGTCGGGCACAAGCTCGGCGAGTTCGCGATCACCCGCGTCTTCCGCGGCCACAGCGGCGCCAAGAAGGAGGAGGGCAAGTGAGCGACCAGAAGCGATTTCATGCCGTGCTGCGCAACGCCCGGATCAGCCCGCGCAAGGCCGGCCTGTGCTGCCAGCTGATCCGCGGCAAGCGCGTCGCCGATGCCGTCAACATCCTCGCCTTCGACCTGCGTCGCGGCTCGGCGATCATGAAGAAGGTGCTCGACAGCGCCGTCGCCAACGCCGTCAACCTCGGCGGCGTCGATCCGATGGATCTCGTCGTCGTCGATGCCCGCGTCGACAAGGGGATGGTCCTCAAGCGCTGGCGGCCGGCCAGCCGCGGGCGCACGGCGGCGCGCTGGCGGCGCAACAGCCACATCACCATCGGGGTCGCCGTGCAGCCGGCTGCCCGCAAGGGATGAGTCATGGGGCATAAGATCCATCCGCTCGGCTTCCGCATTGGCATCACCGAACCGCACCGCTCGGTGTGGTTCGCCAAGGGCCGCAAGTACGCGCAGCTCGTCCTCCAGGACGCGCAGATCCGCGACTACCTCAAGCGCAAGTTCGCCAGCGCGGCGATCGAGAAGATCCTGATCGAGCGCAAGGCCGACCGCATGACGGTCACCCTGCATGCCGGCCGCCCGGGCGTGATCATCGGCAAGCGCGGGGCGGAGGTCGACGCGCTGACGAAGAGCCTCGAGAAGCTGGCGGGCCAGGCGGTCAAGGTGCAAATCAATGAAGTTCGCAAGCCGGAGATCAGCGCCCAGCTCGTCGCCGAGAATGTCGCCGAGCAGCTCGAGCGCCGCGGCTCGTTCCGGCGCGCGATGAAGCGCGCGGTCGAGAACGCGATGCGCGAGGGCGCGCGCGGGATCCTGATCAAGGTCGGCGGCCGGCTCGGCGGGGCCGAGATCGCGCGCACCGAGCGCGACCATGCCGGCAGCGTGCCGATGAACAGCCTGAACACGTGCATCGACTACGGCTACGCGATGGCGCGGACGACGGCCGGCGCGATCGGCGTGCGCGTCTGGATCAACCACGGGCCCTACGCGCAGCTGCAGGAAAAGGAGGCCTGACATGGCGATGCTCCCAGCCCGCGTCAAGCACCGCAAGCAGCAAACCCGGCGCAACAAGCTCGGGCATGTCGCGCAGACCTGCAATCGCCTGGCCTTCGGCGATTACGGCATCCAGTCCCTGGAGTCGGGGCGGATCACCGCGCGCCAGATCGAGGCCGCGCGCGTCGCGGCCGGCCACTACCTCGGCAGGAGCGGCAAGCTGTGGATCCGCATCTTCCCGCACCGGCCGGTGACCAAGCATCCGGCGGAGAGCCGCATGGGCTCGGGCAAGGGCGATGTCGACTACTGGGCGACCCATGTCGATCGCGGCACCGTGCTCTTCGAGCTGGCCGGCGTCACCGAAGACCAGGCGCGGGAGGCGATGCGCCGCCAGGCGCACAAGCTGCCGGTGGCGACCCGCTTGATCAAGCGCGGCGAGGAGGAGATGGCATGAAGCGGTCGCTGATGCAGGAGCTGCGCGCCAAGACCGATCAGCAGCTGCGCGAGGAGGTCGAGCGCCTGCGCAGCGAGATGCTCAAGGCGCGCATCGCGAGCGCCCTGGAGGGCAAGCGGCTCGGGATGCGCACCCGCGCCAACCGCCGCCAGGTGGCGCGCATCCTCACCATCCTGCGCGAGCGCGAGCTCGCGCAGCAGCGGCAGCAGCCGAAGGGGGCATGAGATGAGCGAGGTTGCCAAGGCCGAACCGCCGAGCCAGCCGAGCGCGTCCGCTCCGCGCGGCCCGCGCCCGCGCGGGCTGCACAAGCGCGTCATCGGCGTCGTCACCAGCGACAAGATGAACAAGACGCGGACGGTGTCGGTCACCGAGCAGTACCGGCACCCGAAGTACGGCAAGTACATCAAGCGCACCCTGAAGTTCCATGTCCACGACGAGCGCAACGAGAGCAAGGAAGGCGACACGGTGCTGATCATCGAGTGCCGCCCGCTCTCCGCCACCAAGCGCTGGCGCCTGATGAAGGTGCTGGAGCGCGCCGTCTGAGGCTCCCACAGGAATCCCGCCATGATCCAGAGTCAAACCTGGCTCGATGTCGCCGACAACAGCGGCGCCAAGCGCGCGATGTGCATCAAGGTGCTCGGCGGCACGCGGCGGCGCTATGCGACGGTCGGCGACATCATCGTCGTCTCGATCAAGAAGGCGCTGCCGACCTCCGAGGTCAAGCCGAAGACGGTGTGCAAGGCGGTGATCGTCCGCACCGCCAAGCCGATCCGCCGGGAGGATGGCAGCTGGGTGCGCTTCGACAGCAACGCCGTCGTGCTGATCGATAAGGACCGCAACCCGATCGGCAGCCGCATCTTCGGCCCGGTGGCGCGCGAGCTGCGCGCGCGCAACTTCATGAAGATCATCTCGCTCGCTCCCGAGGTGGTGTGAGGCACCCATGGCCAGCCGCGTCAAGAAACCGAAGCTTCCGCATCACGCCAAGTGCCATATCCGCACCGGCGACAAGGTCGTGCTGCTGACCGGCCCGAAGTCGGTGCGCGGCAAGACCGGCACCGTGATCAAGGTGTTCCCGCGCGAGGGGCGGGCCCTGGTCGAGGGCGAGTGCGCGCAGTACGAGATCCGCCATGTCAAGCCCAACCCGCAGGCCGGCATCGAGGGCGGCCGAGTGCGGCGGCTGCGCCCGATCCATGTCAGCAACCTCGCGCTGCTCGATCCGACGACCGGGAAGCCGACGCGCGTGCGCCACGAGCGCACCGAGCACGGCGTCGTCCGCGTCGCCAAGAAGAGCGGCTACCGCTTCCCGTCCGGGCGTCAGGTGTGAGGGCCTCCCATGACCGCTACCCTCTATCTCTGCAAGTCGTCGCGTCAGCTCTATGAGGAGCGCCTGCCGGAGATCCTCAAGGCGCATGGCATCACCAACCGCCTGGCCGGCCCGCGACTGGAGAAGATCTGCCTCAACATGGGCGTCGGCCGGGCGGCAAGCGACGGCCAGATCCTGAACATCGTCACCGAGCACCTGTCGCTGATCGCCGGCCAGCGCGCGGTGCCGACCCGCGCCAAGAAGTCGATCGCCAACTTCCGCACCCGCGTCGGGATGAAGATCGGCGCCCGCGTCACCCTGCGCGGGGCGCGGATGTGGGCCTTTCTCGACAAGCTGATCCACCTCGCGATCCCGCGCATCAAGGACTTCCGCGGCCTCAGCCGCAAGGGCTTCGACAAGGCCGGCAACTACAACCTCGGCTTGCGCGAGCAGGCGCTGTTCCATGAGGTGGTGCTCGACAAGCTCGAGCACAACCAGGGCCTGCAGATCACGATCTGCTTCCGCAACTCCAACGAGCAGCTGTCGTACGCCGTCCTCAAGGCACTGCACATGCCGTTCCGGGAGAAGTAACCGTGGCGAAGAAGAGCACCGTCCATCGCAACCTGAAGCGCCAGCGCCTGATCGAGAAGTATCGCGCGCAGCGCGATGCCCTGCGCGCCCGCTCCAAGGACCTCAAGCTGTCGCTCGAGGAGCGGATGGAGGCGCGCGCCGCGCTGTCGCTGCTGCCGGTCGACAGCTGCCCCGTGCGCTACCGCAACCGCTGCCAGATCACCGGGCGCAGCCGCGCCTACCTGCGCAAGTTCGGCGTCTGCCGCACGCAGCTGCGGCGGATGGCGCATGCCGGCGTCCTGCCCGGCGTCACCAAGGCGAGCTGGTGAGGGCCTATGAGCTGCACCGATCCGATCGCGGACATGCTGACCGCCATTCGCAACGCGATCATGGCGGCCAAGGATCAGGTCGATGTCCCGCATTCCCGCATCAAGGAGGGCATCGCCCGCGTCCTGCTGCAGGAGGGCTATGTGTCGGCGGTCTCGGTCCTCGACACCAAGCCGGCGCGCACCCTGCGCATCGCCCTGAAGTACAGCGACGACGGCGAGCCGGCGATCCACCGCATCCAGCGCGTGTCGACGAGCGGCCGGCGCGTCTACTGCGGCTACCGCGAGCTGCGGCCGGTGATCCGCGGCTACGGCATCGCCATCCTCTCCACCCCCGCCGGCATCCTCTCCGACCGCGAATGCCGCCGTCGGCGGCCGCGCCTCGGCGGCGAGGTGCTGTGCACTGTCCAGTGAGGGCATCGTGAGTCGCATCGGCAAGCAACCCGTCGCCATCCCGCAGGGCGTCCAGGTCGCGCTCGAGGGCCGCACGCTGAAGTGCAAGGGTCCGAAGGGGACGAACGCGCTGACGCTGTGCGATGGCATCCGTGTGCGCATCGACAACGGGCAGCTGCATGTCGAGCGCGAGCGCGACGACAAGCACACGCGCGCGATGCACGGCACGACCCGCGCGCTGGTGCGCAACCTCGTCGAAGGCGTCAGCAAGGGCTACAGCAAGAGCCTGGAGATCGTCGGCGTCGGCTACCGCGCCGCGCTCAAGGGCCGCACCGTCGTCCTCAATGTCGGCTTCGCCAATGCGATCGAGATCCCGATCCCCGAGGGCATCACCGTGACCGTGCCGGACCAGACGCACATCACGGTCAGCGGCATCGACAAGGCGCTGGTCGGTCAGGTGGCGGCCAACATCCGCGCCGCGCGCAAGCCCGAGCCGTACAAGGGCAAGGGCATCCGCTACGCCAATGAGGTCGTGCGCCGCAAGGCGGGCAAGGCCGCGGCCACCGGCGGCGCCAAGAAGTGAGGCGAGGAGCGCACGATGGACATCCAGAAGGCCAAACGAGCGGCGATCGAGCGCATCAAGCGGCGGATCCGCAAGCGCGTCCGCGGCGACGCGCAGCGCCCGCGGCTCTCGGTATACCGCAGCGAGCGCCACATCTATGCCCAGATCATCGACGACTACAGCGGACGGACGCTGTGCTCGGCCAGCTCCTTGTGCGCGGAGATCCGCGCGCGCTGCGCCGAGCTCAAGCCGCTGGAGGCGGCGCGGGTCGTCGGCGAACTGGTCGCCGAGCGCGCCGCCAAGGCCGGCATCACGGCGGTGGTCTTCGATCGCAACGGGCGCCGCTACGGCGGACGCATCGCTGCCCTCGCTGATGCCGCGCGCAGCAAGGGCTTGCAGTTCTGAAACGGCTCTCAAAATGCTTTACCCCCAACGCTGCGTGAGCAGGACGAGGACGAGCACATGCCCCGGATGAATGCGACGATCAAAGGCGGCGATCAGGAGCGCCGCGGCAGCGAGCGCCGCGGCGCGGCGGCGCCCGTGACGCGGGAACGCGAGGGCCGCAGCGCCCTCTACAAGGAGGATGTCGTCAGCATCAACCGCTGCGCCAAGGTGACGGCGGGCGGCAAGCGCTTCAGCTTCAGCGCCTTCGTCGTCCTCGGCGATGGCAACGGCAAGGTCGGCTTCGGCAGCGGCAAGGCCAAGGAAGTGTCGAGCTCGATCGACAAGGCGGTGCGCAACGGCGAGCGCAATGTCCGCTCCTATCCCGTGATCAACGGCACGATTCCGCACGAGGTCGAGGGCCGCTTCGGCGCCGCGCGCGTGCGCCTGATCCCGGCGGCGCCCGGCACCGGGGTGATCGCCGGTCGGAGCGTGCGCGCCGTGCTCGAGAAGCTCGGCATCCACGACATCCTGACCAAGGCCTACGGCAGCCGCAATCCGATGAACCTGGTGCGGGCGACCTTCGCGGCCCTCGATCAGCTGCGCACCAAGGAGCAGTACCAGGCGCTGCGGGGGGTGGAGCTGTGAACCTCAGCGAGATCACATCGGTCGATATCAGCCGCGCCAAGCGCAAGCGCGTCGGCCGCGGCCTCGGCTCCGGCCTGGGCAAGACCTGCGGCCGCGGCTACAAGGGCGAGGGCGCGCGCGCCGGCGGGCCGAACCGCGGCCCGCTGTTCGAGGGCGGACAGAAGCCGCTTTACATGCGCATCCCGAAGCGCGGCTTCTCGAATCATCGGCACCGCCAGCAGTGGCAGGTCCTGCGCCTCGACATCGTCCTCAAGCACCTGCGCGGCGACACCATCGACGCGGCGAGCCTCGCCGCTGCCGGCCTCGCCAAGCAGCCGGGGGCGCCGATCAAGCTCGTCGGCGGCCGCGGCGCGCTCGAGGTGCCGCGTCCGCTCGCCGTCTGCGTCGATCGGGTGAGCGCCGCCGTCAAGTCCGCCGTCATCGCCGCCGGCGGCTCGGTGACAGAGACCCGCCCCGCGGCGCAGGGCTGAGGGCACGCCATGGCTCAGCAGGACATCGGCGAGGATCCGGTCAAGGAGCTGCTCAAGCGCTTCTTCGTCACCTTCCTGCTGGGCGTCGTCATCTATCGCCTCGGCGTGTTCATCCCCATCCCGGGGGTCAACGCCGAGGCCCTGAACCAGCTGGTAACCGCCGGCATGGGCGGCAATGATCCGCTGCGGGCGATGCTGGCCTATGCCAACATGTTCAACGGCGGGGCGATCGCCCAGGCATCGATCTTCGGCCTCGGGATCACGCCCTACATCTCGGCCTCGATCATCATCCAGCTGATGGCCTTCAGCATCCCCTCGCTGAAAGCCTTGCAGAAGGAGGGCGAGACCGGCCGGCGCAAGCTCAACCAGTACACGCGCTATGTGACGCTGGTCATCGCCCTGGTGCAGAGCGTGATCGCGGCGATCGCGCTGTCGCGCTACAGCGCCGGCGGCCTCGTCCTGCTGACGCCCGACGCGATGGCCAATCCGCTGCTGTGGACGGTCGAGGCCTGCCTCGTCATCACCACCGGCTCGATGCTGATCCTGTGGATCGCCGACCAGATCACGCGCTTCGGCATCGGCAACGGGGTGTCGATCGTCATCATGATCTCGATCCTCGCCTACCTGCCGCAGGCCTTCGCTGGGCACGCGACCGAGCTCGCCGAGCTGCTCGGGTTGATCGCCGTCTGCCTCGTGATCATCGCCGCGATCGTCGTCGTCGTCCAGGCGGTGCGCCGCGTGCACCTCGAACAGCAGCGGCGCGTCCAGGGCAACCGCGTCTACGGCGGGGCGCAGACCACGCTGCCGCTCAAGCTCAACCACGCCAATGTCATCCCGGTGATCTTCGCGCAGCCGGTCGTCGTCCTGCTGGTCATGCTCGCCTCCACGCCCTGGCTGGCGCACCTCGGCCTCGACCAGTTCATGGCCTACGGCAACCCCGGGCACCGCCTCGTCTTCGCCCTGCTGATCGTCGCCTTCACCTATTTCTACATCTCGATCACCTTCGACCTCAACGACCTGACGCAGCACTTCAAGCAAGCCGGATTCTTCGTCCGCGGCATCAAGCCCGGCAAGAGCACCGCCGACTACATCGGCGCGATCATGAGCCGCATCACTTTCGTCGGCGCGATCTTCCTCGCGATCATCTCGATCCTGCCGGAGACCTTCGCGGCGAGCTTCGGCCTGGCCGGCAAGGGCGCGGTGCTGCTCGGCGGCACCGGGCTGCTGATTGTCGTCGGCGTGCTGCTCGATGTCATCCAGAAGGTCGGGACATTCCTGCTCGCCCACAAGTACGGGGGGGCGGCGCTGGCGGGGGCCCTCGGCGCCGGAGCGCGCAAGACTGGGAAGAGGTTCTGAGATGGCCAAGGAAGAGGCGATCCGTCTGGAAGCCGTGGTGCGGGAGAAACTGCCGAACGCCCGCTTCAAAGTCGTCGTCACCATGCCCAACGGCAAGGAGCATGAGGTGCTCGCGCATGTCAGCGGCAAGATCCGCATGCACTACATCCGCATCCTGCCGGGGGACAAGGTGACGATCGAGATGTCGCCCTACGACCTGACCCGCGGCCGCATCGTCTACCGCGAGGCCTGAGGAGGGACCCATGAAAGTGCTGGCATCCGTGCGCAAGCGCTGCGAACACTGCAAGATCATCCGCCGCAAGGGGCGGGTGCGCGTGATCTGCAGCGACCCCAACCACAAGCAGCGGCAAGGCTGAAGAAGGAGCATCCATGCCCCGTCTCCTCGGTGTCGACATCCCGGGACACAAGAAGGTGCCGTACTCGCTCGTCCACATCTACGGCATCGGCCTGCATCGCGCGCGGCTGGTGTGCCGCGAGTGCGGGATCGATGAGCATCGGCGCGCCCATCAGCTGACCGAGGAGGAGCTCGGTCGCATCGCCAACTTCATCGAGCGCAACTTCGTCATCGAGGGCGCTCTGCGCCGCGAGATCGCCGCCAACATCCAGCGCTTCAAGGAGATCGGCTGCTATCGCGGCTATCGCCACGCGCGCAACCTGCCGGTGCGCGGACAGCGCACGCGGACCAACGCGCGCACCCGCAAGGGCAAGAAGAAGACGGTCGCCAACAAGAAGATCCTTCGCAAGTGACGGGTTGAACCATGGCGTACACCAAGAAGAAGGTCAAGAAGACGCTGCGCAGCGGCATCGTGCACATCAACGCGACCTTCAACAATACGATCGTCACCATCACCGACATGAACGGCGATGTCGCCGTCTGGGAGTCGGCCGGCTCGATCGGCTACAAGGGCTCGCGCAAGTCGACGCCGTTCGCCGCCCAGCTGGCGATGGAGCGCTGCGCCGAGAAGGCGGTCAAGCTCGGCCTCAAGGAGGCCGAAGTGCGGGTGCGCGGGCCGGGGGCGGGCCGCGAGAGCGCGATCCGCGCCCTGATCAACTCCGGCATCGCGATCAAGGCGATCGCCGATGTCACGCCGCTGCCGCACAACGGCTGCCGGCCGCCGAAGAAGCGGCGCGTCTGACCTTTCGCTCACCAAGGAATCTGCGAGGATCCCTATGCGCATTCGCTGGCGCGGTTTCGAACTGCCTACCCGGGTCGACAAGGTCGCGGGCGACCTGGCGACCAACTATGCCAAGTTCCACGCCGAGCCCTTCGAGCGCGGCTTCGCGACGACGATCGGCAACAGCCTGCGGCGCGTCCTGCTGTCGTCGATCCAGGGCGCGGCGGTGCGCGCGATCCGCATCCGCGGCATCAACAACGAGTTCACCTCGCTCGAAGGCGTGCTCGAGGATGTCACGCACATCGTGCTCAACATCAAGAAGCTGCGCTTGCGCCTGCACAGCGACGAGCCGGTGACCATCCGCCTCGAGAAGAGCGGCAAGGGACCGGCGACCGCCGGCGACATCACCCCGCACCAGGATGTCGAGATCATCAATCCCGACCTCGTCATCGCCACCCTGACCAAGGATGTCCGCTTCGATCTCGAGATGGATGTCGGTTCCGGACGCGGCTTCGTGCCAGCGGAGAACCAGCGCATCGAAGGCGCCCCCCTCGGCACCATCGCCATCGATTCGATCTACTCGCCGGTCTCCCGCGTCGCCTTCGCGGTCTCGCCGTGCCGCCTCGGCAAGCGCACCGACTACGAAGCGCTCGACCTCGAAGTGTGGACCGACGGCACGATCACGCCCGAGCTCGCCCTGGTCGAGGCGACCAACATCCTGCGCAAGCACCTCAACCCCTTCATCAAGTACTTCGAGGGCGGCCGCGAGGCCGAGCTGCCGGTCACCGACCTGGTCATCGAGGGCGACAGCGAGCGCAGCGCCCTGCTCAACAAGCCGGTGACGATCCTCGAGCTGTCGGTGAAGACGGAGAACGCGCTGCGCGCCGCCAACATCCGCACGATCGCCGAGCTCGTCCAGCTTGATGACAGCGAGTTCAACGCGATCCGCGGCCTCAACAAGATCGCCGCCAAGGAGATCAAGAAGAAGCTCTCCGACCGCGGCCTGTCGCTCGGCATGCGGCTGGTCAAGCCGCTCGAAGCCGGCACGACCGCTTGAGGGATCGCCATGCGCCACTGCATCGACTACCGCAAGCTGAATGTCACCTCCGAGCATCGGCTGGCGATGCTGCGCAACCTGACGATCGCCTTGATCGAGCATGGCAGCATCATGACCACCGTGCCGAAGGCGAAGGAGGCGCGGCGCTTCGCCGAGCGGCTGGTGACGATCGCCAAGCGCGCGGCCGCCGCCCCGGCCGATCAGCCGGCGCTGCGCCTGCGCTACTACCGGCAGCTGATCAGCCGCCTCAACAACCGCCAGGCGGCGGAGAAGCTGATCGCCGAGATCGCACCGCGCTACCGCGAGCGGGCCGGCGGCTACACGCGGATCTTGCGCGCCGGCTACCGCCTCGGCGACCGCGCGCCGAAGGCGCTCTTCCAGTTCGTGTAGGCCGCGCTTGCGCTGCCGAGGCGCGCCCAAGATCGAACGCGTGCGCGTCCTCGCGCTGCTCGTCGTCGCTGCGACCGTGCTCGCCGGCGGGGAAGCCGGCGCGCGGCAGCGTGCGCTCGCCGAGCTGCGGCAGCTGGCGGCAGAGAGCCAGCGCCTGTCGCGGGCCTTCAACCTCGTCCACGAGATCGTCGGCCCGAGCGTCGTCTCGATCCGCACCACCGAGCGGCAGGTCGTGCTCACGTGGAGCGGGCGCGCGATCCGCGAGGTCGAGGCCGGCGAGGGCTCGGGCTTCGTCGTCGCCAGCGACCGCGCGCAGAGCTGGATCATGACCAACGCCCATGTCGTCCTGCAGACCGATGGCCGCAACGGTTTCGTCCGCCGGCGCGACGGCAGCTGGGCCGGTTACGATCGCTTGCGCGTCGTGCTCCACGACAACCGCGAGGTCGAAGCCGATTATGCCGGCGTCGATGTCCAGAGCGACCTCGCGCTGATCCGCATCCCGGTCGGCGAGCTGCCGGTCATCGAATGGGGGGACTCCGACCAGGTCCATGTCGGCGACTGGGTGGTCGCGCTCGGCTACCCGCTCGGGGTCGGCTACAGCGCGACCGCCGGGATCGTCAGCGCGACCGATCGCTCGACCGGCATTTATGAAGCGGTCGGCGGCTTCGAGTCGTTCATCCAGACCGATGCCGCGATCAATCCCGGCAACAGCGGAGGGCCCCTCGTCGATCTGCAGGGACGGATCATCGGCGTCAACGCCAACATCGTCTCGCGCACCGGCAGCAACATCGGGCTCGGCTTCGCCATTCCGAGCAACCTGGCGCGCCGCGTCGCCGAGGACCTGCGCCTGCACGGCGAGGTGCGGCGCGGTGCGATCGGCGTGCGCCTGGAGGAGATCGACGCCCGGCTCGCCGCCGGCCTCGGCCTGCCGCCAGCGCAGGCGGTGCGCATCGCCAGCGTCGATCCCTTCACGCCGGCGGCCGAGGCCGGTCTGCAGCCCGGCGATGTCGTGCTCGCGATCAACGGCGTTCCGGTCGTCAGCGTCCAGCAGTTCCGCAGCCGCATCGCCGCCCGCCGCATCGGCGAGCGCGTGACGATCGGCATCTGGCGCGAACGGCAGCAGCTGACGTTCGGCGTGCGCATCGCCGATCGCGCCGAGATCGAAGCGGCGCTGGCCAAGGCGGCGCGCGAGCTCGTCGCGCGCGCCATCGTCCTGCCGGTCTTCGGCTGCCGCGTGGTGCCCGACGAGCAGGGCTTGCTGATCGTCCAGGTCGATCCCGACGGACTGGCCGCCGAGGGCGGCCTCTCGCCCGGCGACCGCATCCTCGCCGAGCGCTCGCTCGGTGCGCTGACGACGGCACAAGACGCGCAGCGCCTGGCGGCCCTGCGCGAAGGCATCATCCAGGTGCAGAGCGGCCGGCGCACGATGTGGCTGCGCTTCCGAGGCTAGCGCAGGGCATGGCGCGGCTAGACGGTTACGCGGTGCTGATCACTGGCGCGTCGTCGGGCATCGGCGCGGCGCTGGCGCGCGAGCTCGCGACGCGCGGCGCCCGCCTCGCGCTGTGCGCGCGCCGCGTCGAGCGCCTCGCAGCGGTGGCGCGCGACTGCCGCCAGGCGCTGGTGCTGCCGGCCGACCTCGCCGAGCCCTCGGCCGCCGAGGGCGTCGTCCGCCAGGCCCACGCCGAGCTCGGCCGCCTCGATGCCGTCGTGCTCAATGCCGGCTACGGCCTGGCGCGGACCGCCGCCGAGACCAGCGATGCCGAATGGCAGGCGATCCTGCGCGTCAACCTGCTGGCGACCGCGGCCGGGCTGCGCGCTGCCGTGCCGCTGATGCGCGCTCAGCAGCCGCGCGACGGCTGGCGCGGGCGCCTCGTCATCGTCAGCTCCTCGTTGGCGCGGCGCGCCGTGCCCGACACCGCGGCCTACAGCGCGACCAAGGCCGCGCAGCTGGCGCTGGCCGAGGCGGCGCGCGTCGAGCTGGCGGCGGAGCGCATCGCGGTGTGCAGCGTGCACCCCGTCCGCACCGAGACCGAGTTCTTCGCGACCTGCGAGCGGATCAGCGGGCGGCCGCTGTCGTTCCGCCGTCCGGTGCCGACGCAGAGCGCCGAGCGGGTCGCGCGCTGCATCGCCGCACGCCTGCGCGATCCGCCGCCCGAGATCTGGCCGCATGCGCCGAGCCGCTGGCTGGCGCTGGCCGCCGCCGCCTGCCCGCGGCTCGCCGATCGCGTGCTCGCCGGCTACCGCCGCTGATCAGACGGCGCCGACGATCAGGTGGTCGCAGATGAAGCGCTTGCGCTCCGGGGTGTTCTTGCCCATGTAGAAGTCGAGGGCCCGCGTCACCTCGCTCATGCTCTCGATGTCGACCTCGGTCAAGCGCATCTGCGGGCCGATGAACTGGCCGAACTCCGCGGGACTGATCTCGCCGAGTCCCTTGAAGCGGGTGACCTCGGCGCCCTTGAGCTCGGCGAGCGCGCGGTCGCGCTCCGCCTCGCTGTAGCAGTAGCGCGTCGCCTGCTTGTTGCGGACGCGGAACAGCGGGGTCTCGAGGATGTGGACGTGGCCGCGCGACACCAGCTCCTCGAAGAAGCGCAGGAAGAAGGTCAGCAGCAGGTTGCGGATGTGCATGCCATCGACATCGGCGTCGGTGGCGAGGATGACGCGGTTGTAGCGCAGGCCATCGAGGCCGTTCTCGATGCCGAGCGCGCACATGATGTGGTACAGCTCCTCGTTCTTGTAGATCGCCTCCTTGCCGAGCCCGTAGCAGTTGAGCGGCTTGCCGCGGATGCGGTACACCGCCTGGGTCTCAACATCGCGGCACTGCACCAGGCTGCCGCCGGCGCTGTCGCCCTCGGTGATGAAGAGGCTCGATTCCTCGTGCCGGGGATGGTCCTTGTCCGTGAAGTGCACCTTGCAGTCGGTCAGCTTCGGGATGCGCAGCGCGACGCTCTTGGCGCGCTCGCGCGCCTCCTTCTTGATCTTGGCGAGCTCGGTGCGCAGGCGCTCGTTGGCCGCGACCTTGTCGAGCAGCTTGCGCGCGCTCTCCGGCTCGGCGTGCAGCCAGCGCTCGACCGCTTCCTTGACGATCGGCACCAGCCAGCCGCGGACCTCGCTGCCGAGCTTGTTCTTGGTCTGGCTCTCGAACACCGGATCCTGCAGCTTGATCGCGATCGCGCCGACGAAGCCCTCGCGGACATCCTCGCCGGCGAAGTTCTTGCCGGCATATTCGTTGACGCCCTTCAGCACCCCCTCGCGGAAGGCCGACTGGTGGGTGCCGCCATCGTTCGTGTACTGGCCGTTGACGAAGGAGAAGTAGCTCTCGCCGTAGGCGTTGGTGTGGGTGAAGGCGAACTCGACCCGCCCTTCCTTGACATGGACGATGTCGTAGAGCATCGGCTCCTCGCCGATCTCGGCGGCGAGCAGATCCTTGAGCCCGTGCTTGGAGGCGAAGACCTGCCCGTTGTAGATCAGCTGCAGGCCGGTGTTGAGGTACGCATAGTAGCGCAGGCGCTTGGCGATGTACTCGTCGCGCCACTCGAAGCGCTTGAAGATCTCGGGATCGGGCTCGAAGGCGACATAGGTGCCGGTCGGCTGGTCGCTCGCTCCCTCCTCCTCGCGCAGCAGGCGCCCGCGCTCGAAGACCGCGCGCCGGTAGCGGCCATCGCGGAAGCTGGCGACCTCGAAGAAGCAGGAGAGCGCGTTGACCGCCTTGGTGCCGACACCGTTGAGGCCGACCGAGAACTGATAGACATCGTCGTTGTACTTGCCGCCGGTGTTGATCTTGGAGACGCAGTCGACGAGCTTGCCGAGCGGGATGCCGCGGCCGTAGTCGCGGACCTCGACGCGCGCGCCCTGGCGCCGGATCTCGATGCGCTTGCCGAAGCCGAGGATGAACTCGTCGAGCGCGTTGTCGATCACCTCTTTCAGCAGCACATAGATGCCGTCGGCGACATGCGAGCCATCGCCGAGCCGGCCGATGTACATGCCGGTGCGCAGCCGGATGTGCTGCAGGGGGTCGAGGGTCTTGATCGCGTGCTCGTCGTAGGCGACCTGCTTGGCCATCGGCGTCAGGGCTGGGCGG
This sequence comes from Planctomycetota bacterium, assembly GCA_025055595.1. Classification (GTDB taxonomy): domain Bacteria; phylum Planctomycetota; class UBA11346; order UBA11346; family UBA11346; genus UBA11346. The sequence goes on along the minus strand of JANWWU010000027.1, from coordinate 11,985 downwards.
GAGCGGGGGCTTCGAAGTAGCGGAACACCTGGTCGGCGATCCGTTCCTGGACCGCGCGATCGAAGAGGTCTTCGCGGACCAGCGACACGCGCACGCCGCGCTCGAGCTTGCTCGCCGCGATGCGCGTCCAGCCGATGACCCACAGCAGGCCGTTGGCGTCCTCGCTCAGCGGGCTGCCCCAGCGGGCGAGGAAGCTCGGACGCGCCGCCTCCAGCGCGACATCGGGGGTATCGATCTGCGCCTCGGCGAGCTTGCCGCGGTAGAAGATCAGCGTCAGCCCGGGCTTGGGGCGCGCCAGCGTGCGATCGCCCTCGACCGTCGTCTGGCCGAGCTGGGGCGCAAGCTCGGCGAGCGCCGCCCCCCAGGCGAAACCGCCGACGCCCTGGACCTCGCCGGGTATCGGGCGCAGCTCGCCGCCGATGAGAACCTGCGACTCGACGGTCACCTGCCCGAACTCCGCGATCTGATCGCCGGTCAGCCAGCTGACCGGGATCGCCGGCAGGTTCGCCTGGCCAGTCGCGCGCGGCTGCAGGACGAGCGAGACGCGGACGGTGCGCGTCTTCTCGTCGATCTGCACCGCCGGCCGGCCGACCAGCCGCCACTGCCGAGCGTAGCCGACGAGGATCGCGTCCGCGACCGCGGCCTCGATGTTGACGCTCTCGATCTGGCGAGGGCCGGTGGTGAACTCGAGCCGCACCGGCTGATTGAGGGCGAGGCTGCGCGCCGAGACCCGTTGGTTGAAGAAGGCGCTGCGCGGCGCCTCGCCGCCGGGCAGGGCGCAGACGACGAACAGCAGGCAGAGCAGCAGGCGAAACATAGCTTCTGCAGCATAGCGTGCTGCGGGGTCTGGCAATCTGCGGATTGCCACGACGGCGGGCGCGACACAATCTTCACCCGCTTGTTGAGCAGGCTGGAGGAGCGATGAAGACCAACATCCGCCGCAGCGCCCTGAAGGCTCGTCGTCGTCATGGGTTCCGCCGCCGCATGCGCACGCGCGGCGGCCGCAAGGTCCTGTCGCGGCAGCGCGCGCGGATGTCGGGCAAGCCGAAGAAGCGCAGCTGAGGGTGCCGGTCTATCTCGACTGGAACGCGACCGCGCCGCTGCGCCCCGTCGCGCGCGCGGCCTGGCTGGCCGCGGTCGAGGACGCCTGGGGCAACCCGGCCTCGGTGCACCGCATCGGGCAGGCGGCGCGCGCCTGCCTCGATGCCGCGCTGCAGCGCTGTGCCGCCGCGCTGGCGTGCGCGCCCGAGGAGCTCGTCATCACTTCGGGCGGCAGCGAGGCCCTGGCGACGGTGCTGCGTGCCGCCCGCGGTCCGGTCGTCGCCTCGGCGATCGACCACAGCGCGGTGCTGCGCAACGCCGCCGAGCTGCGCACGGTCGCGGTCGACGAGCAGGGCCGCATCGACGCAGCGGCCTGGACGGCGGCGCTGCCGGGCTGCGCGGTCGCCTGCATCCAGGCCGCCAACAACGAGGTCGGAACCCTCCAGGACATCGCGGCCCTGGCGGCGGCGGTGCGGCGCCTCGCGCCGCAGGCGCTGGTGCTCGTCGATGCCTGCCAGGCGGTCGGCCGCATTCCGTTCGCGATCCGCGCGCTCGATGCCGATGCCGTGGCGATCGCCGGCCACAAGCTGGGGGCGCCCAAGGGTGTCGGCCTGCTGTGGGTGCGCCGCGGTGTGCGCCTGCCGCCGCTGATTCAGGGCGGTCGGCAGCAGGCCGACCGGCGCAGCGGCACCGAGGACGCGGCGCTCGCCGCGGCCCTGGCCGCGGCGCTCGCCGAAGCGGTCGCCGAGCAGCCGCGCGAGGCCGAGCGGCAGGCGGGGCTGCTCGGCGAGCTGTGGCAGCGCCTGCATGCCGAGCTGCCGCAGCTGCGCCGCCTCGGCGGCGGCCTGCCCAACACCCTCGGTCTCGTCCATCCCGGGATCGATGGCCGGCACTGGGCGATGCGCCTCGACCTGGCCGGCTTCGCGGTCTCCACCGGCGCCGCCTGCATGGCCGGCCGCGGCGAGCCGAGCCATGTCGCGCGCGCGCTGTGCCGCGATGAGGCGCTGGCGCGCTCGTTCTTGCGCGTCTCGATCGGGCGGACGACGACGGGCGACGAGCTCCTCGCCTTCGCCGAGGCCTGCGCCGCGGCGGCGCGCGCGCTCGCCGCGCTCAGCCGCGGATGAACAGATCGCTGCTCAGATAGCGCTCGCCGCGATCGCAAGCGACGAAGACGATGCAGCCCTGGTCGAGCTCGCGCGCCACCTCCAGCGCCGCCCAGCAGGCGCCGCCGGCCGAGGGCCCGGTGAACAGGCCGGTGCGGCGCGCCAGCTGCCGCGCCATGTCCTCGGCGGCGCGCGCGCTGACATCGATGATCCGATCGACGCGCGTTGGATCGAAGATCTTCGGCAGGTAGGCGCGCGGCCAGCGCCGAATCCCGGGGATCTGGCTGCCCTCGTCGGGCTGGCAGCCGATGATCTGGACCGCGGGGTTGCGCGCCTTCAGCGCCCGCGACACCCCCATGATCGTCCCGGTGGTGCCCATCGCCGACACGAAGTGGGTGATGCGGCCGCCGGTGTCCTGCCAGATCTCGGGGCCGGTGGTCTCCTCGTGGGCGCGCGCGTTGTCGGGGTTGTCGAACTGGTTGAGCATGACGAAGGCATCGGGCCGGCCGGCGCTGTCGCGGACCATCGCCAGCGCGTGGTCGCGCGCGTCCTCCATCGTCCCGGGCACCAGGTGGACGGTGGCGCCGAAGGCGCGCATCGTCTGCGTCCGCTCGATCGTCAGGGTGTCCGGCATCACGAGGTGCATCTCGATGCCGAGCGAGGTCGCGATCATCGCCAGCGCGATGCCGGTGTTGCCGCTCGTCGCCTCGACCAGGCGCATCCCCGGCCGCAGCTCGCCGCGCGCCAGGGCGCCGAGGATCATCCCGCGCGCCGCGCGGTCCTTCACCGAGGCGCCGGGATTGTGCCCCTCGCACTTGGCGAGCAGCTGCACGCCGGGCTTGCCGACGAGCGACGAGACATCGAGCAGCGGCGTGCGGCCGACGAGGTCGATCAGCGCAGGCATGCGCGCAGTGCACGCGCGCGTCGGCGGGCGCAATCCCGCGCTGCGCCAGGCTTGGCAGGGGCTGTGCGGGGTCGCCGGCCGCGCGCTTTCGCCGGCGGCGAGCGGGCGATGACAGCAGCATGCGCGCGCTCCTCGCGTGGGTCCTGCTCGGCGTCGTCCTCGCCGCCGACGATGCGTGGGGCGCTCGCCTGACCTTCTCGGCGCCGACCGTGCGCATCGGCGACTTCGCCGACGAGGGCAACCCTTACCGCGCAAGCCTCGGCCTCGGGCACTGGCTGCGCTCCGACCTCAGCGCATGGGCGGATGCCGTCGCCAGCTACATCGATGTCAACGACTTCATCGGCGCCGCTGGCGGCACCGCCTATGCGCTCGGCGTCGATCTGTCGCTGCGCTGGACGCGCGGCTGGCGGGACCGGGTCGCGCTGTACCTCGAGGGCGGGGCGGGAGCGCAGAACTCCTTCCCGATCTCTTTCGTCGCTTCGGGCACCCACTTCAACTTCACCGTCCTCGCTGGCGCCGGCCTCGAGGGTCCGTCGCTCGCTGGCTGGACGCCGAGCGCCGGCCTGCGCTATCTGCACCTCAGCAACGCCAACCTGCTGCCGCACAACCACGGCTACGACGGCGTTTCGGCGCTGGTCGGTGTGCAGCGGCGCTGGTGATCAGAGTAGGCCGGCGCCGCGCCGGGCTTCCGCCGTCCGCCAGCCGCCGGAGAGCAGGCGGGCATCGTAGCCGAGCTGGCGCAGCAGGCGCACCGCATAGTAGGCGCGCTGACCGACCGCGCACAGCACCGCCAGCGGCCGGCCGGTCGGCAGCTCGCCGTGCCGCCGGCGCAACTCGTGCAGCGGGATGTGCAGCGCCTGCGGCAGCGTGCCGCGTGCGACCTCCGCCGGCTCGCGGACATCGAGCACGGCATAGTCGGCGAGCCGGCTCCAGTCGGCGAGCGGCGCATCGCCGCTGCGCTGGTTCTCGGCGATGAAGCCGGCGAGGTTCACGGGATCCTTGGCCGCGCCGTACTGCGGCGCGTAGCACAGCTCGCTCTCCGCGAGGTCGTGCACGGTGCCGCCGAGCTGGATGGCCATCGCGATGACATCGATCCGCTTCTCGACGCCTTCTTCGCCGACGGCCTGGGCGCCGAGCACCCGGCCGTCGCTGGCGCGGTAGAGCACCTTCATGTGGATCGGCTTGGCGCCGGGGTAGTAGCTGACATGGTGGCCGGGGTGGAGGTAGACCGTCCGATAGTCGCCGATCCCGGCGCGCTGCAGCTGCTTCTCGCTGGCGCCGGTGGCGGCGATGGTCAGGCCGAAGACGCCGCAGACGCTGGTGCCCTGCACGCCGCGGAAGTGGGTCGGCCTTCCGGCGATCGACTCCGCGGCCACCCGGCCCTGGCGGTTGGCGGGCCCTGCCAGCGGCAGGACGAGGCGCAGCCCGGTGACGACATCGAGCGATTCGACGGCATCGCCGACCGCCCAGATCCGCGGGTCGGAGGTGCGCATCTGCTCGTCGACGCGGATGCCGCCGCTGTCGCCGATCGCCAGGCCGGCGGCGCGCGCCAGGGCGGTATCGGGCCGGACGCCGAGCGCGAGGACGACGAGATCGGCGGTCACGCATTCCCCGCGCTCCGTGCGCACCGCCAGGCGCTCGCCATCGAGCGCGAAGCCGGCGACGCCCTGCTCGAGCAGCACGCGGACACCGTGCTGCTCGAGCCGCGCGCGCACCGGCTCCGCCATCTCGGGGTCGAGCGGCGGCATCAGCTGCCGCGCCTTCTCGATGACGGTCACCGTCAGGCCGCGGTGCGCGAGGTTCTCGACCATCTCCAGGCCGATGAAGCCGCCGCCGACGACGACGGCGCTGCGCGCCTGGCGCTCGGCGATCCACTGCCGGAGGCGTCGGCTGTCGGGAATCGTCCGTACCTGGAAGATCCCGGGCAGATCGATGCCCGGCACCGGCGGCCGCACGGCGACCGATCCGGGGGCGAGGACCAGGGCGTCGTAGCGCTCGCAGCGCTCGCGACCGTGGACCAAGTCGCGCACCGTGATCGTCTGCGCCTGCCGGTCGATCGCGAGCACCTCATGTTGGGTGTGGACGGCGATGTTGAAGCGCTCGCGGAACAGCTCGGCCGAGGCGACGATCAGCTTGCGCTCGTCGGCGATCACATCGCCGACATAGTAGGGCAGGCCGCAGTTGGCGAACGAGACGAAGGGACCGCGATCGAAGACCTGGATATCGGCGTGTTCATCGAGGCGGCGCAGGCGGGCGGCGCAGGAGGCGCCGCCGGCGACGCCGCCGACGATCAGGACGCGCTGTCCCATTCAGCGCCCCCCGCAGCAGCTGGCAGCGCTCCCGCTGGGGGCCGCCGGCGCGCTGCCGGAGCGGTTCCACGGCATCGCGGCCAGCAGGTTGGCGAGCGGACAGAGGTTGGTCAGGCCGGCAAACACCAGGCCGGCACCGAAGAAGGCCGACAATCCAGCCCACCAGGGATGGACGAAGGCGGCGAGCGCCGAGCCGGCGAGCACGCCGAGCCCGACCACGCAGCGCACCTGCCGTTCGACGCCGAAGACGGCGCGGCCATCGCCTTCGAGCGGCAGGCCGGCATTGCGCCAGGCATTGGTGCCACCGAGGACATCGGTGACGCCGGCGAGCCCGCCAGCGACCAGCTGCTCGCAGGCCTTGCGGCTGCGCACTCCGCCCTGGCAGACGACATAGATCGTGTCGGCCTTGGGCACCTGGTCGCAGCTGAGCCGATCGAGCGGCAGATTGATCGCGCCGGGGATGTGGCCCGCGGCATACTCGCTCGGCGTGCGCACATCGATGATCGTCACGGGTCCGGCGAGCTGGCGCGCGCGCAGCTCGAGAGGGGTGATGCTGGCGATCATGCTGTCTCCTGCTGGTGCCAGTGACCTAGCAAGCATCATGCCAGTGGCGCTGCGAGCGGCTCGAGAGGCCGCGCCCGAGCGGCGTAGCAGAACGACAACATGACACGCGTTCTGTAGCGTTCCTGCAACTGGTTCGGCAGAGAGCGATGAAGCCCCGCGGTCTGCGCTTGTACGCTGGAAGGCTTGGCGATACCAGTAACGACAACGGCTGCACATGCCTGCAGACCCCCAGCTTCCGCCGCTGCCGCCAGAGCCGCCGGCGCCGCCCAGCAGCGAGGCCGCCGGCGCGGGGGGCGCTGCCGAGGGCGGGGCCGACGCAGCGGCCGAGCGTCCGCGCGCGATCGGGGTGGAGTTCAGCGATGGCGGCAGGGACCTGTCGGCGGCGGTGGCGCTGCCGACTCGCGTGCCTCCTGCGCCCCAGGCCCCGGCAGCGCCCAAGACCCCCCAGCCCGCGCTGGAAGCCGGCTACATGTTCGGCGGCTACGAGCTGCTCGCCAAGATCGGCGAGGGCGGGATGGGCATGGTCTTCAAGGCCCGCCAAGTCAGCCTCGATCGCATCGTCGCGATCAAGATCCTGTCGCGGGTGCTGCATGACAACGAGGAGTTCATCAAGCGCTTCCAGCACGAGGCGCGCGCGATCGCCCGCATCCCGCACCCGAACATCGTCACGGTCTACGACTTCGGCCAGCTCGATGGCTTGCACTACATGGTCACCGAGTTCGTCGACGGCCAGTCGCTGGCGCGGCGGATCGCCGAGCGCGGCTTCGTGCCGGCCGCCGAGCTGATCCCGATCATCGTCCAGTGCCTGGCGGGCCTGCACCATGTCGCGGCGCAGGGCATCGTGCATCGCGACATCAAGCCAGACAACATCCTGATCACCCGCGAGGGGGTGGCGAAGATCGCCGACTTCGGCCTGGCCAAGGATGTCTCGAGCAAGAAGGACGAGCACAGCGATCTGACCCAGCACGGCCTGGCGATGGGCACCCCGGCCTACATGAGTCCCGAGCAGTGCATGGGGCAGCCGCTCGATGGCCGCACCGACCAGTACGCGCTCGGCGTCACCGCGTGGTATGCGTTGACGGGGCAGAAGCCGTTCACCGGCAATACCGCCTTCGAGATCATGACCAAGCAGCGCGAGTACCTGCCCCCGCCGCCGCACGAGGTGCAACCGAGCGTGCCGCGCGAGGTGTCGCTCGTCGTCATGCGGATGCTCGCCAAGCGCGCCGACGAACGCTTCCCCGATGCTGCGGTCTGTCGCCAGGCGTGGCTCGAGGTCGGGATCCGCCTCGGGATCTTCGGCCGCAGCGAGGTTGAGATCGCGCGCGCGACCAGCGTCGAGCTGCCGACCGTGCAAGCGCCCGGCGCCAGCATCAGCGGCGAGCACGCGGTGGAACGCGCCCGCAGCGCGCGCAGCCCGCAGCCGGCCGCCGAGCCGCCGCGGCCCGAAGCGGCACGGCTGGCGGCGGGCGAGCGCCACGGCTCGGAGCGTCAGGAGCGCGCCCGGACGGTCACCTGTCCGAAGTGCGGGCACCTCAATCGCAGCGAGGCGGCAGTGTGCGGCCGCTGTGGCCAGCCGCTGCGCACTCTCGATGCGATCAGCTTGCCGGCGCAGGACGCCGAAGCGCAGCGCCTGTTCGACGCCAAGCGCTACAGTGAAGCGGCGGCGCTATGGGCGCAGCTAGCCGACCGCGAGCCCGACAAGCGCCTGCGCTCGGTGCTGCGCAGCAAGGAAAGCGAGGCGCGGCGCCAGGCGCAGCTGGCGCGCATCCAGGACCTGCGCGCCAAGGCGGCGGCTGCCGCGGCGCGCGGCGACCTGCGCGGCGCCTTGCTGATCCTCGAACAAGGCCGCGAGGGCCGCGACGCGGCGGCATCGACGACGAGCAGCGCGCTCTGCGTCGTCGAGCTCGAGCAGGAGATCGCCGCGCTGCGCCAGCGCTTGGAGCGCCGTCGCCGCTGGCGGCGCGCGCTGCTGGCGCTCGCGCTGCTGGCGGCGCTGCTCGCGGCGCTCGCGTGGTGGCGGCAGCTGCCTGCGGCGTCCGGGGCGCCGGCCAGCGCCCCGGCGAACCGCGGGAGCGGCGCGCCATGAGCCTGCGGTGTCCGCGCTGCGCCGGCTCCGTGCCCGTCCCGTCGCGCGGCCACGAGGCGCTGTGCCCGCACTGCGGCCATGCCTGGCGCGTGCCATCGAGCAGCGATGCCTATCTGCCGGTAGAGGCGGTCGTGGCGGCGGCGGAGCCGCTGACCGAGCGCCATCGGGCGACCGCGGACCAGCGCGGCGAGCCGCCCCAGCTCGCCTGTCCGGTCTGCGGGCATGCCTTCGCGGGCGCCCCGGAGCGCGCGGCGCAGATGTGTCCGGCCTGCGGCAGCGAGTTCGTACCAGCGAGCGGCCAGCTGCGCGCCTCCGAAGCGAGCGCGGATCCATTGATCGGCAGCATCCTGCGCGGCTGTCTGATCGATCGCAAGCTCGGCGAAGGCGGCATGGGAGCGGTCTACCATGCGCGGCAGCTGTCGCTCGAGCGCAGCGTCGCGATCAAGATCCTGCCGCCGGAGCTCGCGCGCAACCGCAGCTTCATCCAGCGCTTCGAGCGCGAGGCCAAGAGCCTGGCGCGGATCAATCATCCGAACATCCTGCAGATCTACGATTTCGGCGAGGAGCGGCGGCTCGGCATCTACTTCATGGTCATCGAGTTCGTCGACGGCTGGGATCTCGGCGAGATCCTGCACCGGCAGGGCCGCCTGTCGCAGCTGGAAACCGTCGACATCGTGCGCCAGGCCCTGCTCGGGCTCGAGCAGGCCGCGGAGAAGGGCGTGATCCACCGCGACATCAAGCCCGACAACCTGATGATGTCCACCCAGGGCGTCTGCAAGGTGTCGGACTTCGGCCTGGCCAAGGCGCTGATCGGCACGACGGAAGTGACGAGCATCGGCGTGCGCGTCGGCACGCCGGCCTTCATGAGCCCCGAGCAGTGCGATGGCGTCGAGATCGACAGCCGCAGCGATGTCTACAACCTCGGCTGCACGGCCTTTCTGATGCTGACCGGCCGCCTGCCCTACGAAGGCGAGACGCCGTTCAGCATCATGCTCAAACACAAGATGGAGCCGGTGCCGAGCGCGCTGGCGCTGCGGCCGGAGCTCGATCCGCGCGTCGACGCCCTGGTGCGCCGGATGATGGCCAAGGATCCCGCCGCGCGCTGCCAGGACCTGCACTCCCTGATCGACGAGGTCGAGCGGCTGCAGATCGCCCTGGCCGGCACGGCTTCGGTGCTGCGCAAGACCAGCGGCCCGGTGCGCGCCCTGCTGCAGGCAGCGCTCCAGTCGCAGGGCGCAGCCGCCGCGCCGCCGGCGGCGGCCGCTCGCGAACAGCCGCCGCCCGTAGTGCCCGCAGCGCGCAGCGAGCCCAGACAGCCGAGCCTCGTCGACACCGCGGCCGCAGCGCCCCCGCCCCAGGCCAGCGCGGCTGCGCCGCCCCCGACGGGCGCGGCGGCCGGCGAGCTGGCGCTTGCTGCCGGGGATTCTGCAGCTGGGAAGCGGGCAGCGCGTCCCGACGCCGCCTCGCCCCCTGAGGGCGAGTCACAGGGAGCGGCGAGAAAGTCGGGGTCGACGACGCGCCTGATGGCGGTTCGGGGCGAGGCGGCCAGCGGGGCATCGACGAAGCTGGCGCCCAGCTCGCGCCGCGCAGCGAGCGCGCCTCAGGGTGGGCGCTCCCGCGGCAGCGGCTCGGCGATCGCGGCCTGCATCGCGGACGCCGAACGGCACCTCGGCGCCGGGAACTGGCAGGCGGCCGCCCAGGCCTGGGAGCGCGCGGCCCAGCTCTGCACCGATGAGCAGCAGCGCGCGGAGCTGCTGCGCAAGGCGGCGCAGGCGCGATGGCGGGGGCGCTGGCGCCGCGCCGCGCGCTGGGCTGCGATCGCCTGCGGCGGTGCGCTGCTGACGGCCGTCGGGGTCTGGGCCCTCGCGCCGCTGCTTCATCGCGCGCTCGCCGAGCGCGAGCTTGAGCGCCTGCTGGCGATCCCCGATCCAGCCGTGCAGGCGGCTGAGCTGCGGCGCTTCGCCGCGGCCGAGCAGGGCGGCTGGTCGTGGTATCGCCGATGGTTCGGGAGCGGCTATGAGGTGGAGGCGGCGACAGTAGCGGCGCGCGCCGCGGAGTCCGCGAGCGAGCGGCTGGCGCAGGCGCAGCGGCAGCGCCTCGAGAGCGCCGAGGCGGCGATCGCCCGCTTGCAGCGGCTGCTCGACGATCGCACGGTGAGCTGGCAAGAGGTCAGCCAGGCCGCCGCGGCCGTCGCCGATCCCCGCGCCGAGGCCGTGCGCGCGCTCGCGGAGCGGCGGATCGCGGCCGCGGCGCAGGCGCGGCGGGCGATCGAGCTGGCGCGCGCTGCCGGTCGGCACGGCGAAGCGCTGGACCTCGCTGCGGCCTTCCGCCGCGAGCATGCGCGCGCCGGCCCCTTGCTCGAGGGCCTGCCCCTGCCCGGGCGGGTGCGCGCCGTCGATCCGACGGACGGCGCGCCGATCGACCGATTGCGGTTGCAGGTCGACGGGGTCGCGCTGGTCGATCGCGATGGCCGTTTCTGCCGCTCTGCCGACAGCGCCGTGCAGCTGGAAGTCAGCGCTCCCGACCGCGTCAGCCGCCGCCTGACGGTGCCGGCGAGCCGCCAGACGGAGGAGGAGGTCATCGAGGTCGCCTTAGCGATCGCTCCCCGCTGGCGCACGCCGTGGCCCGGAACGCGACCGCTCTGGCTGCGCCTGCTGCCCTTCGGCGACGCTGCGATCGCCCTGGCGCCCGATGGCATTCAGCTCGTGCACCCCGAGCGCGGCGAGCTGCGGCCGCTCGCCGTCCCCGGCATCCGCTGGGCCAGCTGGCTGCAGGCTGGCGAAGGCGGCGGCTGGCTGCTTTCGACCGCCGACGGCGAGCTGCGGCAGGCGCTGCCCGGACTCGACCGCGTTGTGCCCGTGCGCCGCCTGCCGGCCGTGCCGCTGGCGCGCTGGGAGGGCGAGTCGGCCTATCGGCCAGGCGTACGCATCACCGTCTCGATCGAGCGCGACGGCGAGCAGAGCGTGGCGGTGGCGCGGGTCGGCGAACGGGTGGAGTGGCGCGTCGGCGGCCTGCTCGTGCAGCGGGATCCCCTGCTCCTGCGCAGCGAAGACGCCCTCGTCGTCGCTGACGACCGCAGCGTGCTGATCATCGATGAGGCAGGCAGCGTGCAGGCGCGCCACGCGCTGCCGGCGCCGCGGCTTCCCGCCGCGGCGCACAGCGCGGAGCTCCTCGCCCTGGCGACCGAGGTCGGGGTCTGGACGCTGCGCCTCGCGGGTCGGCGCACGGCGCCGCGGCCGCTGCCGATGCTCGACAGCGTCGGGCCGGCGCTGCTCGGCGCGGCCGGCGAGCTGCTGATCGTTGCCGGGCAGCGGCCGCCCGGCGTCGCCGTCTATCGTTGGCGGGTCGACGCCGAGCCGGAGCTGCGCTGGCAGCTGCCGCTCTCCGGCAAGCCGCTGCAGCTGGCGATCGGCGGCGAGCGGTTGATCGTCGCCGACGAGGCCGGCGTCGTCGCCATCCTGCGCCTGGCCGATGGCGCGCTGATCCATCGCTTCGGCCATGGCACGGCGCTGCTCGCGTCGCCGCTGCTCGTCGGCGAGATGGTCCTGCTCGCCGATCAGCTCGGCGTGCTGGCCGGCTACCCTCTGCCGGCGCCCTGAAGCGCCCAGTCAAGGACCGCGGAGGCGGGCGCCGCCCTCGGTGTCGATGTCGAGCGTCTGGAGGATCGGGACGAAGAGCAGCTTGCCATCGCCGATGCGGCCGGAGCGGCAGGCGGCGAGGACGAGCTGGACGAAGGCCTCGCGCTCGCTGCGCGGGATCGCGCACTCGACGACGGCGCGCGGCAGGAACTCGATGTCGCCGGCCTGTTCGCCGAGGTAGTGGGCGAGCCATTCCTTCTGTCGGCCGTAGCCGCGGGCTTCGCGCACGCTGAGGGCCTCGACCCAGGGGACGGCGAGGAGCCGCAGGCACAGCGCTTCGGCGCGCGACGCGCGGATGATGACGATGGCCTTGAGCACCGTCAGGCGCTGGCGGCAGGCG